>JAIERF010000265.1 GCA_019747075.1 Pseudomonadaceae bacterium
GCATTTTGTAAATCCTCGAAAAATGGTTCCGACAGCCTTTATTGTCTACCGACAGTTTTTATTGTTCGAAACCAAGCGAGCCGGCGCTGATAAGGCTTACTCCACCGTCACCGACTTGGCCAGATTGCGTGGCTGGTCGACGTCGGTGCCTTTGAGCACGGCGACGTAGTAAGACAACAACTGCAGCGGCAGGGTGTAGAGGATTGGCGCCAGCACGTCGTGGATATGCGGCATGTTGACCACGTGGGTGCCTTCGCCGTTGCTCATGCCGGCCTGCTCGTCGGCGAACACGATCAGCTCGCCACCGCGGGCACGCACTTCCTGCAGGTTGGACTTGAGCTTCTCCAACAGCTCGTTGTTCGGCGCCACGGTGACTACCGGCATATCGCTGTCAACCAAGGCCAACGGGCCGTGCTTGAGCTCACCGGCCGGGTAGGCCTCGGCGTGGATGTAGGAGATTTCCTTGAGCTTGAGCGCGCCTTCCATCGCCACCGGGTATTGCGCGCCACGGCCGAGGAACAAGGTGTGGTGCTTCTCAGCGAACAGCTCGGCGATTTTCTCCACGGTTTTGTCCATGGCCAGGGCTTCGCCCAGGCGCGTCGGCAGGCGGCGCAGTTCGTCCACCAGCTCGGCCTCATTGGCTTTGCTCAGGGTGCCGCGCACCTGACCGAGGGACAGGGTCAGCAGCAGCAAGGCCACCAACTGGGTGGTGAAGGCCTTGGTCGAGGCCACGCCGATTTCCGGGCCGGCCTGGGTCAGCAGGGTCAGCGCCGACTCACGCACCAACGAGCTGGTGCCGACGTTGCAGATCGCCAGGCTGCTAAGGAAGCCCAGCTCCTTGGCATTGCGCAGGGCGGCCAGGGTGTCGGCGGTTTCGCCGGACTGGGAGATGCTGACGAACAGGCTGTCCGGGTGCACCACCACCTTGCGGTAGCGGAACTCGCTGGCCACTTCGATCTGGCAAGGGATGCCGGCCAGCTCTTCGAGCCAGTAACGGGCGACCATTCCGGCGTGGTAACTGGTGCCGCAGGCGACGATCTGCACGTTCTTGACCTGGGCAAACAGCTCGGCGGCGTGCGGGCCGAAGGCTTGCACCAGAACGTGATCGGAACCGAGGCGGCCTTCCAGGGTGCGCTGCACGACCTTGGGCTGCTCGTGGATTTCCTTGAGCATAAAGTGGCGATAGGCGCCCTTGTCGGCCGCCTCGGCGCCTTCGTGATATTGCACCTGCTCGCGCTGTACCGACTGGCCGTGTTGATCCCATATCTGCACGCTGTCGCGGCGGATTTCAGCGATATCGCCTTCTTCCAAGTACATAAAGCGGTCGGTAACCTGGCGCAGAGCCAACTGGTCGGAGGCGAGGAAGTTCTCGCCCATACCCAAGCCGATCACCAGCGGGCTGCCACTCCGGGCGGCAAGCAGGCGGTCCGGTTGCTGCGCGCTGATCACCGCCAGGCCGTAGGCGCCGTGCAGCTCAGGGATCGCCGCCTTCAGCGCATCGGCCAGGTCGGCGTGCTCTTGCAGCTTGTGGTGCAGCAAGTGGACGATGGTTTCGGTGTCGGTATCGGAGCTAAACACATAACCGAGGCCTTGCAGACGCTCACGCAGGGCTTCGTGATTTTCGATGATGCCGTTGTGCACCACCGCCAGCTCAGTGCCAGAGAAATGCGGGTGGGCATTGCGCTCGCAGGGGGCGCCGTGGGTGGCCCAGCGGGTGTGGGCAATGCCCAGACGGCCGAGCAAGGGCTCACCGGCCAGGGCCTGGTCCAGCTCGGCCACCTTGCCGCTACGACGGCAGCGCTGCAGCGTGCCCTCGCTGGTGAAAATCGCCACACCGGCGCTGTCATAGCCACGGTACTCCAGGCGCTTGAGGCCTTCGACCAGGATGGCTGAGATGTTCCGTTCGGCGATGGCGCCCACAATGCCACACATAGACTTGCTCCTTACTTGGCTTGAGTCGCGGCGCAGATCAGGTTGACCCCGCGCGCGGCAATCTGTTCACGGGCCTCGGCAGGGAGGCGCTCGTCGGTTATCAGGGTATGGATGCTGCTCCAGGGCAGCTCCAGATTGGGAATCTTGCGGCCGATCTTGTCGGCCTCGACCATGACGATGACTTCCCGCGCCACCTCGGCCATCACCCGGCTAAGGCCGAGCAACTCATTGAAGGTGGTGGTGCCGCGGGCCAGATCGATGCCATCGGCACCGATAAACAACTGGTCGAAATCGTAGGAGCGCAGTACCTGCTCGGCGACCTGGCCCTGGAAGGACTCCGAGTGCGGGTCCCAGGTGCCGCCGGTCATCAGCAACACCGGCTCATGCTCCAGCTCGCTCAGCGCACGGGCCACGTTCAGCGAGTTGGTCATCACCACCAGGCCCGGCTTGGGGCCCAGTTGCGGGATCATCGCCGCCGTGGTGGTGCCGCTGTCGATGATGATTCGCGCATGCTCGCGAATGCAGCCCACCGCGGCACGGGCAATCGCCTGCTTATAGGCCGAGACGGGCTGACTGGGTTCGCTGATCAACTCTTGCGGCATCGGCACTGCACCGCCATAACGGCGCAGCAGCAGGCCGTTCTTTTCCAGCGCGGCGAGGTCCTTGCGGATGGTCACTTCCGAGGTTTCGAATAGCTTGGCCAGCTGATCGACACTCACCTCGCCCTGCTCTGTCAGCAGGGCAAGAATGGTATGCCGGCGTTGCGGTGTGTTGCGCTTGGACATGAAAAAGTTTCGATTCGAAAGTTATTAAAGCGAATCAAAACCTAATGAAGCTTTTACGTCAAGACTGAACAAGACCAAAGGCGCCCGAAGTCGCCTTTGGCCAAGATGAGTCGACGCTTATTTGTTGAGCTTAACCGGACGCTTCCAGCCTTCAATATTGCGCTGCTTGGCACGGCCCACCGCCAAGGTATTAGCCGGCACATCGATCGTCACCGTAGAACCAGCACCGGTGGTGGCACCATCACCCAGGCTGACGGGGGCTACCAGGGAGCTGTTGGAGCCGATAAACACGTCCTCACCCAGCACGGTTTTGAACTTGTTGGCGCCGTCATAGTTGCAGGTGATGGTGCCCGCACCGATGTTGGTTCGCGCGCCGATCTCGGCATCACCCAGATAGCTGAGGTGCCCGGCTTTAGCGCCCGCGCCCAACTTGGCATTTTTCAGCTCAACGAAGTTGCCGACGTGGGCCTTGGCACCCAGCACACTGCCCGGTCGCAGGCGGGCAAACGGACCGCAGTCGGCACCCTCACCCACATCGGCGCCGTCGAGATGGCTGCTGGCTTTAACGATGGCGCCCTGGCGCAGGACGCTGTCCTTGATCACGCAGTTGGGGCCGATGTGCACGCCATCCTCGATCACCACCTGGCCTTCGAGGATCACGTTGATGTCGATCAGCACGTCGCGACCCACAGTCACTTCGCCACGCAAATCGAAGCGCGCGGGATCGATCAGGGTCACACCCTGAGCCATCAGGCGGCGGCCTGCGCGGTATTGATAATGGCGCTCGAGCTGAGACAGCTGAATGCGGTCGTTGGCACCTAGCACTTCCATTTCATCGCTAGCCTGTTCGGTGGCCACCACCAAGCCGTCGGCTACGGCCATGGCGATCACGTCGGTCAGGTAATACTCGCCCTGGGCATTGCTGTTGGACAGACGCCCCAGCCAGTCCGCCAGACGTTTGCCCGGTACGGCGAGAATGCCGGTATTGCCTTCGCTGATGGCGCGTTGCGCGGCATTGGCATCCTTGTGCTCGACGATGGCTTCGACTTGCCCGTCGGCACCGCGAACAATTCGGCCATAGCCCGTGGGGTCCGCCAGCTGCACGGTGAGCAGGCCCAGCTGTTGATCGCTGACCAACGCCAGCAACCGCTGCAGGGTTTCGGCTGCAATCAGCGGTACATCGCCATACAGAATCAGCACGCGTTCGGCACTCAAGGCCGGCAGGGCCTGGGCCACAGCATGCCCAGTCCCCAGCTGTTCGGCCTGTAAGACGAAATTCAGGTCAGACGCCGCCAAACGCTCACGCACCGCCTCGGCACCATGACCAATCACCACTTGGATGCTGTGCGGCTGCAACTGACGGGCAGTGTCGATTACATGCCCAAGCATGGACTTGCCAGCCACTGGGTGCAGCACTTTAGGCAGCGCCGAACGCATGCGAGTGCCCTGGCCGGCGGCAAGAATGACGATATCGAGAGACATGCTGAGCTTCCTGAATTCCTTGGAACGGGTAAATGACAGACAAGAAAAAGGGTAGCCAAGGCTACCCTTTTACTCGCTTGCGCTGAAGCCTGACGGGATTAGCCGCCGAACTTCTTGCGTACCTGCTGGAGTGTCCGCAGCTGAGCTGCAGCCTCTGCCAGGCGGGCCGAAGCGGCGGAGTAATCAAAGTCCGCGCCTCGTTCGTGCAACGCTTTCTCAGCAGCTTTCAACGCCGTCTGAGCAGCCACCTCATCCAGATCGGCAGCACGCAGCACGGTATCGGCCAAGACCTTAACCATGTTCGGCTGCACTTCCAGGAAGCCACCAGAGATGTAGAACACCTCGGATTCGCCGCCCTGCTTGATCACCCGGATAGGGCCCGGCTTCAAATCAGTGATCAATGGCGCGTGGCCCAAGGCAATACCCAGGTCACCCAGGCTGCCGTGTGCTACGACCATCTCAACCAGACCGGAAAAAATCTCCGCTTCCGCACTGACGATATCGCAATGGACTGTTATGGCCATATGCTTGCCTCACGTGAGCGCCCGTTGCCGGGCGCACGGATTACAGTTTCTTGGCTTTCTCGACGGCTTCTTCGATACCACCAACCATGTAGAACGCTTGTTCTGGCAGATGGTCGTAGTCACCGTTGAGGATGCCTTTGAAGCCTGCGATGGTGTCTTTCAGGGAAACGTATTTACCCGAGGCACCGGTGAAGACTTCAGCCACGAAGAACGGCTGCGACAGGAAGCGTTGGATCTTACGCGCACGGGATACCAACTGCTTGTCGGCTTCCGACAGCTCGTCCATACCCAGGATCGCGATGATGTCCTTCAGTTCCTTGTAACGCTGCAGAACGTACTGCACGCCACGAGCTGTCTCGTAGTGCTCAACGCCGATAACCAGCGGATCCAGCTGACGCGAAGTCGAGTCGAGTGGATCTACTGCCGGGTAGATACCCAACGAGGCGATGTCACGGGACAGAACGACGGTGGCGTCCAAGTGGGCGAAGGTGGTCGCCGGGGACGGGTCAGTCAAGTCATCCGCAGGTACGTAAACGGCCTGGATCGAGGTGATCGAACCGTTTTTGGTCGAAGTGATACGCTCTTGCAAGGTACCCATTTCTTCGGCCAGAGTCGGCTGATAACCCACGGCAGACGGCATACGGCCGAGCAGTGCAGATACTTCAGTACCGGCGAGGGTGTAACGGTAGATGTTGTCAACGAACAACAGTACATCGTTACCTTCGTCACGGAACTTCTCAGCCATGGTCAGGCCGGTCAGTGCTACGCGCAGACGGTTGCCTGGTGGCTCGTTCATCTGACCGTAGACCAAGGCTACTTTGTCGAGAACGTTGGAATCCTTCATCTCGTGGTAGAAGTCGTTACCCTCACGAGTACGCTCACCCACACCGGCGAACACGGAATAACCGCTGTGCTCGATGGCGATGTTACGGATCAGTTCCATCATGTTTACGGTTTTGCCTACACCGGCACCACCGAACAGACCGACTTTACCGCCTTTGGCGAACGGGCAGATCAGGTCGATAACCTTGATGCCGGTTTCCAGAAGGTCGTTGCCGCCTGCTTGCTCTGCGAACGAAGGTGCAGCGCGGTGGATACCCCAACGCTCTTCTTCGCCGATCGGGCCAGCTTCGTCAATCGGGTTGCCCAGTACGTCCATGATCCGGCCCAAGGTCGCTTTACCGACCGGTACGGAGATGGCTGCGCCAGTGTCGATAACGTCCAGACCGCGCTTCAAGCCTTCGGTCGAACCCATCGCAATGGTACGAACTACGCCGTCGCCCAGCTGCTGCTGAACTTCCAGAGTAGTTTCCGCGCCTTGTACTTTCAGCGCGTTGTAGATGCTCGGTACGTTTTCGCGTGGGAATTCCACGTCAATAACGGCGCCGATGATTTGAACGATACGTCCGCTACTCATAGCTGGCTCCTGTAAATTAGACCGCGGCAGCGCCGCCGACGATTTCCGAGATCTCTTGAGTGATCGCTGCCTGACGCGCCTTGTTGTAGATCAGCTGCAAATTGCTGATCAGATCACCGGCGTTGTCAGTAGCGTTCTTCATCGCAATCATCCGGGCTGCCTGCTCACAGGCGCTGTTTTCCACCACGGATTGATAAACCTGGGATTCCACGTAGCGCACCATCAAGCCGTCCAGCAGCTCTTTGGCATCGGGTTCGTAGAGGTAGTCCCAGTGATGCTTCAGTTCTTGATCCGGATCAGCCACCAGCGGAATCAATTGCTCCACCGTCGGCTTCTGCGTCATGGTGTTGACGAACTTGTTGGAGACCACGGCCAGACGGTCGATACGACCTTCCAGGTAGGAATCCAGCATGACCTTGACGCTGCCAATCAGATCATTGATCGACGGCTCTTCACCGAGTTGGCTGATGGCTGCAACCACGTTGCCGCCGAAGGTGCGGAAAAACGACGCGCCCTTGCTGCCGACAACACAGAAATCAACCTCGACGCCGCTTTCGCGGAAACCAGCCATGTCCTTGACCAGAGTCTTGAACAGGTTGGTGTTCAAGCCACCGCACAGACCACGGTCACTGCTGACCACAACATAACCAACACGCTTAACTTCGCGCTCGATCATGAAGGGATGGCGATATTCCGGGTTGGCGTTGGCAAGATGACCAATCACCTGACGGATGCGCTCAGCATAGGGACGGCCAGCAGTCATGCGCATTTGTGCCTTGCGCATCTTGCTAACAGCCACTTTTTCCATGGCGTTGGTGATCTTTTGCGTGCTTTTGATGCTCGCAATCTTACTGCGAATCTCTTTTGCGCCTGCCATGTAACACCTATCGGGTTAGCAGGCGGGGGCCTTTCGACCCCCGCTGCGGCTTACCAGGTTTGGGTGGCCTTGAACTTCTCGATACCGGCTTTGATGCCAGCGTCGATTTCGTCGTTGAAGTCACCCTTCACGTTGATCTTCGCCATCAGTTCGGCGTGATCACGGTTGAAATAGCCAATCAGGGCTTGCTCGAAGCTACCCACTTTGGCGATTTCGATGTCCTGGAGGAAGCCACGTTCGGCAGCGTACAGAGACAGCGACATATCGGCGATGGACATCGGCGCGTACTGCTTCTGCTTCATCAGCTCGGTAACGCGCTCACCATGCTCAAGTTGCTTACGGGTTGCTTCGTCCAGGTCCGAGGCGAACTGGGCAAATGCTGCCAGTTCACGGTACTGGGCGAGTGCGGTACGAATACCACCCGACAGTTTCTTGATGATCTTGGTCTGCGCTGCACCACCTACGCGGGATACCGACACACCAGCGTTCACTGCCGGACGGATGCCGGAGTTGAACATGGCCGATTCCAGGAAGATCTGACCGTCGGTGATGGAAATCACGTTGGTCGGAACGAACGCGGAAACGTCGCCAGCCTGGGTTTCGATGATTGGCAGAGCGGTCAAAGAACCGGTCTTGCCAGTCACGGCGCCGTTGGTGAACTTCTCAACGTACTCTTCAGAAACGCGGGATGCGCGCTCCAGCAGACGGCTGTGGAGATAGAACACGTCGCCTGGGTAGGCTTCACGGCCTGGTGGACGGCGCAGCAGCAGGGAAATCTGGCGATACGCCACTGCTTGCTTGGACAGATCGTCATAAACGATCAGCGCGTCTTCACCGCGGTCGCGGAAATATTCGCCCATGGTGCAACCGGAGTACGGTGCCAGGTATTGCAGAGCAGCGGATTCGGAGGCGCTGGCGGCAACGATGATGGTGTTAGCCAGTGCACCGTTTTCTTCCAGCTTGCGCACCACGTTAGCGATGGTCGATTGCTTCTGACCGATAGCTACGTAGACGCACTTAATGCCGCTGTCTTTCTGGTTGATGATGGCGTCGATGGCCAGAGCGGTTTTACCGATCTGACGGTCACCAATGATCAGCTCGCGCTGGCCACGGCCAACCGGGATCATGGCGTCAACCGACTTGTAGCCAGTCTG
Organism: Pseudomonadaceae bacterium; assembly: GCA_019747075.1. Taxonomy (GTDB): domain Bacteria; phylum Pseudomonadota; class Gammaproteobacteria; order Pseudomonadales; family Pseudomonadaceae; genus Aquipseudomonas. The sequence continues at coordinate 8,172 of JAIERF010000265.1, forward strand.
TACCGGCTGATCAACCGACTTACGCCAGATCACGCCCGGTGCAACCTTCTCAACAGCGTCGGTGAGGACGTTGTTCAGCGGGCCTTTGCCGTCAACTGGGTTACCCAGGGCATCGACTACGCGACCCAGCAGTTCCGGACCAACCGGAACCTCGAGTACGCGGCCAGTGCACTTGGCGCTCATGCCTTCGGCCAGAGTCTGGTAGCTGCCCAATACCACGGCGCCTACAGAGTCTTGCTCCAGGTTCAGCGCCATACCGTAGACACCACCGGGGAACTCGATCATTTCGCCGTACATAACGTCAGCGAGACCGAAGATCCGCACGATACCGTCAGATACGCTGACGACTGTGCCTTCGTTACGGGCTTGAGAGGCTACATCGAGTTTCTCGATGCGGCCCTTGATGATTTCACTTATTTCGGAAGGATTGAGTTGCTGCATTGCTCTGCTGCCCCTTCAAACTCAAGATTTCAATGCTTCGGCTAGTTTCGCGAGTTTGCCGCGAACTGAGCCATCGATAACCAGGTCGCCGGCGCGGATTACGACGCCACCAATCAGGCTGGCATCCTCCGCGGCGTGCAGACGCACTTCTCGGCCGAGCCGTGCACTGAGAACCTTGGCGAGTTTGTCTTGCTGTTCATCGTTCAACGCGAACGCACTGGTAACATCCACATCCACCGATTTTTCCTGTTCGGCTTTGTACAGCTCGAACATATCGGCGATTTCCGGCAACAACTCCATACGGTTGTTTTCCGAAACGATGCTAAGGAAGTTACGCGCCTGGGCGTCGAACTTGTCACCACACACCTCAACAAAGGTGGTGGCCTTTTCTGTACTCGTCAGACGCGGTGCTTTGAGCACGCGCTGCATGGTGTCGTCTTGCGACACCGCAGCAGCGAGGCCCAGCATTGCCGACCAGTTGGCCAGCTGCTGATGGGCTTGGGCGTACTCGAAAGCAGCTTTAGCGTAAGGTCGGGCCAACGTGGTCAGTTCTGCCATGATCGCCCTCGCTTAGATTTCGGCTGCCAGTTTGGAAACCAGCTCCGCATGCGCGTTTTGGTCGATAGTAGCGCCCAGAATCTTCTCAGCACCGCTGACAGCCAAGCCACCCAATTGGGCACGCAAGGCATCTTTGATACCGTTCAGTTCCTGTTCGATCTCGGCCTGAGCCTGAGCCTTCACACGTTCAGCTTCGACGCGAGCCTGATCTCGGGCTTCGTCAACAATCTGAGTACCGCGTTTCTTGGCCTGCTCAATGATTTCAGCTGCCTGAGTTTTAGCTTCGCGCAGTTGCTGGGCCACTTTATCGTGGGCCAACTCCAGATCACGAGCTGCTCGGCTGGCAGCGTCAAGACCATCAGCGATCTTCTTTTGACGTTCACGCATGGCAGTGATGACCGGAGGCCACACATACTTCATGCAGAACATGACAAAGATGAAGAACGCAACGGACTGACCAATCAGGGTTGCATTAATGTTCACGCCAACACCTCGCTCGTTCGTTGTCAGTCATTCTCGAAAGCGAGAATTACTGGGCTACTTGTGCCAGGAACGGGTTAGCGAAGGTGAAGAACAGAGCAATACCCACACCGATCATGGTTACGGCGTCGAGCAGACCGGCAACGATGAACATTTTAACTTGCAGCATTGGGACCATTTCCGGCTGACGCGCGGCGCCTTCCAGGAACTTGCCACCCAGCAAACCAAAGCCAATGGCGGTACCCAGGGCACCCAGGCCAATCAGCAGTGCAACGGCGATCGCGGTTAGACCAACTACAGTTTCCATCTTTCCTCCCGACTTTTTACGTCGTATTGGTTAAGGTTTTAGTAAAGCGGTAAAGCAAAAGGGGTTTCGCCCTTTCGGGCACCTCTCCCAAGGAGAGGTCATTAACAGTGCAAGGCGCTGTTAATGGTTATCTTCATGCGCCATGGCCAGATATACGATGGTCAGCATCATGAAGATGAACGCTTGCAGGGTGATGATCAGGATGTGGAATACCGCCCACGCCCATTGCAACGCTACACCCAGGCCGCTCAGCAGCAGCAAGCCGCTACCGAACATTACGGCGATCAGGATAAACACCAGCTCGCCTGCATACATGTTGCCGAACAGTCGCAGAGCCAGGGAAATCGGCTTTGCCACCAAGGTCACGAATTCAAGCAGGAAGTTCACCGGGATCAGAATGATCTGTACGGCAATGTTCTTGCTGCTGAACGGGTGCAGGGTCAGTTCGCCGACAAAGCCGCCGATGCCCTTAACCTTGATGCTGTAGAAAATGATCAACGCAAAGACCGACAGGGCCATGCCCAGGGTCGCGTTTGGATCAGTGGTCGGCACGGCACGGAAGAAGATGTGCTCGTTGCCGGTGACCATCACCGCCAGCATCGGAATCCAGTCCACCGGAATCAGGTCGATGGCGTTCATCATGAAGATCCAGACGAAAATCGTCAGGGCCAACGGTGCGATCAGTGGGTTGCGTGCATGGAAGGTGTCCTTGACGCTGCCGTCAACGAAATCGACCATCACTTCAACGAAGTTTTGCAGGGCGCCTGGCTGACCGGAAGTCGCCTTGCGGGCGGCCATGCGGAAAATCAGGATAAAGATCAGACCCAGTGCGACCGACCAGCCGAGGGTATCGACGTGGAAAGCCCAAAAGCCCATTTCTTTTGCCTGTTCGGCGGTGTGGGCGAAGCCCCAGTCGCCAGATGACAGACGACCGAAGGTCAGGTTCTGCAAGTGGTGCTGGATATAGCCCGAAGCGGTTTCTGCTGCCATGGTTGCCTCAAACGCTCTAAGGTCTCGAAAGTCGTCGTCTCATCAGCACGGGTGCAAACCAGCTGACCGCTTGGGTCAGGATGAACACGCCAAATACCGCCAGCGGATCCAATGGTTTTACCCCTGCAAACGTCAGTGCAAAGAGCACTGCCGTTAGAATCAGTTTGCCCGCCTCGCCGGCATAAAAAGACCGCACGATGGCTTGAGCTGCCCGCGCACCGCTAAAGCGGAACGCCTTGTGGGCGAAATACAGATTGGGCAGCCAAACAATCAAACCGCCGCACAATCCTGAGTAACTCGCTACCGGGCCACGCCAGCCATACAGCACGGCAGCAGCTAACAGTAGTACAACCAGCTGAGCCAGCAATACCGGGAACACCGGTAGTCGATGGAAGGCTGGACGGTTCGACCTGCGCACATCCATCTCGCTTACCTCTGGCGTCGGCCGCTCTGCTCACAATCTGGCATAGTTTGTGCCGACAAAATGCGCGCAGAGTATAGGGGCGCTTCCCCCCTCATTCAACCGCCAGATGGCGATTAACCGCCAATTACGCAGGCTCGGGATGTTTCAGCGTATGTGCGCCAACACACCCTGCAGTTCATCCAGCGAACTGTACTTGATCACCAGTTGCCCACGGCCTTTCTGACCATGCTTGATTTGCACTGCAGCCCCCAGCCGCTCGGCCAGGCGCTGCTCCAGACGGCTGATGTCCGGGTCGGCTTTTACCACCTCGGCCGGCTGCTCTTTGCTGTTCAGCCACTGGCGTACCAGTGCTTCGGTTTGGCGCACGGTGAAGCCGCGTGCGACAACATGTCGCGCACCTTCAATCTGCCGTTCTGCCGGTAAACCGAGCAGAGCACGGGCGTGGCCCATTTCCAGATCACCGTGGGAAAGCAGAATCTTGATCTCTTCCGGCAGGGCGATCAGGCGCAACAAGTTAGTGATGGTGACCCGCGATTTACCCACCGCTTCAGCCACTTGCTGCTGGGTGAGCTGGAATTCCTGCTGCAGTCGCTGCAAGGCGACGGCTTCTTCGATCGGGTTGAGGTCTTCGCGCTGGATGTTCTCGATCAGCGCCATGGCAATGGCGGCCTCGTCGGGTACTTCGCGAACCATCGCTGGTAGCTTGTCCAGACCGGCCAACTGGCTGGCACGCCAGCGGCGCTCACCGGCGATGATCTCAAAACGACCACCGTCGATTGGCCGCACCACGATGGGCTGCATCACTCCCTGGGCCTTGATCGATTGCGCCAACTCTTCCAGCGCCGAGGGGTCCATGTCGCGGCGCGGCTGATACTTGCCGCGCTGGATCAGGTCCAGGGGCAGGTACTGCAACTCGCTCTTGTCGGCCTGCAGTGCCTGTTCTTCCAAGGTATTGACGTTGGTGCCCCCCAGCAGGGCATCCAAGCCGCGTCCCAGACCTCGTTTTTTGACGGCCATGCAAATTCCTTAAGCGGTTGCGGGTTTGGCGCTGACCCGCTGGCGACGAACCAGTTCGCCAGCCAGGGCCAGGTAGGCGATAGCGCCTCGGGATTGCTTGTCGTAGACCAATGCCGGCATGCCGAAACTCGGTGCCTCGGCCAGACGCACGTTACGCGGAATCACCACGTCGTAAAGTTTGTCGCTGAAATGCTGTTTGAGCTGCGCGGAAACATCGTTGGTCAAGCTGATGCGCGGGTCATACATGGTGCGCAGCAGGCCCTCAATTTTCAGGCTCGGATTGAACAACTGGCTGATGCGCTGGATGCTGTTGACCAGATCACTCAAGCCTTCCAGGGCGTAATATTCGCACTGCATGGGGATGATCACCCCGTCGGCCGCGACCAGCGCGTTGACCGTCAACATGCTCAGTGCAGGAGGGCAGTCGATCAGGATGTAGTCGTAATTCTCGCGGATTGGCGCCAACGCATTACGCAGGCGACTTTCCTTCATGTTCATTTCCAGCAGCGCAACTTCAGCAGCGGTCAGGTCGCGGTTGGCCGGCAGCAGCTGATAACCGCCATGCTCGGAGAACTGCATGGCTTCGCCGACCGTGCTCTCGCCAATCAGCACGTCATAAATCGAGTGCTCCAGGGCGTGCTTGTCGATGCCACTGCCCATGGTGGCGTTACCCTGTGGATCGAGGTCGATCAACAGCACACGCCGCTTGGTGGCAACCAGTGACGCCGCCAAATTGATGCAGGTGGTGGTCTTGCCCACGCCGCCTTTCTGGTTGGCGATTGCGAATACTTTAGCCATGCTGCCGTTCCCCCTAGACCAAGCGACGCAGTATCAGCAGATGGCGCTGACCTTGGCAACCGGGAACCTTCAACACATGGGTGGCGCTCAGCTGGAAGTCGTCCGGCAGAGCCTGTAACTCGTCATCTGGGTGAATACCCTTCATCGCCAGCCACTGAGTCTGCCTATCGCCAAGATGACGGGTCCAGTTGGCGAAGTCTTCCAGGGCACTGAAGGCCCGCGAGCAAATACCACTGAACGGCTGCTCAGGGGTAAAACCTTCGACCCGGCTGTGGATAACTTCAAGATTAGCCAGCTTCAGCTCATGCTTGACCTGAGTGAGGAAGCGGGTCTTTTTGCCATTGGAGTCCAGCAGGGTGAACTGCCGCTCAGGGAACATGATCGCCAGCGGTATCCCCGGCATGCCGCCGCCGCTGCCGACATCCAGCCAGTTATCCCCAGCGGCGGCCACATGGGGCACCACGCTGAGGCTGTCGAGCAGATGGCGCGAGACCATTTCGTCTGGACTGCGCACGGCAGTCAGGTTGAACGCTTTATTCCACTTGATCAGCAGAGCCAGATAGGCCAACAGCTGTGCGTGCTGACTCTCACTGAGGCTCACGCCCAACTGCTCGGCACCCTGGGACAGTTCTGCTGCGTGTTGCGCGGTAACCGAGGACATCAGGCGCTTTGCTCCAGCTGCCGGCCAGCGCCGCGCTTTTTCAAATGGATCAGCAACAGGGAGATCGCCGCTGGGGTGACGCCGGGAATGCGCGAAGCCTGGCCCAAGGTCTGCGGCCGCGCCAGGCCGAGCTTGTGCTGGATCTCCTTGGACAGACCGGAAATAGTCGCGTAATCGATATCGTCCGGCAGCTGGGTGTTTTCACTGGCACGCAGACGGGCGATTTCATCCTGCTGACGGTCGATGTAGCCGGCGTACTTGGCCTTGATTTCGACTTGCTCGGCGACCTGAGCATCCACTTCTGGGCTGCCAGTGACTTCACGCAGGCCAGCGTAATCGATTTCCGGGCGGGTCAGCAGGTTGAGCAGGTTGTACTCGTGTGTCAGCGGCGTACCAAAGCGGCTGGCGATGGCCTCGCCTTCGGCAGTACCAGGGCGTACCCAGGTGCTTTTCAACCGCTGTTCTTCTACTGCGATGGCTTCACGCTTGGCGCAGAAGGCCGCCCAGCGCGCGTCATCGACCAGGCCCAGTTCGCGACCCTTTTCAGTCAGGCGCAGGTCGGCGTTGTCTTCGCGCAGAATCAACCGGTATTCGGCCCGCGAGGTAAACATGCGGTACGGCTCTTGGGTGCCCAGGGTAATCAGGTCATCCACCAGCACGCCGATATAGGCCTCATCGCGGCGCGGGCACCAGCTGTCCTTGCCTTGTGCGCGCAAGGCGGCGTTGGCACCGGCGAGCAAACCTTGGGCGCCGGCTTCTTCGTAGCCGGTCGTGCCGTTGATCTGCCCCGCGAAGAACAAGCCACCAATCACCTTGGTTTCCAGGCTGTATTTCAGGTCGCGTGGGTCGAAGTAGTCGTACTCAATGGCATAGCCGGGGCGCACGATGTGGGCGTTTTCCATGCCACGGATGCTGCGCACGATCTGCAATTGCACATCGAACGGCAGCGAGGTGGAAATCCCGTTCGGATACAGCTCATGGGTGGTCAGGCCTTCCGGCTCAATGAACACCTGATGGCTGTCTTTGTCGGCAAAGCGATGAATCTTGTCTTCGATCGACGGGCAGTAACGCGGGCCGACACCTTCGATCACGCCCGAATACATCGGCGAACGATCCAGGTTGGCGGCGATGATTTCGTGGGTACGCGCATTGGTGTGGGTAATCCAGCAACTGACCTGACGCGGATGCTGTTCTTGGCGACCGAGGAACGACATCAGCGGGATCGGTGTATCGCCCGGCTGTTCAGTCATCAACGAGAAATCCACCGAACGCCCATCGATGCGCGGCGGGGTGCCGGTTTTCAGCCGACCAACGCGCAGAGGTAATTCACGTAAACGTTGGGCCAGGGCAATCGAGGGTGGATCGCCCGCGCGGCCGCCAGAGTAGTTCTGCAGACCAATGTGGATAAGCCCACCGAGGAAGGTGCCAGTGGTCAACACCACCGATTCAGCATGAAAGCGCAGCCCCATCTGGGTGACGACTCCCTTGACCTGGTCATTCTCGACAATCAGGTCATCGCAGGCTTGCTGAAATATCCACAGGTTGGCCTGGTTTTCCAGAATTTCACGTACCGCAGCTTTGTACAGGACGCGATCGGCCTGGGCGCGGGTGGCGCGCACGGCTGGTCCCTTACGGCTGTTGAGGACACGGAACTGGATGCCGCCGAGGTCGGTGGCGGTGGCCATGGCGCCGCCGAGGGCATCGATTTCCTTGACCAGATGGCTCTTGCCGATCCCGCCAATGGCCGGATTGCAGCTCATCTGCCCAAGTGTTTCGACGTTGTGCGTCAGCAACAGGGTTTTTACCCCCATGCGGGCAGCAGCCAGCGCTGCTTCGGTACCGGCATGGCCGCCGCCGATCACGATCACATCAAAACGGGAAGGGAAATCCACCACGCACCTCGTGCCTGTTGAGAAATGGAGAGGTCTTCAATCTGGGTACTGCGAAGAGCCGGGAAGTATAGGGTCTTCGCCGGTTTGAAAGAAGCCTTCTGCACAAAAAATAGCCAGCCTGAAAAACCTGGCACGAGTGTCGGCTTATAAAGAATAAAAAGAATGAATTTATATAAAGCTTTATTTTTATGTTTATTTCTATACAGCTCGTTTTCTGTGGATAGATCGCTACAGACCACTATTCATAAGGCTTTCAGCTTGGCAAAAAGCTGTGGTTATACGGCTCTGGAGGACTTGGATAACCGTCTTAAGCCTGTGGATGAAACAGGTACTTATCAACAGGCGAGGTTTTCAACAGATTTCAGGCCCACTTATGGACCGGGCTTAGGGGCAGTTTTCCACAGGGCTTATTCTTGCCATAACGTGCTTATTGGCTGAAAAACAGGCAGCCGAAAGCCGCCCTTTGGCATGGGCAAGTTGAGCAGTAAGAAGAACGAAGTGCGGGTTGAGGCGAAAGGTTCGTCAATCCAACCCGCGTGCAGGCTTATTTGCCGATGCAGAAGCTGGAAAAGATGCGCCCGAGCAGGTCATCGGAGCTGAAAGCTCCGGTGATTTCCCCCAGCACTTGCTGGGCTTGGCGCAAGTCTTCGGCCAGCAGCTCACCGGCTCCGGCCAGGGTCAGCTGGCTACGCCCATGTTCCAAGGCCGTGCTGGCCTGGCGCAGGGCTTCCAGATGGCGACGACGGGCACTGAAGCTGCTTTCTGCCGTCTGTTCGTAGCCCATGCAGGCTTTCAGGTGCTCGCGCAGCAGCTCCAGGCCATCGGCGGATTTTGCCGACAGGCTGATGGTCACATGGCCGTCGTTGCAGACTTCCAGGCCAACGTTTTCTTGGCTGAGGTCGGCTTTGTTGCGAATCAGGGTGACCTTGCTGGCGTCTGGGCGTTGTTCGAGAAACTCCGGCCATAGGGCAAAAGGATCGGCCGCTTCAGGGGCGGTAGTATCCACCACCAACAACACCCGATCAGCTTCACTGATGGCCTGCAGGGCACGGGCGACGCCGATTTTTTCCACTTGATCATCAGTGGTGCGCAAGCCCGCCGTGTCCACCACATGCAAAGGCATGCCATCGATAAGAATGTGTTCGCGCAGCACATCGCGGGTTGTGCCGGCGATGTCGGTGACAATCGCCGCTTCACGTCCGGCCAAGGCATTCAGCAGGCTGGATTTACCGGCATTCGGCCGGCCGGCGATCACCACGGTCATGCCATCGCGCAGCAACGCACCTTGGCCGGCCTCACGCAGTACCAGCGCGAGGTCGCTACGCACCGCATCCAGCAGGCCGAGTACATGGCCATCGGCGAGAAAGTCGATTTCCTCTTCGGGAAAGTCGATGGCGGCTTCGACGTAGATGCGCAATCCAATCAACTGTTCAGTCAGCGCATGCACGCGCCGAGAGAATTCGCCCTGCAGCGAACGCAAGGCGTTACGCGCGGCCTGTTCCGAACTGGCTTCAATCAGGTCGGCGATGGCTTCGGCCTGGGCCAGATCGAGCTTGTCATTGAGGAAGGCGCGTTCGCTGAATTCTCCGGGGCGGGCTAGACGGGCGCCGAGCTGAACACAACGCCGCAGGAGCAAGTCCAGCACCACCGGCCCACCGTGGCCCTGCAACTCCAGGACGTCTTCGCCGGTAAAGGAATGCGGGCCAGGGAAATACAGGACCAGGCCCTGGTCGAGCACATCGCCTTCGGCACCCTGAAACGGCCCGTAGTGGGCATAGCGCGGCTGTAATTGGCGGCCGCTGATGGCCATGGCGATGCTTTGCGCCAGCGGCCCGGAGACCCGCACGATACCCACCCCACCCCGACCCTGAGCAGTGGCAACGGCGGCGATGGTGTCTGGGTTTACGAGCATGGCGGAGGTTCCTGAATAAAGGGCAGACAGCAAGACGCCCCACGAGGGGGCGTCTTGTTTACCTTAGCTGAGCGAAGCGGTTAAGCCTTCTGCGCCGCTGCGGCTTCGATCTTGCGAGTGATGTACCACTGCTGAGCAATCGACAAGCAGTTGTTGACCACCCAGTACAGCACCAGACCCGCCGGGAACCAGAGGAAGAAGAAGGTGAAGATGATCGGCATCAGCTTCATCACCTTGGCTTGCATCGGATCCGGCGGCGTTGGGTTCAGTTGCTGCTGGATAAACATGGTCGCGCCCATGATGATCGGCAGCAGGAAGAACGGGTCCTTGATCGACAGGTCGGTGATCCAGAACATCCACGGCGCCTGGCGCATCTCGACGCTTTCCAGCAACACCCAGTAGAGCGCGAGGAACACCGGCATCTGCACCAGAATCGGCAGGCAGCCACCGAGCGGGTTGATCTTCTCTTTCTTGTACAGCTCCATCATGCCCTGGGACATTTTCTGCCGGTCATCGCCGAATTGCTCTTTCAGCGCAGCCAGTTTCGGCGCCACGGCACGCATGCGCGCCATCGACTTGTAGCTGGCCGCCGACAAGGGGAAGAACGCCAGCTTGATCACGATGGTCAGGCAGATGATCGACCAACCCCAGTTGCCCAGCAGGTTGTGGATATGTTCCAGCAACCAGAAAATCGGCTGGGCGATAAACCACAGCATGCCGTAGTCGATGGTCAGGTCCAGACCAGGCGACAGAGCCAACAGGTTTTTCTGGGTTTTCGGACCGGCATACAAGGTGGCGCTGGTTTCAGCGCTGGCACCGGCAGGCACATTCAGGGCCGGGCCAGTGAAACCAATGATGTAGTTACCCTGGCTGTCTTTGCGGGTTTGCACGGTGTTGGCGGTGTCTTTCGCCGGAATCCAGGCCGTCACGAAGTAGTGCTGCAACCAGGCTACCCAGCCACCCTGGACGTTTTCCTTCAGCGGGCCGCTGTCCATGTCGGACATGGATACCTTGGTGTAAGGCTTTTCCGCAGTCCACAAGGCTGCACCCAGGTAGGTGGCAGAACCGGTGGCGGTGCTCGACGACGGGTCGGCACTGGCATCACGCTTGAGCTGAGCAAACAGGTTGCCGCTCCAAGGCTGGTTGCTCTGGTTATCTATGCGATAACTCACGGCCAGGTCGTAGGTGCCACGCTTGAAGCTGAAGCGCTTGACGTAATTGACCCCGGCTTCGCTGAAGGTCAGCTCAACCACCAGTTCGTCCTGCCCCTCTGCCAGCGCGTAGCTGCTCTGGCTGGCGCTATACAGCGGCCGACCATTGGCCCGAGCATCCGGACCGTTGCTGCCAGTCAGGCCACTCTGAGCCAGGTACAACTGGTTGGCGTCGTTGTTGAACAACTGGAACGGTACGTCGGGACGATCCTGACGACGCGGAAACAACGGCAGCTTGAGCTGCACGATATCGCCACCCAGTGGATCGATAGCCAGATCAAACACATCGGTCTGCACCCGGATCAGCTCGTCGCTGACTGCAGCAACGGGGCTGCTGACCGCATCGCCAGTGGTGTTGGCGGCGGTTGGCACGTCATCGCTGACCGCGGCAGGCGTCGAGGTTTCGGGCAGGTCTGACGATGCAGTGAGCGCGGCAACCGGCGCTGGCAGTTCAGCCTGGCCGTAGTCCTCGTTCCACTGAAGAACCATCAGGTAGGACACGATTGCCAGGGCGACGATCGGGATCGAGCGATGAATTTTCATGATTACTCGGCCAACGAAGAGGGACGGGGATGTTCAGCAAGCGGAACCGGATCATAACCACCGGGGTTCCACGGGTGACAGCGACCTAGCCGGCGTGCCGCCAGCCAGCCGCCGTGCATGAAACCATGTTGTTCAATGGCTTCATACGCGTAGCAAGAACAACTGGGATAGAAGCGACAGTGACTGGCCATCAATGGACTGATGGCGTAGCGGTAAAACCGGATCGAGGCGAGGGCCAGTTTACGCATGGGGACTGTCGGCTACCCCAGTTTCGGCATTGTTCTCAGAACGAGACTTGCTGCGCGCCAGGCGTTTCCAGAGTTTGCCGAATTGCTGAGCAAGCTCGGGGTTATCCAGATCACCTAAGCCTTTGCGCGCCACAATCACAATATCCCAGCCGTTCAGAACCTCTTGGTTCAAGCGGTAGGATTCACGAATCTGGCGTTTGAGGCGATTGCGTTCAACGGAGAGCTTGACGCTCTTCTTGCCAATCACCAGACCCAGACGGGGGTGATCGAGGCCGTTGTCACGGGCGAGAAGCAGAACGTTTTTACCTGGAACTTTACCGGAGGGGGAGTCAAAGACTGCCTTGAAGTGTCGGGGAGTCAGCAGACGCTTTTCCCGACAGAAGTCTCGACTCACCACCCGTTCCGGGCTTATCAGACTGCCAGACGCTTACGGCCTTTGGCACGGCGACGGGACAAAACGGCACGGCCGTTCTTGGTGGCCATACGGGCACGGAAACCGTGGGTGCGAGCGCGCTTGATAGTGCTTGGTTGGAAAGTGCGTTTCATGGTGCGTTACCTGGTGGTCGACTACGGGCCGGAATGGCCCCCGTTTAAAGAGACCGGCAATTCTAGAGAAGCTGAGGCCTCAGGTCAATTTCCAACCAGAGGTTTCTGTCTAGTAAGAATATAAAAAGGAAAGATATTTAAAGCTTTTTAGTGATGTTTATTACTCTTACACAGCGTGTTTTCTGTGGATAACCGCCTACAGCCCATACCCAGTAAGGTCTGCAGCGATACTGAAGGTTGTCAGCAAACCGTGCTCTGCCTGTGGTTTAGCCGCGCACAAGCTGGGGATAGAATCGCTACTTGTCCACAGGGCGGTTATCCCATGGCTTATCCAAAGCCTTTGAGTGGGGGTTTAGGGATGGTTATCCACAGACCTCCCGTCGGTTATTTGTAAACCCGCGGGTTTCCTAACACTTTGTTTTTACTTGCTCATTAATGTCGCTTCTTGTGGATAACCTTGCGGTCGATCGGTACAATTGCGGCTGTTTTTTGCTCTGTCGTCCGGCGACTTTAGGGGATCTTCGTGTCCATGGAACTCTGGCAGCAGTGCGTGGATCTTCTACGCGATGAACTGCCTGCCCAACAATTCAATACCTGGATCCGTCCACTCCAGATCGAAGCTGAAGGCGATGAGCTGCGTGTTTATGCCCCCAATCGATTTGTCCTCGACTGGGTGAATGAAAAGTACCTGAGCCGCCTGCTTGAGTTGCTCGGTGAGCGCAGCAGCGGCATGCCGCCAGCGCTGTCCTTATTAATAGGCAGCAAGCGCAGTGCTACCGCACGGGCCGCAACACCCGCCGCGCCTGTCAATTCTGTAGCGTCTGCAAACGTAGCGCCTACGCCGAGCAATGCGCCCCCTGCCCCGGTGGCCAGCAATGAGCCTTCGCGCGTCAGCTTTGACCCCATGAGTGGCGCCAATGCACCGGTCCAGGCCCCTCGTACCGAGCGTTCGGTGCAGGTCGAAGGCGGGCTCAAGCACACCAGTTATCTGAATCGCACCTTTACCTTCGAAAACTTTGTCGAAGGTAAATCCAACCAGTTGGCCCGAGCGGCAGCTTGGCAGGTGGCCGATAACCCCAAGCATGGTTACAACCCGTTGTTTCTGTACGGCGGAGTTGGTCTGGGTAAAACCCACTTGATGCATGCGGTGGGTAATCATCTGCTGAAGAAAAACCCGAATGCCAAGGTGGTTTACCTGCATTCCGAGCGTTTTGTGGCGGATATGGTCAAGGCCCTGCAGTTGAATGCGATCAACGAGTTCAAGCGCTTTTACCGTTCGGTGGATGCGCTGCTGATCGATGACATTCAGTTCTTCGCCAAGAAAGAGCGTTCCCAGGAAGAGTTCTTCCATACCTTCAACGCCTTGCTAGAAGGTGGCCAGCAGGTGATTCTCACCAGCGACCGCTACCCCAAGGAAATTGAAGGCTTGGAAGAACGTCTCAAGTCCCGCTTCGGTTGGGGCCTGACGGTGGCTGTTGAACCGCCGGAGTTGGAAACCCGGGTGGCGATTCTGATGAAGAAGGCCGATCAGGCCAAAGTCGATCTGCCCCACGACGCTGCCTTCTTTATTGCCCAGCGCATTCGTTCCAACGTGCGTGAGTTGGAAGGTGCGCTCAAGCGAGTGATTGCCCATTCGCACTTCATGGGTCGCGAGATCACCATCGAGTTGATTCGTGAGTCGCTGAAAGACCTGCTGGCCCTGCAGGACAAGTTGGTTAGCATCGACAATATTCAGCGCACCACGGCTGAATACTACAAAATCAAAATTTCCGACCTGCTCTCCAAGCGCCGTTCGCGTTCGGTGGCGCGGCCACGCCAAGTGGCGATGGCGCTGTCGAAAGAGCTGACCAACCACAGCTTGCCGGAAATTGGCGATGCCTTTGGTGGCAGAGACCACACCACCGTGTTGCACGCCTGTCGTAAGATTGCTGAACTGCGCGAGTCCGATGCGGACATCCGTGAAGACTATAAGAACCTGCTGCGTACGCTGACTACCTGATATCCACTTGCAGCCCCACGAGGGAAGGGACTAGACCATGCATTTCACTATTCAACGCGAAGCTCTGTTGAAACCGCTGCAACTGGTTGCTGGCGTGGTCGAGCGTCGGCAAACCTTGCCGGTGCTCTCCAATGTGTTGCTGGTGGTAGAAGGCCAGCAGTTGTCCCTCACCGGCACCGACCTTGAGGTCGAGCTGGTTGGTCGCGTGACTCTGGAAGATGCTGCCGAACCTGGCGAGATCACTGTGCCGGCGCGCAAGCTAATGGACATCTGTAAGAGCCTGCCGAACGACGCGATGATCGATATTCGCGTCGATGAGCAAAAGCTGATCGTCAAGGCCGGCCGCAGCCGTTTTACCCTGTCGACCCTGCCGGCCAACGATTTCCCGTCGGTGGAAGATGGCCAGGGCTCGCTGACGTTTACTCTGGTACAGAGCAAGCTGCGTCGTTTGATCGAGCGTACCAGCTTTGCCATGGCTCAGCAGGACGTGCGTTATTACCTCAACGGCATGCTGCTGGAAGTCAGCTCGAACGTCCTGCGCGCCGTGGCCACTGATGGTCACCGCCTGGCCATGTGCTCCATGGAAGCTGGCATCGAGCAGGCCGATAAGCATCAGGTGATTGTGCCACGCAAAGGTATTCTTGAATTGGCGCGCTTGCTCACCGAGCAGGATGGCACTGTCAGCATTGTCCTTGGTCAGCATCACATTCGTGCTACCACGGGCGAGTTCACCTTCACCTCGAAGCTGGTCGACGGCAAGTTCCCGGACTACGAGCGTGTGCTGCCACGCGGTGGCGACAAGCTGGTGTTGGCGGACCGTCAGGGTTTGCGTGAAGCCTTCAGCCGTACGGCGATTCTCTCCAACGAGAAGTACCGTGGTATTCGCCTGCAACTGGCCTCGGGCTTGTTGAAAATTCAGGCCAATAACCCGGAGCAGGAAGAGGCAGAAGAAGAAGTGGCTGTCGACTACAACGGCGGCAGCCTGGAGATCGGCTTCAACGTCAGCTATCTGCTGGATGTGCTGGGTGTGATGACCACTGAGCAAGTGCGTCTGATTCTCTCTGACTCCAACAGTAGCGCTTTGGTGCAAGAAGCTGGCAACGACGACTCCGCTTACGTTGTCATGCCGATGCGTCTGTAACCCTTCAATGGCATTGACCCGCTTTACCGTCGCCGCGGTGCGTAACCTGCATCCGGCGACGCTCTCCCCCTCCCCGCGCATCAACATCCTTTCCGGCGCCAATGGCAGCGGCAAAACTAGCTTGCTGGAAGCCATTCACTTGCTCGGCTTGGCTCGCTCGTTTCGCAGCTCCCGCTTGCTTCCGGTTATCCAGCACGAAGTTGATGAGTGCACGGTATTCGGTCAGGTCGCTTTGGCTCAGGGCGGACTCAGCAGCCTGGGCATTTCCCGCAATCGCCTGGGCGAGCTGCACATACGCATTGATGGCGAGAATGTGCGCAGCGCTGCACAGCTGGCAGAAACCTTGCCACTGCAACTGATCAACCCTGACAGCTTTCGCCTTCTTGAAGGTGTACCGAAGATTCGCCGGCAGTTTCTTGATTGGGGTGTGTTCCACGTGGAACCACGCTTTCTGCCGGCCTGGCAGCGCCTGCAGAAGGCCTTGCGTCAGCGGAACTCATGGCTGCGCCGTGGTACACTGGACGGCGC
>JAIERF010000328.1 GCA_019747075.1 Pseudomonadaceae bacterium
ATTTTCTAAGATCCTCGACTCCTTTTCCAGCCGGTCAGATTTTTTCTACACCCTTAAATGCGAAGAGCCGCTTTACGCAACAAACCAGCCGCGCGGGCGCGGCGTTGGTGCAGTGACCCGGTTCGCCGGTTGCGGCACCCCTTTGGTCAACGGGCTTGTGGCGGAGAACCGCAAGTTGTCGAGGCCGCTGACCCAAGGGCAGCCCACTTCAATCCAATAGAAGAGGACAGCCTTGCAATGAACAAACCGATGATTGGCCTACCCCTGTGTCGCTGGCAGCTGACTGACCGTGACATCGGCTGGTTTCATCTGGTCGGCGAAAAGTACATCAGTTCGGTCACCGGCTACGGTGCCTTCCCGCTGATGATCCCGGCTTTCGGCGATGATCTGGACATGGACACCGTGCTCGACAGCGTCTCGGGCATCATGTTCGGTGGCTCGCTCTCCAACATCCATCCGAGCTTCTACGACGACGAGCATCCTGGTCTCGGTCTGGCTGACAAGCCCCGTGACGCCACCGTGCTGCGCCTGATGCGCGCTTGTCTGGAGCGCGGTATTCCCTTTATCGGCATTTGCCGTGGCGTGCAGGAAATGAACGTGCTGTTCGGCGGCACCTTGCACCGTGAGGTGCATGCGGTAGACGGTCGCCTCGATCACCGCGAAGTGAAGGATGTGCCGGATGACGTGGCCTATGGTCCGATCCATAACGTCACGCTGACCGAAGGTGGTTTGTTGCATCGAGTGATTGGTGATCGCGAAATGATGGTTAATTCGCTGCACGGGCAGGGGATTGATCGGTTGGGTGAGGGACTGCAGGTTGAGGCGGTTTGTGATGATGGGCAGATCGAGGCGGTCAGCGTGATTGGCGCCAAGGCCTTTGCCCTGGGTGTGCAATGGCACCCGGAGTATCGCTATTGGGAGAACCCGCAGTACGACAAGTTGCTGCAGGCGTTTCATGATGCGGCGAAGGCGTATCAGGCTAAAAAGCTTGAAGTGCGTCGGGAGGCGGTGGAGGCTTGATTAGCGCGAGCTGAGTGGTTGATTGAAACAATAAGGCCCGTCGAGTCACGGGCCTTATTGTTTCATGTGTTTATAGGTGCGCTAGTTCATCCACTCAAATGATTTGCCTAGACCTATCGCTGCATTGGCGATGGCTGATATTTTTGAGCCAATGCCTTGCACTTTTCCTAGTGTCTCATCTATGGCCTCTAAAGTAGTTATCCCCTGGTTTAAAGTTCGCTTGGCGGCGGTAGTGCTTGGGTTCTCGATTACGGTGTCTATTGATTTCTTGATTATTTCAATTTCGTTGATTTTTCTGGTGCTAGTTTGATTAGCTCTTCTAATTTTTGTTTGAACTCTAATAGCTCTTCAATTTTTACTAGTCGTTGACCCCTGCTTGCGTAGTCTTTGCATTTGCACGACTCTTCGTGGCAAACGGGGCAGTTTTCATAGTAGTAAGTTATAAGTGCGTCGGATAAGTTGCTTGTTGTTAATATACCCCATGCAGAGAGAAGCCAGGCTAGAACGTCTGCAAGTTCTTCTGCTACGTTTCCTATCGGTTGTTCTTCTTTACAGAATCCAGTGTATGCCTCATGAATCTCGCCAAGCTCTTCTAGGATTCTGGAGAAGTGAAATACAGGCCCTACAGTGGACCATATGTGGCGATTGGCCGGATATATGTTATTTATTTTCTGTACGGCGTGGTTAATGCTTAGTGCTGAGGATGAATTTATTTCTATGTTGTATTTGTTTTTTAACTCTTCCTGCCTTTTCCACTCGGGAATGTACGAGGCTGGTTTTTTTCCGGTTTGCATGCAGGAGCATGGGGCTGTAATGCAATATGGGCAAACGCCAGGGAATTTCTTTAGGAATTCTTTTTCTATGTTTATGTTTAGCTTGCTTGCAATGGCGAATAGCCAGGATATTGACTTTAAATAATAGTTTGTATGTTCTTTGTTTTCGGATGTTGAACGTGATAGGTATGATATATTTCTAAATAAATATGAAAATAAATATTCAATATCCCTTTCTTTATTTTTTCGTAATACATTGAGTTCAGGTAGTCCTGAAAATCTTTGATGCTGCTGGGTTTAGGGGCTAAATTTTTCAATGTGCATCCTGCGTTTTGGTTAAGTTTAATAGTGGGGGGGTAAAGCATGATTTGAAATTATTGCTTTCAGTTGCAGGTGGGGGGAGTGGGTTTGATGGCCTACCTCGTCCCTGAGCAATCATCACGGCCCGACATTAACCGTAACGGCCGGAGCAAACCAGTGCCAATCCCTTGGCTAAGGCGGCGGCCTGGGCTAACGATTCCGCCCTTACGGCGGGTCACTTTTGGCAGTTGCCCCAAAAGTAACCAAAAGGTCTTGCCCCTTGCATACGGGTCTCGCTGCGCTCGACTTCCCTCGCTCCATCATTGCTCCAGGGGCACGCCGCGAAGGGCCATCCCTGGCCCATCGCGGCTCTCGCGGCATCCATGCCGCTCAACCCCTTACGCAACGATTCCACTCGGCCTCCTGATGGGGCGTTTGGTGTCGTCTGTGCGATTGCGGTTTAAAAGCGGATTGGGTTGGTTGGGCTGTTGATTGGGCTTTTGTAGGAGTGGCTTTAGCCACGAAGCTTTTGCTCTTCGCTCTGTCGTTCACTGCTAGCCCAAACAACTCGGTCCCCCGGTCCCGTCAGGAGGCCGAGCGCAGGTGCTGTGGAGAGGGGCATTTGGCATGGATGCCAAATGAGTCACGATGGGCCATGGATGGCCCACCGCGACGACCCTCGGAGCAGTGCCGGAGCGAGGGAAGTCTGGCGTAGCCAGACCCGGATGCCGGGTGCGCTTTCTCTTTGGTTACTTTCTCTTTCGCGCAAGCAAAGAGAAAGTGACTCGGCGTAAAGCCGAAACCAGTAAGTGATGCCAATCAAACTGCGGCGGGCTGTCTGCGATAGCTGGACCCACTCTTCTGCAGTTGTGCCTGTCAGGCAAAAAGCTTTTGCCTGAGTCAGTCTTGGTCGTATGCCGCTAGCTACCTATGCTGGGCGCCGAGTCTGACCGGCTTGGAAGCCCCGTGGCGATTGCGCTTGGGGCTGAGTGGGTGGTTGTGAGATCGCGGCAAACAGCTATGGGCTGAAGCTCCTTTTCGCGCCAACTCTTCCCGGTCCAGTCTCATCAAAATCCCGCTTTCCTAATGCAGTCAGCTTTGCCTCTGCTGGCCAGGCTGACTGCATTAGGTCTGTTCTAATAAGACCTAAAGGTAGTTTTATGAGTAAGCCATTGATCGCTCTTTCACTTTGTCGCTGGCAGCTGAAGGATCGCGACGAGGGTTGGTATCACCTGGTCGGCGAAAAGTATGTTCGCGCCATTACCAACTATGGGGCCTTTCCTTTCACGGTTCCGGCGTTGGCCGGTGATCTGGATATCGATACGGTGCTGGAGAATGTCTCCGGCGTGATCTTCGGCGGATCGATCTCGAATATTCACCCAAGTTTCTACGGCGATGACAGCGAAGGCGCCGGCCTGGAAGACCGCGACCGGGATGCCACGGTGTTCCCTCTGATGGCGGCTGCCATTGCGCGCGGTATTCCTGTACTGGGGATTTGCCGCGGCATCCAGGAAATGAACGTGTTGTTCGGCGGCACTCTGCACCGTCATGTGCACGAAGTCGGTGGTCGTTTGGACCATCGCGAAGTCGATGCGGAAGACGACGTTTGCTACGCCCCGATCCATAACGTCACCCTGACGGAAGGCGGCATCTTGCATCGTCTGCATGGCGTGACGCAGTTGCGGGTGAACTCGTTGCACGGTCAGGGGATTGATCGGCTGGGCGAGGGGCTGCAAGTTGAGGCGGTGGCTGAAGACGGCCAGATCGAAGCCATCAGCGTCAAAGGTGCCAAGTCGTTCGCGGTCGGCGTGCAATGGCACCCGGAATATCACTCGAAAGAAAACCCGGATTACGACCTGTTTATTTCCGCCTTCCATAAGGCGGTTCAGGACTACGATGACAGTCGTTATGAGTGGCGCGCCAGTGCCTAATCCGCAGGCCGCTTTGAGCGCTTGAAAACAAAAAAGCCCGTCGAATGACGGGCTTTTTTGTTGGCGGCGTTGCCGATCTGGTGGGGCGGTTATCTCGCTGTGCACTGTCGAGTCGGAATGGCGCGATATTCCCTCGCCCAATGATTGGCCGTGGTGCTTCATTCGTCTGGGCTAGGCGCATAGGCTGGGGTTTTGCTCACTCTGATCGAGGACGTTGCATGCACGCATATTTCAGTCTGCAAGGGCGCACGGCGCTGGTGACAGGTGGTACCCGCGGGATCGGTCGGATGATCGCCCAGGGGTTTCTGC
The DNA here is from genome assembly GCA_019747075.1 of Pseudomonadaceae bacterium. GTDB lineage: Bacteria > Pseudomonadota > Gammaproteobacteria > Pseudomonadales > Pseudomonadaceae > Aquipseudomonas. The sequence continues at coordinate 4,334 of JAIERF010000328.1, forward strand.
AGGCCGGCGCACGGGTGTTTATCTGTGCGCGGGATGCGGCCGCGTGTGCCGAGGTGGCGGCCGAGTTGAGTGTGTATGGCGAGTGCATCGGCCTGGCGGCGGACCTGTCCAGCGAGGAGGGCGCCACGGCGTTGGCCGAACAGTTGGGCGCGCAGGTGCAGCAGCTGGATATTCTGGTCAACAACGCCGGCACCACCTGGGGTGCGCCGCTGGAAAGCTATCCGGTGAAGGGCTGGGAGAAGGTCATGCAGTTGAACGTGACCTCGGTATTCAGCTGCATCCAGCAACTGTTGCCGCTGCTGCGCAAGGCGGGCTCGGCGCAAAGTCCGGCGCGGGTGATCAATATCGGTTCGGTGGCGGGCATCAGTTCGTTCGGCGAGCAGGCCTATGCCTACGGCCCGAGCAAGGCGGCGCTGCATCAGCTGTCGCGCATCCTGGCCCGCGAGTTGGTGAGTCAGCACATCAACGTCAATGTCATCGCACCCGGGCGCTTCCCGAGCAAGATGACTCAGCACATTGCTGGCGATGAAGCGGCCATGGCCGAGGATGTGGCGCTGATCCCGATGCAGCGCTGGGGCCGGCCCGAGGAAATGGCGGCGCTGGCGATCAGTCTGGCCAGCACGGCCGGGGCGTACATGACCGGCGCGATCATCCCGATTGATGGGGGTTTTAGCCTCTGATCCGCCGCCGGGCCGTTAGGGCTTGGCGGGCGCGGCGATGGCGGCATTGAAGCGCTGGACGATCTCAACTGGCACCCGCTGGGAAAACATCAGGTGCATGGGCTCGGGATTTTGTTCGCTGACCTGATGCTGCTGCAGCGCCTGCGGGTTTTGCCGGGTGAGCTGGGGCGCAATGCTGGCTTCGATCAGGTAGCCGTCGATGCGCTTGGCCTTGAGCAGTTTCAGTAGTTGCTGGTCCCAGCGCACTTGCAGGCGCTGGGCTTGGGCCTCGGGGGCATGGACGATCGGGTCGAGCTGGTCGCCGTAGTAAAAGCCGAGAATCACCCCCAGCAGGCGCGGTTTGTCGTTGCCGTTGGGGGTGGCCAGCCAGTCGGTGAGCGATATCGGGCCTGGCTGGGCCGGGCCTTCGCGGTGGGTCAGCAGGAGCATCTGCTCAACCCGATACGGCCGGGAGAACTGGGCGAAGGCTTCGCGCTCTGGGGTTTTGCTGGCGCCGTAGAGCAGGTCGATGTCGCCGTTCTGCAGCGACTTCAGCGCCCTGATCCACGGCAGTTCGATAAATTCGAGTTGGCAGTTGGCCTGTTTGGCCAAGGTGCTGAGCAGCACAAACTCACTGCCGGCGAGTTGCCCGTCACGTTCGTGGATCAGCGGGTACCACTCTTCCCAGCCGACGCGCAGGCGGCAGTCTTGCCCCAGGGCCAGCCCGGAGGTGATGAGCAGCAGGCTGCAGAGCAGGGGGCGGAGTGTGCGCATGACTATGGCTGGCCGGTAGCGGGTTTTTATCTGCCACTATAACGGCTGACGTGCCCAGGCCGTGCATGTTTGCGCAGGGCAAGGGTTGCCGCGGTTGTGGCCGCCGTGGGCTAAACGACGTCGTAGACTACCGGCTGTGCTGACCCGCGCGGCCTCCTCTCTCCCCCCAAGGAACCCATCATGCCCGTCTGGAGCCCGCTCGAATGGCTGGAAGCCCTGAGCTATCTGGTGACGATCGTCGGCTTGCCGTTTGCCATCGGCGTGTTTCTGTTCGAGCAACGCGAAGAGCGGCAGAACGAGGAGGAGAGCATCTATCAGAACCTCTCGGACGAGTACGCCGACTTTCTGCGCCTGGTGCTTGAACATGCCGACCTGCAGCTGCGCTCCAAGCCACGCACCGAGACGCTGACGGCCGAGCAGGAGGAGCGCCGCCTGCTGCTGTTTGATCTGTTGATTGCCCTGTTCGAGCGCGCCTACCTGCTGGTGTACGAGGACGACATGAGCCGCAAGCAGGCGCGCTTGTGGCAATCGTGGGAGGACTACATGCACTTCTGGTGTCAGCGCGAAGACTTCCGGGCGCTGTTGCCCGAGATGCTCGACGGCGAAGACCCGGACTTCTCCCGACACTTGCTGCGCATTGCCGCCGCCGAGGCCAGCGCCGGCCAGTGAGCTAGCTGGGCTCGGCCGCGACGTGGCGGATGTGGTTGCGGCCATTGGCCTTGGCTTCATACAGCTGCAGGTCGGCGCGCTTGATGGCCTGGTCGAGGGCTTCACCCGGTTGCAGGATCGCCAGGCCGCCACTCAGGGTGACGGGCACGTCACCGGGCTGGATGCGCGTGCGCTGCGCCTCCTGGCGCATGCGTTCGGCCACGGTCATGGCGTCTTCGGCATGCTCCAGCAGCATAAGCATGACGAACTCTTCCCCACCCCAGCGGCAGATCAAATCCGCGGCGCGGCGCACCCTGAGCAGGTGCCCGCCCAGTTGGCTGAGCACGCTGTCGCCGACGGCATGGCCATGGGTGTCGTTGATGCTCTTGAAGTGGTCGATGTCCATCAGCAGTACGGCCACGGGTAGCTGCTTGCGCTCGGCAAGGGCCAGCAGATCTTCGGCGCGCTCATACAGGCCGCGGCGGTTGAGCAGTTGGGTCAGCGGGTCGGTGTGGGTCATGCGCGTGGCTTCGCTGAGCACGCCGATCAGGCGCCAGGCCAGCACGCCGAGCAGGCTGGCGAGGGCAATCATCACCCAGGTTGGCCGGCTTGCTTGGGCGGCGGCCCAGAACAGGTCACTCTGCTTGAGCTGATGCACGACCCACAGCTCGTCTTTCACCACTGGGGTGCTCAGCCAGGCGTCGCCGTTGGCGTCCTTGCGCCACTCGATCAGGCTGTCGCTCAGCGGGGGCTGCAGGCGGGTGCCAGGCTGGAAGGCTTCATTGCGGGCGATCAGCTGGTAATCCTCGCTGATCATCATGGTGTCGCTGATGGCGCTGCCGACGCGGGTCAGGTGCTGCAGGGTGTCGATTCTCAGGTCCAGGGCGACCACGCCGAGGAAGGTGTCGGCGGCATACACCGGCTCGGCCAGGGTAAGAACCCAGCCTTTGCCGGCCATGTCTTCATAGGGGCCGTCGAGGACCATGCGCCGCTGCGGGTTGGCTTGCGGGCCGGCGTCGCGCCAGTAGTCGCGCTGATACAGGGCCGGTTGAAAGTGGAACTGGCTGATGGGGGCCTTGGGCGCCAGGTAGATGAAGTTGTTGGCCGACAGGTAGTAGAGCCAGGTCACTTCCCTGCTGTAGGCCAGGGCCGGACGAGTCTGCGCGTCGAGGGCCGTGGCGGCCTGGATTTCCCGCAGTTGCTCGGCGCTGGGGGGTTGGCTGGCGCTGCCGGTCAGGGTGCCGGCCAGCATCTGGTCCGTGCTGACCAGCTCCCAGACGTGCTGTTGCGGGTGCTGGCGCAGGCTGTAGGGCAGGGTGCCGGTGCCGTTCTGGGCATAGTTGGCAACCAGCAGGTTGCGCATCACGCTGACCTGGTCGCGGTGCAGGGCGATAAAGGTTTCGATCAGGGCGCTGCGGCTGCGGAAGGTGGCGGCGGTTTCGTTGCGCAGCTCCTTGAGGTTTTTCACGAATACGTTAGTGCCGATGGCCAGTGCCAGGAGGGTCATGCCGCCCAGCAGGGTGGCCAGGCGTTTTTTTGAGTTGATCAACATGCGCATGGGGCAGGGCTCGGCGTTTGGCAGGTCGGGGCGGCGCTTACTGCCAGCGCTGCAGGATGGGGGTCAGCGCGCCTTGTTGTTGCAGGCGTTGCAGGGCGGCGGCAAACACTTCGGCGCGGGCGCGGTCACCTTTTTTGAAGGCAACAAAGCGCGGCATTTCGATCAGGGGGGTGGGCAGGATGCGCACGTCGGCGTCGGCCCGTTGCTCATGCACGTAATGCTGCAGTTGCAGACGGTCGCCGACGATGATGTCGATGCGCCCGGCCAGCAGCATGGACACCAGTTGGCGCGGGTTCTGCGCGCTGCTGTCGCGGGACAGGTCGGCTTGGTCGAAGGCCGATTCGTAGGCATAACCGCGCACCTGGCCGATCACGTAGGGTTGCAGGTCGTCGAGGCTTTGCCAGTCCTGCAGGCGGGTTTGCTGGGTGGTCATAAAGACCGTGGAGCCGCTGCGGATCGGGCCGACCAGCTCGTACTGGGCCTGACGCTCAGGCGTGCCGGCAAACTGGAAGGCCATTTCGACGGCGCCGCTGTCGAGCAGGCGCTTGACCCGTGCCCAGGGGTACAGGCGCAGGTGGTAGTCGATCTTGGCTTCGGCCAGTATCGCGTTGACCAGCTCGACATCCAGGCCGCGCGGCGTGTTGTCATCGCCCTGGACAAAACTGTAGGGCGCGAACTGTTCGTCGCCGGTTACCCGCCAGGTTTCGGCTGGCGTGGCGGGACTGAGGGCAAGCAGCAGGCAGAGCATTAGGTAGCGCATCAACACCTCCGGCGCACGATCCTGCGGGTGACAACTGTCCAGCAAGTATCGGGCCGTAGCGTTACAGATTAGCGGGTTGCCCGGCCGTTGCGCGGCGAACGCTTCGGTGCAGGCTTAGCTGTGCACCGAAGCTGTGCACCGAAGCTGTGCGCGCTAGCGGTTTTCCGCGTCGCGCTTGCACTGCGCCTGCAGTGCCGCCCAGCCCTCGGCACCGAGGTTTTCCAGGGTTTCGATATTGGCTTCGAAGATCGTTTCCGCTTCCGGGAAGGCCGCCACGGCGCGGTCGATGCTGCTTTCACGCAGCAGGTGCAGGGTCGGGAAGGGCGCGCGGTTGGTGGCGTTGCTGACATCGTTGAGATGGGTGTCGGCAAACTGGAACTGCGGGTGAAAGCTGGCGACCTGAAGGATGCCGGCGTAGCCGTGCTCTTCCACGGCGGCGTCGGCCACGGCGAGAAAGTCGTTGAAGTCGAGGAAGTCGGTTAGTGCTGCCGGGTGGATCAGCAAGGTGGTGTCGACGTCTTGCGGGTCGCTCTCGGCCAGGCGGTGCAGCTCGTCGCAGAGGGTGTTGAGCAGCTCGGCCGGCTCGCTGGTGGGGCAGACCACGTAGCGGATCTGGCCTTTGACCTGCACCGCCTTGGCGAACGGGCAGAGGTTCAGGCCGATCACGGCGCGGTTCACCCAGGCGCGGGTTTCGGCAATGATGGCGGCGGTGTCGAGGGTCATGGCGTTACCTGTCGGGTGAGCAGTGCTGGCGGGCAGCAAATGGACGGCGTGGGGGCGATCAAGGCTGCCAGGCTTCGATCTTGCCTTTGGCTTCGAGGAAGTCGATGACCTGTTCGGCCTTGCCCAGTTTCACCGCTTTGATCAGCAGCATGGCGTCCATGTAGCAGTGCACGAAGCAGCGCTTGGGCAGTTCGCGGTACTCGGGCACCTGTTCGTGGATCAGTACCACGGTGCCGCAGGCGTGCTGGAACATCTGCTCGATCAGGCCTTCGTCGTCGATGCCGCGGTAGTAGGCGCCAATCGACGGCGCCATCTTGAACAGGTCCAGTGGGGCGAAGTCCGGCTGCTCGGCGGCAATCGCCTGGGCCTCTTCCAGGGCATCCAGGGCCTCGCGGGCCCAGGCTTTGAGGGTGTTGGGCAGTGCGCTGTGGCGGCTCATAACGGTTGTCCTGAAGGGCGGCGGGCTAAAAAGCCGGCGAGTGTAGCGCCGAATCCGCTTGGCGGCACGGTTGCCCGGCCGAGCGGTGGGCGCGGGGCTGCGTTGCGGCGGTCGCCCTGCGCTCGTTCGCAGCGGGTGCGTAACCTGCATTTTGCTTGACCTGTGCCGGGGTTTGCCGGGGGGCTTGTCTCTATAGTCGCGGCCCTGAGTGTCTTGCGCCCACCGCAAGCGTTTGAGGACGAGGATCCCCGTCATGCGTCTGCTTGTTTGTTTGTTATTCAGCTGCGTTGCCACCCTGGCCCAAGCCAGCGAGGAGGCCATGCAGCGCTTTACCCAGCTCAATGCCGACCCGGTGCTGCGCCAACAGGCGTACGCCGCCGGCCAGGAGCGCATTCGCTTTTGTGGCAATTGCCATGGCGAAAATGGCAACAGCAAACGCCCGCATATCCCCAATCTGGCGCAGCAGAACCCGGTGTATCTGTTCAACGCCTTCGAGAAGTTTGCCAATGGCGAGCGCAAGGACTTTGTCATGTCCAAGCTGGCGCCGACGTTGAGCATGGAGGACCGGGTCAATATCGCCATCTACTTCGGCCAGCAGCAGTTGCTGGCCCATACCGAACCGGTGGATGAGGCGCTGCGTCAGCAGGGCGAGGCGATGTTCAAGACCGTGTGCACCGGTTGCCACGGGGTGAACGCCGAAGGCCGTGAAAACACGCCGCGCCTGGCCGGGCAGCCGGGCGAGTATGTGCGCAAGGCGCTGACCCGCTTCCGCGACAAGGACCCGAGCCGCGCCGGCTCGGTGATGATGTCGATTGCCGCCAACTTCAGCGATGCGCAAATCAGCAGCCTGGCGGCGTATCTGCAAACCCTGCGCTGAACAGCCCTGTAGAACGTAAAAAACCCGGCCATGGCCGGGTTTTTTGTTGTGCGGGTTCGGCCGTTAGACCTTGCGCACAAACTCCGACTTCAGCTTCATCGCGCCGATGCCGTCGATCTTGCAGTCGATGTCGTGGTCGCCGTCGCACAGGCGGATGCCCTTGACCTTGGTGCCGACCTTGACCACCAGCGACGAGCCTTTGACCTTGAGGTCCTTGATCACGGTGATGGTGTCGCCGTCCTGCAGGACGTTGCCAACCGAGTCCTTGATCACTTTGTCGTCGTCAGCGGCGCTGTCTGCGGCGGCGGTCGCGGACCACTCGTGGGCGCATTCCGGGCAGATCAGCATGGCGCCGTCTTCATAGGTGTATTCAGAGTTGCATTTAGGGCAGGACGGCAGAGTGCTCACGCGGGTTCCTCGGAGTCAGGACGGCTAAAAACCACGGATTGTATAAGGTTTTGCTCCGTTTGCGGCCATTGCGCTCTGAACGGTTGCCGCCGGGGTATCACCGCTCAGTGCTTTGTCGGCTCTATTCCGGGGTTTTCCGCGGCAGTGGTGCGGGCCAGTTGAGGGTACCGCTGTCGCTGAAACGCTCGCTGCCAAACAGGTTGCCGGCCAGTTTGCCGCGCAAGGTGTAGGGCAGGCCCTGGGCGCTTTGATAGCCGGCGGCGGCCCAGGCCTGACGCATGGCGGCGAAGGCGGAAATGCTCACCGGTACGCTCAGCAGACTTTCGCCGAAACGTGGCACCTGGCCGCTCTGGTCGCTGACACCACTGGCCAGCGGCTGGTTGTTGACCTCCATCTCCAGGGCAATGCCGCGGTAGTCGACGGCCACATCATTGGGGTTTTGCACCCGCAGTTTCAGCATAAAGCGCACTTCCAGGCCCTGGCCGGGCAAGGGTTCGAGGCCGGCCAGGTCAATGCGCAGCGGGTCGCGGGCAGAGAAGCTGCTGCACGCGCCGAGGCTGAATAGCAGCAGGGCGCCGAGCAGGGCGCGCAGGCCAAGGGCAAACAAGCGGGATGGCTGGAGACGCATGGCGGCATTCCTGTGCAGGGACGTGAGGGCTACCCCTAGCAGACCACGAAGGGCGTGGGATTGCTGCACGGGTTGTGCAGCGGCTGCCCGCCGGCCGCCTGTGGTGGCGCGGCTACTGCAACGCCACTGTTAAAAATAAAAAACTGCCGATATTCGGGTTATTTTAAAAAGTCGTTAAAAATCAATCTGTTGAATTATTTTTCAGTGCACTGTTTGCGGGCTTTTTGGCGGTTCTGTGCAGGTAATTCGTCGTATTTGTTTGACATATTTTACGAGCTTGGCAGACTGCGCGGCCGTGGTGGCAGGCAAAGTAGCCTGACTACGGGGTGGCCAAACGGATTTGCCTGGCAGCCGACGATGCTGCACCGCCAACCAAAAACAACAATTGATTGCCTGTCGCGGCGCCTTGCCCGAACTGCCTTGTGCAGGTCGGCACACCTCGGCAGGCCTGAGCCACTGGAACAAAAAAACATGCTGATCTGGTTTGTTGTGGGTTACCTGTTGATCACCGTAGGGATTGGTCTCTACGCCTCGACGCGCGTGCATAACTCCAAGGACTTTGCGGCCGGCGGCCGCAGTATGTCGTTCCCGCTAGTGATGGCCATGGTGTTTGCCACCTGGTTTGGCTCGGAAGCCGTGTTGGGCATCCCGGCCACCTTCATTGAAGAAGGCTTCGCAGGCATCGTCGAGGACCCGTTCGGCTCCTTCGGCTGCCTGATGCTGGTGGGGATCTTTTTCGCCCGCAAGTTGTACCGGATGAACCTGCTGACCCTCGGCGACTTCTTCCGCAAGCGCTTCGGCCCGAACGTCGAGCTGATCACCAGCCTGGTGATCATGGCCTCCTACCTGGGTTGGATCGCCGCGCAGCTGACCGCCCTCGGCGTGGTCTTCAACGTATTGTCGGATGGCTCCATCAGCGTGACCCAGGGCATGCTCATGGGCACGGCAATCGTGCTGGTCTACACCCTGTTCGGCGGCATGTGGTCGGTGGCGCTGACCGATACCTTCCAGATGGCGATCATCGTCGTCGGCCTGGGCTATCTGACCTGGCTGATCGGCGACATGGCCGGCGGCCCGCAGAAGGTCATCAGCCAGGCGGCCAGCGAAGGCAAATTCACCTTTATCAACAGTTTTGACGCCCGCGATATCGTCGCCTTTATCGGCGCGGCGGTGACCATGATGCTCGGCTCGATCCCGCAGCAGGACGTGTATGCGCGGGTGATGTCGGCCAAGACCGAGAAAATCGCCTCCCATGCCACCATTGCCGGCGCGATCTTCTACCTGGGCTTCTGCATGCTGCCGATCTTCCTGACCTACGCGGCGTCGATCATCGACCCGGCCATGGTCAAGCACTTCCTGGAAGAAGACGCGCAGATGATCCTGCCGCACCTGATCATGGAACGCACCCCGGTGTTTGCTCAGGTGCTGTTCTTCGGCGCCTTGCTGTCGGCGATCATGTCCACGGCCTCCGGCACCTTGCTGGCGCCGTCGGTGACCTTCACCGAAAACGTGCTCAAGCGCTTCCGCCCGAACATGAGCGACGTCGAGTTCCTTAAGGCCATGCGCTGGACCATCGTTGCGTGTGCGGTGATCACCTGCTCCTTCGCCCTGTACTCCGATGCGAGCATCTACGAGATGGTCGGCGGCGCTTACAAGGTCACCCTGGTGGCAGCCTCGGTGCCGCTGATTGCCGGCTTGTTCTGGTCGCGGGCCACCACCCAGGGCGCGCTGCTGGCGATTGCCTTCGGCCTGCTGTCCTGGCTGAGCCTGGAATACAACTACCAGGAAACCGACTTCTGGCCGCCGCAACTGGTGGGCCTGCTGCTCAGTGCTTTGGGCATGATTGTCGGTTCGCTGTTGCCGCAGGTGATCGGCGTTCGCCCGCAATCGGCCGCCTTGGGCGCGGACGCCCAGCGCGCCTGATCGCCCCTTGCGGTAAGCAAAAGGCCAGTCATATGACTGGCCTTTTGCATTTCTGTGCTGGAGGTTTCCGCCGCCCAGGCTGCCCTGCAGGCGCGTGCGGCCTTGGCGTGCTCGACAGTCGCCTGGATTTGCCCCGGCGTGGCCAGCAAATGATGACGCAATTGGATTGGCGGCAAGCGCCCTCGGCAGAATGATCTACGCTCGTTTCATGACCTATCTGGAGGCAACTAACGGATGAGTAAATCCATTTTGATCATTGATGACTCGGCCTCGATCCGCCAGATGCTCGGTTTTACCCTGCGCTCTGCCGGTTATGAAGTGGATGAGGCCGTGGATGGCCGCGACGGCCTGGGCAAGGCGCAGCGCAAGACTTACCAGCTGGTGTTCACGGATCAGAACATGCCCAACATGGACGGTCTGACCCTGATCAAAAGCCTGCGCGAGATGCCCAGTTACCGTTCGACGCCAATCCTGATGCTGACCACCGAAGCCGCCGACAGCATGAAGCAGCAAGGCCGTGCTGCGGGGGCCACCGGGTGGCTGGTCAAGCCCTTCGATCCGCCCAAGCTGCTGGAAGTCACCAAGAAAGTCCTGAACTGATCCCCGACTTTGGCAGGTAGCCATGACCTTTGGTATGAGTCAGTTTCTTGGGGTGTTCTTCGAGGAAGCAGAAGAGCATCTCGCCGCCCTGGAGCATCTGTTGTTGACGCTGGATGTTGCCCAGCCCGATGCAGAGGCGCTTAACGGTATTTTTCGCGCGGCCCACTCGATCAAGGGCTCCAGCGGCATGTTCGGCTTTGATGACCTCACCGCCGTTACCCATGTCCTGGAAACCCTGCTGGACAAGGTGCGCTCCGGGCAGATCGCCTTGCAGGCGCAGATGATCGATGTGCTGCTGGAGGCCCGCGATGTGCTGGCGCAGTTGCTGGCGGCGCACAAGTCGGAAACCCCCGATCCGAGCATTGCCGTGCAGGCCACCGTGACACGCCTGCAGGCCTTGATCGATCAGCAGGGCAACGGCAGTGCGAGTGCTGCTGCGGTGGATGACAGCTTCGGTTTCTTCGACGATGCCCCCGGCGCACCGGCGGCGGCCACTGCAACAGCCACTGCCGCGGCGCCGGCCGAGCCGGCCTGGGGCTTGTTTGCCGATGAGCCGGCGGTTGCGCCAACGCTGGCGGCCGACAGTGCCTTTGGCTTCTTCGATGATGCCCCCGGCGCGCCCAGCACGGCGGTTGCCGAGCAGGCCTATGGACTGTTTGCGGATGCACCGGGCGCACCGCAGGTGGGCGCGCCGGCCGTGGTCGCCGCCCCGGCCCATGATCGGCGCAGCAGCGACCGCCGCGCCGCGCCTGCTGCGCCAGCGGCGGATGCCGAGTCCAGCTCGATTCGGGTCAGTGTCGAGCGCATCGACAGCCTGATCAATCAGGTCGGCGAGCTGGTGATTACCCAGGCCATGCTCGCGCAGTTGACCTCGGTGCTTGATCCGGCCGAGCACGAACGTATCTACCAGGCCCTGACCCAGCTGGAGCACAACACCCGCGAGTTGCAGGAAGCGGTGATGTCGATTCGCATGCTGCCCATCAGCTTCGTCTTCAACCGCTTTCCGCGCCTGGTGCGCGACACCTGCGGCAAGCTGGGCAAGCAGGTCGAGCTGGTGCTGCGCGGCGAACACACCGAGCTGGACAAGGGCGTGATCGAAAAACTCACCGACCCGCTGACCCATATCGTGCGTAACAGCATCGATCACGGTATCGAGCTGCCGGCCGAACGGCTGGCGGCGGGCAAACCGGCCATGGGCACGGTGCGCATGTCGGCCTTTCACCAGGGCGGGCGCATCGTGGTGGAAATCAGCGACGACGGCAAAGGCCTGTCGCGCGAGCGCATTCTGGCCAAGGCCAAAGAGCAGGGCATGCCGGTCAGCGATGAGATGCCCGACAGTGAGGTCTGGCAGCTGATCTTTATGCCGGGCTTCTCCACCGCCGAGGCGGTCACCGACCTGTCCGGCCGTGGCGTGGGTATGGATGTAGTGCGGCGCAATATCACCTCGATCGGCGGGCGCATCGACATTAACTCGGTGGCCGGCCAAGGCACCCATATCGCCATCCGCCTGCCGCTGACCCTGGCGATCCTCGACGGCATGATCGTCGAGGTCGACAAGGTCCATTACGTCGTGCCGCTGACCTATATCGTCGAGTCGCTGCAGCTCAAGGCCGAGCATATCTACAGCATGAGCGGCAGCAGCAGTGCGGTGATCAGCGTGCGCAACGAGTACCTGCCGCTGCTGTCCCTGCATCGCCTGCTCAACCTGGCCGCCGAGCCGCCGCCGAGAGTGGGCGGCATCGTCCTGATCCTGGAGGCCGAGGGCAATACCTTCGCCCTGCAGGTGGACGACCTGATCGGTCAGCAGCAGGTGGTGATCAAAAGCCTCGAACAAAACTTTCGCCGCGTCGACGGCATCACCGGCGCCACCATCATGGGCGATGGCAGCGTGGCCCTGATTCTCGATGTCGATGCCCTGCCACGCCTCGCCAGCCAAGGAACGCCCAATCATGCATGACAGTAACGAGAGCCTGCACAGCAGCGAGCCGACCCAGGAATTTCTGACCTTCACCCTGGGCAGTGAGGAGTACGCCATCGACATCCTGCGGGTGCAGGAGATTCGCGGTTATGACCAGGTCACGGCGATTGCCAACAGCCCGGCGTTTATCAAAGGGGTGATCAACCTGCGCGGCGCGATCGTGCCGATCATCGACTTGCGCATCAAGTTCAACCTGCCGGTGGTGACCTACGATCAGTTCACCGTGGTGATCATTCTCAATGTGATGAAGCGGATTATCGGCGTGGTGGTGGACTCGGTTTCCGATGTTATCGCCCTGGCCCATGGCGCGATCAAGCCGCCGCCTGAGTTTGGTAGCACCTTCAATACCGAATACCTGATGGGCCTGGCCACGGTCGAGGAACGCATGCTGATTCTGGTGGACATAGAACGCCTGATGAGCAGCGGTGAAATGGCTCTGCTCAACGAAACCAACGATTAACACCAGCATCGTCTTTTGCGCGCCGGCCACAGCCAGTGGCGCGGTGTCTCTGTCTGCGGGAGCACCCATGAACAGGATTGTCCAATTGCAACAGTCAGTGGTTAAGCCAGGCCGCCGCGCGGTGAGCCTGAACGTTGCTGGGGGGCAGGCTTCGCTCTGCCGTGTGTCACAGGCACTGAGCGGTCCAGCGCACATCGAGGCTTAAGGCCAAGGAGTCAAGCATGCGTACCAACCTGCCGATTACCAACCAGGAATACCTGCTGCGCGATGGCATGAACATTGTCTCGCGCACGGACCTCAAGGGCCGGATCACCTACATCAACGACGACTTCATTGAGGCCAGCGGCTTCACCGAGGCCGAGCTGATCGGTGAGCCGCATAACCTGGTCCGTCATCCGGACATGCCGGAAGAGGCCTTTGCCGACCTGTGGAGCACCTTGAAAGCCGGACGGCCCTGGACCGGGCTGGTGAAGAACCGCTGCAAGAATGGCGACTTCTATTGGGTGGTGGCCAACGCCACACCCGTGCGCGAAGGTGGCACGGTGGTCGGCTATATGTCGGTGCGCACCCGCCCGAGTCGTGACCAGGTCAGTGCCGCCGAGCAACTGTACCGGCGCTTCCGCGAGGGCACGGCCAGGGGCTGGGTGATTCGCGAGGGGCGTGGGGTCAAGGACAGCACGCTGAGCAAGTTCAACCTGCCGGCGCGCGCCCTGGACCGTGCCGGACTGGGGACCAAGTTCAGCCTGCTGGCGCTCGCCAGCCTGTTGTCCACGGCGGTCAGTGGTTTCGCCATTTATATCCAGGCCTGGCCGTTGTTGGGGCTGGGCTTGCTGTTCTCCCTGTTGATGCTGGGCTATGGCGGGCAGTTGGTCGGGCGCTTGATTGCAACCCTGGGGGCCAGTGAGAAACACCTGGAGAACTTTGGTCAGGCCAATTTCGACGGCATCATCGAGGCTTACGGCTATGACCAGCTGGCGCAGATGACGCTGGCCCTGAAACGGGTGCAAACCCGTCTGGGCTTCGAGTTCGCCGACACCAAGCGCCGCGCCCAGGAAAGCCAGCGCATTCGTCAGGCCCTGGATGTGGCCGCCACCAACATCATGGTGGCCGATGCCGGCTACAACATCATCTATACCAACCATGCCCTGCAGCACATGTTCACCGAAGCGCAGGGCGATATCCGCAATGATCTGCCGAGCTTCGACGCCAAGGCCATTCTTGGCAGCAACATCGACGTGTTCCACAAGAACCCCAGCCATCAGCGCGGCATGCTGGATCGCCTGCAGCAGACCTACCAGACGCGGCTGGTGATCGGGCAGCGCAGCTTCGACCTGATCGTCAACCCGATCATGGCCGACGGCAAACGCTTGGGCATGGTGGTGGAATGGAAGGATATGACCGCCGAACTGGCCATTCGTGACCGTGAGCAGGCCCTGGCGGCGGAAAACGCGCGGGTCAAGATTGCTCTGGATAACGTCAGCAGCAACGTGATGATTGCCGACAACGAGCGCAACATCATCTACATGAACAAGACCGTGGTAGCGATGCTGCAGAACGCCGAGAGCGACCTGCGCAAAGACCTGCCGAACTTCGACGTGACCAAGCTGGCCGGTGGCTCCATCGACCAGTTCCACAAAAATCCGGAGCACCAGAAGCGCTTGCTGGCGACCTTCACCAGCACCTACCGCGCCCATGTCGAGGTCGGTGGGCGCACCTTCGCGCTGGTGGCCAACCCGGTGATCAGTGCCAGTGGCGAACGCCTGGGCTCGGTGGTGGAGTGGGCCGACCGTACGGTTGAAGTGTCGGTGGAACGCGAAGTGGCCAACCTGGTGACGGCGGCCGGTGCCGGTGACTTTACCCAGCGCATCGAGACGGCCGGCAAGCAGGGCTTCTTCCTCAACCTGGCTGGCGGCCTGAACGAGCTGATGGCCACCTCCGATAAAGGCCTCAACGATGTCGTGCGGGTGCTCGGAGCGCTGTCCGAGGGCAATCTGACCCAGCGTATCGAGGCCGAATACCAGGGCACCTTCGGCCAGTTGAAGGACTACTCCAACGGCACGGCGCAGAGCCTGTCGAACATGCTCGGGCAGATCCGCGAAGCGGCGGACACTATCTATACCGCCGCCAGCGAGATCGCCAGCGGCAACGCCGACCTTTCGGCGCGCACCGAGCAGCAGGCCTCCAGCCTGGAGGAAACCGCCTCGAGCATGGAAGAGCTGACCTCGACCGTGAAGCTCAATGCCGACAATGCACGGCAGGCCAACTCCCTGGCGGTGAATGCCTCCGAGGTGGCGACCACTGGCGGTGCCGTGGTGCAGCAGGTGGTGCACACCATGTCGTCGATCAACGAGTCGTCGCGCAAGATCTCCGACATCATCAGCGTCATCGACGGGATTGCCTTCCAGACCAACATCCTCGCCCTTAACGCCGCGGTGGAAGCTGCACGGGCCGGCGATCAGGGCCGTGGTTTCGCCGTGGTGGCGGCCGAAGTCCGCACCCTGGCCCAACGCTCGGCGGCCGCCGCCAAGGAGATCAAGACCCTGATTTCCGACTCGGTGGACAAGGTCGACACCGGCAACACCCTGGTGGCCCAGGCCGGCCAGACCATGAATGACATCGTGGTGGCGATCAAACGCGTTACCGACATCATGGCCGAGATCGCCGCCGCCTCTGCCGAGCAGAGCACCGGTATCGAGGAGGTCAATGGTGCCGTATCGCAGATGGACGAAATGACCCAGCAGAACGCCGCCCTGGTGGAAGAGGCTGCGGCGGCGGCCGAAGCCCTGCAGGATCAGGCCTCGGTGCTGTCGCAAGCGGTGGCGGTGTTCAAGTTCGAAGGCGCGGCCAGTGCCGCGGCACCGAGCCCCGTCGCACCACGCCTGGGCGCCCCGCGCGCGCCGGTGCCGAGTGCCCCGCGTGCCAGTGCGCCGGCTAGGAGTCTGCCGCGGCCGAGCAAGCCCAAAGATGATGAATGGGAGGAGTTCTGAGTCGCCCGGCGCCACAGGTACCTGGTCAGGAGCTGCGCGAGTTTCACTACACGCCGGGCGATTTTGAACACGCCCGGCGCCTGCTCTACCAGCAGGCGGGTATCAGCCTGTCGGCAACCAAGGAACAGATGGTCTACAGCCGTCTGGCCCGGCGGCTGCGCAGCTTGCGCTTGTGCAGCTTTGCCGATTACTTCAACTACCTGGCGGTGCATGAGGAAGAGTGGCAGCAGTTTATCAATGCGTTGACCACCAACCTCACCGCGTTCTTTCGCGAGAACCATCACTTCGAGATGCTCGCCGCCCACGTGCGCAAGCACGCCCATCAACACCGACCGTTGCGCATCTGGTGCTCGGCCTCCAGTACCGGGGAGGAGCCCTATTCCCTGGCCATGACCGTGATTGAGGCCTTGGACAGCTTTACGCCGGCAGTGGAAATCATCGCCTCGGACATCGACACCGGCGTGCTGAGCGTCGCCCGCAATGGCATCTACCCCGAGGAGCGCATCGAGCTGCTAGAGCCGGCGCGTAAGAAGCGTTTTTTCCTCCGCGGCAAGGGCGGGCAGAGCGGCAAGGTGCGCGTACGTCCGGAGTTACAGGCGCTGATTGAGTTTCGGCAGATCAACTTGCTCGACAGCAACTGGGGCATCGAGCCTGGGCTGGACGTGATCTTCTGCCGCAACGTGATGATCTATTTCGACAAGGCGACCCAGAACAAGATATTGGAGCGGATGGTGCATCTGTTGCGTCCCGACGGGCTGTTTTTTGCCGGGCATTCGGAGAGCTTCGTGCAAGCCACCCACCTGGTGAAGCTGATCGAGCGGACGGTCTACCGTCCGGCCCTCAAGGGGGCTTGAGGATGGAATACGACTTCATCAGCTCCCTGGCTCCCAACACCTACTTTGACCGCCACTTCAATTGCGAAGCGGTAAAGATTCTCCCCGGCGAATACTTCGTCACCCAGCGTGATCTGGTCATTGTCACGGTGCTCGGCTCCTGTGTGTCGGTGTGTCTGCGCGATCATGTGAGCGGCATCGGCGGGATGAATCACTTTATGCTGCCGGGCAACAATGATGGCGGCATCAGCCCGATTTCCGCCTCGGCCCGTTACGGTGTGTATGCCATGGAATTGCTGATCAACCACCTGCTCAAACTCGGCGCCCGGCGCAATTGTTTTGAGGCCAAGGTGTTTGGCGGCGGCAGCGTGTTGCGCGGTATGACCGCCAACAATATTGGCGATCGCAATGTCGAATTCGTCCGCGACTATCTGCACACCGAGCACATTCCGGTGGTGGCCGAAGACCTGCTGGATATCTATCCGCGCAAGGTTTACTACTTCCCCGCCACGGGGCGGGTTATGGTCAAAAAGTTGAGAAACCTGCACAACACCACCCTGCTGGACCGGGAAATGGAATACAGCCTGCGCATCAAGAGAACCCCGGTGGTGGGCGAGATCGATCTTTTCTAGAGGGCAGGTATGCCAATCAAAGTGTTGGTGGTAGACGACTCGGCGCTGATCCGGGCGCTGCTCAAGGAAATCATCCAGGCCGACCCCGAGCTGGAGCTGGTCGGCCAGGCGCCGGATGCCTATGTGGCCCGTGACCTGATCAAGCAGCTGAACCCTGACGTGCTGACCCTGGATGTGGAAATGCCGCGAATGGACGGCCTGACCTTTCTGGAGAAACTCATGCGCGGCCGGCCGATGCCGGTGGTGATGATCTCGTCCCTGACTGAGCAAGGCTCAGAGGCCACCTTCCGTGCCATGGAACTGGGCGCGGTGGACTTTGTCGCCAAACCCAAGCTGGGGATTCGCGAAGGCATGCAGGCCTATGCCGAGGAGATTTGCTACAAGATCAAGGCCGCCAGCCTGGCGCGCCTGATCCCGCGCCAGACCCAGGTGCCAACCGTGCAGGAACCGCTGGCCATTCAGGGGCCGCGGCCAATTATCGGCACCGAAAAGCTGATTGCCATTGGTGCTTCTACTGGCGGCACCGAAGCCATCAAGGATGTGCTGCTGGGCCTGCCAGCTGACAGTCCGGGCATCGTGATTACCCAGCATATGCCGCCGGGCTTTACCCGCTCGTTTGCCGAGCGGCTGAATCGCATGACCCGCCTCAACGTGGTCGAAGCCAAGGGCGGTGAGCGCATTCTTCCCGGTCATGCCTTCCTGGCGCCGGGGGACAAACACCTGCTGGTCGAACGCTCCGGCGCCAACTACGTCACCCGCTTGTCCGATGCCGAGCCGGTGCGCCGGCACAAACCGGCGGTGGACCCGATGTTTCGTTCGGTGGCGCAGTGCGCCGGGCGCAACGTGATTGCCTGCCTGCTCACCGGCATGGGCAAGGATGGCGCCCAGGGCATGCTGGAGATTCGCCAGGCGGGCGGCTACACCGTGGCCCAGAATGAGGCCACCTGCGTGGTTTACGGCATGCCGCGCGAAGCCGTGGCGATTGGCGGCGCCGAGGACATTCTGCCCCTCGGTGAGATTGCCGAGGCCCTGTTGCAGCAAGCGCGCAAGCGTGGCGGTGGCAACCGGGTTTGACGCTGCGCGAGGGTTGACGAGCAACACCGGCAGGCCTATTTACAATCGACAGCAGTCACCTAGCGGGCTGCTGCCCCGTTCAATCAGGAGGCTTCAACCGTGGCGAGCAAAAAACAGCAGGCACCGCAAATCGACATCGGTATCGACAGTGCGGATCGGGAGAAAATCGTTAAAGGCCTGTCGGTCTTGCTGGCCGACAGTTACACCCTGTACCTGATGACCCACAACTTTCACTGGAACGTCAAAGGCCCGCAGTTCAACAGCCTGCACCTGATGTTTATGACCCAGTACACCGAGCAGTGGAATGCCCTGGACATGATCGCCGAGCGTATCCGTGCCCTCGGTTACCCGGCGCCGGGAACCTATAAGCAGTTCGTCAAACTGGCCACGATCAAGGAGGTGGAGGGTGTGCCCAATGCCACCGAGATGGTGCGTCATCTGGTGGCCGCGCAAGAGGCCACGGCGCGCACCGCGCGTAAGCTGTTTCCAGTGGTGGATGCGGCCAATGACCAGCCCACGGCCGACCTGCTGACCCAGCGTCTGGAAGTGCACGAGAAAACCGCGTGGATGCTGCGCAGCCTGCTGGAAGATTGAGCCGATGCTGGCCAGGCCTGAGGGCTTTGCTTGGGCCTATTCGCGGGCTGCCTGCTGGCAGCCGAGCGAGGCAGCGGAAACCGGGCAGGGCATGTGGCGCTGGGCAATGAGCACATAGGTGCCGTCGTCTATCACCTCAGCCAGGGTTTGGTTGAAACGGCTGACAAATTGCGGGTCGATTGATTTGCGGCTAAATGCGGCAGTAGCCGGCGCCTCTGAAACCACCAGGGGGCTGCGGGTGATGTCAGCAGACAGACCCAGCTGCTGAAGCTCCAGCAGCCCGGTGACCTCGTCGGCAATCATCCCGTCCAGGCGACCGGCCTTGATCATCTGCCAGCCGCCGCGCCGCTCACTGATGGCAACGGTGCGTTGCTGGAAATCAGGCTGCTTGAGCAGTGCCACGTACTCGGTGCTGTACACCACGCCGATCTGAATGCCCAAGCGGAATGGACTGTGACTGAGCTGCTCCAGTGAGTTGAACCTAAAGCGCTCGGCGTTGCGACGGTTGACGAACAGCACATTGGGCGAGCGATGGATGGGCTGGGAGAAATAGGCGAACGCCTCGCGCTCCGGTGTGACCAGCGCACCCGGCAGGATATCCAGGCTGCCTTTCTCCAGGTTGCGCAGGCCGCGCGCCCAAGGCAGTTCGACGAACGTGGCCTGGCAGCCCATGCGTTTGAGCACTTCGCGCAACAGGTCAGCGCTCGCCCCGTGAATCTGACCATCCTCTGCGCGCATGTCGTAGGGTGGGTCGTTGGCCCAGCGCACGGTCTTTTCGCAGGCAAGTGCCAGCCCCGGAAGGCTGCTGGCCAGCAACAAACAGAGGGCGCTCAAGGCACCTCGTACAGCGTGATGTCGGTCAGGTGCGCAGGGCATGCAGGTGCTCGACTTGAAGTGGGCTAATGCGAATATTCAAACTTTTTCGCCATCATTCAATGGCTATTGCTGGCAGGCCGAGCTTGCACCGGCAGGGGCGCAGAAACGTTTCGAGCGTGAGTCTAGTCGACTGCCTGTCAGTTGGGGGAATCGTCGCCCATGGTTGTGTATCTGGGTAGGCGCGGCTTGAACCACGTCTGCAGGCATCCAGGCGCAGCCTAAATGCGCAACATTGGTCGTACCCGTGCATACGCCGGACACGCTTGAGGCTTGCGGCAATTGACCGCGGCGTGTCGCTATTTTCGCCGAGTGACTTGCTGCTAGAGTCTCTGCCATGAACCTTGCCCGTACTGACCGTGCGCTGACTGCATGGATGCTGTTCGCCAGCGTCCTGTTCAGTCTGTTCGCCTGCGGACTTCATCATGGGCAAATGAGCGGACAGAGCCTCAGTGGTTTGAACGGCGGCTTCTGCTCGGTCGAGAGCGGTAATGGTTCTGCTGTTGATCTGAGCCATTCCGATCAGTCGCAACAAGCCGCCTCGCTGGCTTGTCCGCTGTGCTCCTCCTTTGCCCTCGCCGTGGCGATCAACGCTTCGGCCTGGGCGCTGGACTATCT
>JAIERF010000269.1 GCA_019747075.1 Pseudomonadaceae bacterium
GAGCATGTGTATTTGTTTGCCCCGTTGCACGACCTGGGCAAGATCACCATTCCCGATTACGTGCTGCTCAAGCCCGGACAACTCGACCCGCACGAGCTGACCATCATGCGCCGGCATGCCCGCGCCGGCCTGGAGCTGGTCGACCAGCTGCTGGGTAACTTCGGCCTGGCCGCCGTCAGCCAGGTGCAGATGCTGCGCAACATCATTCTCCATCACCATGAATTGGTGGACGGCTCCGGCTATCCGGACGGCCTGGCGGGCGAGCAGATTCCGCTCGAATCACGGATCGTCACCGTGGCCGACGTGTTCGACGCTCTGACCAGCGAACGGCCGTACAAACAGCCCTGGCCCAACGCCGAAGCCTTCACCTTCCTGCGCCAGCAAGCCGGGCTAAAATTCGATCGCGACTGCGTTACGGCCCTGCTGGCGCAAGCCGAGGATATCGAGCATATCCAGCAGTGCTTCCGCGAAAACGCCTACGGCTGAAACCTACTGACGAATCGCGATAGCTGACTTACTGCCCGACCACGGCAAAGTTCGGCAGGCTGCCGACAGGTTGGTTGAAGTCGAACGGAATCGACTCCAGCGCCAGGCCGACATTGCGCTGCACCACGAAGTGCAGGTGCGCGCCGGTGCTGTTGCCGGTGTTGCCGGAGCGCGCAATCATGCTGCCCAGTTCGGCGCGTTGACCCACTTGCGCCATGACCGAGCCGCGCATCAGGTGCAGATAAACGCCCATGGTGCCGTCGTCATGGAGGATGCGCACATAGTTGCCGGACGGGTTGTTACCGCGCCCGCTCTGGTGGTTTTCAATGCTCACCACCATGCCCGCCCGCGCAGCGAGAATCGGCGTGCCTTCAGGCATGGCGATATCAATGGCGTAGCGGCCTTTGGGGGTGAAGTGGCTGTACTTGCCGTTGGCGCCCTGGGTCAGTTTGAACGGCCCGCCGCGCCAGGGCAGCGGGTAGTCATAATCCTTGGGCAGCAGGCGCGGGTCACCGAGGGCGGTGCGCAGCCTGGGTTTGTAGTGCATCGGCTGGGCCGGATCGAGTGGTGCCAGGGTGGCCAGGCGGATCTTGCTGCGCGGCGGCAGTACCCAGCGAATCGGCTTGTCCGGCACGCCGCCGGCATTTTGCAGCTGCTCCAGACGCAGCTCGATCTCCACCGGGGCGTAGAGGTCATTGCGCACCAGCAGGGTCTCGCCGGCGTCGTGCTTCTTGGTTTCCAGCTTCACCTGCTGCTGGATGCGCTCGACCATGCGGTCGCGAAACACGAACACCTGGGCACCGGCGGCGGCTTTGTCGGTATAGGTCACCACGCCATTGGCATCGGTGTATTTGTAGATGGTCAGGGCCGTGGCCTGGGTGGCCAGCAGCAACATGACGCAAACAGCTAGGAAACGCCCTGGCATAAATTCTCGGACTGCCTGCAGCGGGTTCAGGGATTGGCAAGACTAGCAGCGCCCGGCGCCAATCGCGAGTCGGGGCACCTGGCCCTGTGCGCCAGTCGGCATTGCCACGGACACCGACCGCTCGTCCGCAAAGGCCAGTTTAGACGCGTCTATGCGACCTTGGTCGAAGCCGATGGCGTGCAGGCAGCGCCTAGAATGCCGCCTGTTTTTGCCCACTGCCGGAGTTATGCCCATGTATCGCGATCGAGTACGCCTGCCCTCTTTGCTGGACAAGGTGATGGATGCGGCGCAGGCCGCCGAACTGATCAAGGACGGCATGACCGTCGGCATGAGCGGTTTCACCCGTGCCGGCGAAGCCAAGGCGGTGCCGCGCGCCCTGGCCGAGCGAGCCAAGACCCAACCGTTGCAGATCAGCCTGATGACCGGCGCCAGCCTGGGCAACGACCTCGACAAGCAACTGACGGAAGCCGGCGTGCTGGCGCGGCGCATGCCGTTCCAGGTCGACCCGACCCTGCGCCGCGCGATCAATGCTGGCGAGGTGATGTTCGTCGACCAGCACCTGTCCGACACCGTTGAGCAGATCCGCAACCTGCAGCTGAAGAAGCCGGATATCGCAGTGATCGAAGCCGTGGCCATCACCGAACAAGGGCATATCGTGCCGACCACCTCGGTGGGCAACTCGGCCAGTTTCGCGATCTTCGCCGAGCAGGTGATCGTCGAGATCAACATGGCGCACAACCCCAACCTGGAAGGCCTGCACGATATCTATATCCCCAGCTACCGGCCGACCCGCACGCCGATCCCGCTGGTGACCGTGGACGGTCGCATCGGCAGCACCGCGATCCCGATCCCGGCGGAAAAGATCGTCGCCATCGTCATCACCAACCAGCCCGACTCCTACTCCACGGTGACCGCGCCGGATGCCGAGACCCAGGGCATCGCCGACCACCTGATCGCCTTCTTCACCCAGGAAGTCGAAGCCGGGCGCCTGCCGAGCAACCTCGGCCCGCTGCAGGCCGGGATTGGCAGCATCGCCAACGCGGTGATGTGCGGCCTGATCAATGCGCCGTTCGACAACCTGACCATGTACTCCGAGGTGCTGCAGGACTCGACCTTCGACCTGATCGACGCCGGCAAGATGAACTTCGCCTCGGGTTGCTCGATCACCCTGTCCGAGCGCTGCAACGCGCGGGTGTTCAACAACCTGGAAAAGTACAAAGACAAGCTGGTACTGCGCCCGCAGGAAATCTCCAATCACCCGGAAGTGGTCCGTCGCCTGGGCATCATCGGCATCAACACGGCGCTGGAGTTCGACCTCTACGGCAACGTCAACTCGACCCACGTCGGCGGCACCAAGATGATGAACGGCATCGGCGGCTCCGGCGATTTCGCCCGCAACGCGCACCTGGCGATCTTCGTCACCAAATCGATCGCCAAGGGCGGGGCGATTTCCAGCGTGGTGCCGATGGTCAGCCACGTCGACCACAGCGAACATGACGTCGACATCCTCGTCACCGAAGTCGGCCTGGCCGACCTGCGTGGCCTGGCGCCGCGTGAGCGGGCGCGGGTGATCATCGACAACTGCGTGCACCCGGACTTTCGCGCCGCGCTGAACGACTACTTCGAGCGCGCTTGCGCCAAGGGCGGACACACCCCGCACCTGCTGCGCGAAGCCTTGCAGTGGCACATCAACCTGGAAGAGTGCGGGCGCATGCTGGCCGGCTGAGTCGGGCACTGACGGCGAGTGCGGTTCGTGGCTGAAGGCGCCCCTGCAGGTGCTGCCAAGCCGACCGCAGCCGGATGGCATTGCCATAAAAAACGGCGCCCGTGGGCGCCGTTTTTTAGACGTGCTTTACGCCGGCATCAGGCGCCCGGAACGAAGTGTTTTTGCACCGTGCCGCGGGCGATCAGGCGCGACAGGTAATCCATCTTCTGCGGGTCGCGGTCGACGAAGCGGAAGGTCACTTGCAGCCATTCGCTGTCGGGCTTCGGCTCGAAGGCAGCAATGGCATGCAGGTAGCCGTTCAGGCGCGCCACTTCGCCGCCCTCGCCCTGCTCCAGATCGAGCACGGCGCTTTCCAGCACCTGGGGCAGCAGCTCCGCGCGTTTGACCAGCAGCAGGGCGTCTTTCAGGCTCAGGGCCTTGATCACACAGGCGAGCATGCCGCCGGGCAGGCGCAACTGGCCCTGGCCACGATTACCGCTCGCCGCCGGGGCCGCCTTGCTGGCCGGCGCGGCTGGTTTGTTGCCAGTCAGGGCGGCCAACGAATCATTGCCCGGCATCGGCGCTTTGGCCGCCGGGGCGACGTTGGTCGGTTTGCCGCCGGTCAGCGCCGACAGCGAGTCGTTGGCAAAGGGGTTGCTGGCGCTGGTCTTGGTCGGCGCACCTGCAGCTAGGGCCTGCAACTTGCCGGCCTTGCTCAGGGCCTTTTGCACCTTGGTGATCAGCTGCTCGCTGGAGAAGGGTTTGCCGATAAAGTCGCTGACGCCGGCCTGGATCGCCTGCACGACGTTTTCCTTGTCGCCACGGCTGGTGACCATGACGAAGGGCGTGGTTTTCAGCCGCTCTTCACTGCGGCACCAGCTGAGCAGCTCGAGGCCGGACAGCTCGAGCATTTCCCAGTCGCAGAGAATCAGGTCGAAGTCCTGCTTGGCCAGCATCTGCTGGGCCTTGCGGCCGTTGATTGCCTCTTCGATATGGATGCCGGGAAAGTGATTGCGCAGGCTCTTCTTCACCAGGTCGCGAATAAAAGGCGCGTCATCCACCACCAGCACACTGACTTTGCTCATTGACCACTCCCTTGCGAATGGCTGTAAGCATAGTCGGGGAGGTAGCGCCAACGCCAACGCAAAAACGCCGAAGGGGCTGTCGACGGACGTACCGTCGACAGCCCCTTCGGCTGACGCGTGCTGCTGGCGGTGGGCTTACTCCGCCGGTTTGCCCTGCACTTCTTCCTGCATGCGCTTGAGGCCGAGGTGACGTACGTCGGTGCCGCGCACCAGGTAGATCACCAGTTCGGCGATGTTGCGCGCGTGGTCGCCGATACGTTCCAAGGAACGCAGCACCCAGATGATGCTCAGCACGCGGGTGATCGAGCGCGGGTCTTCCATCATGTAGGTGACCAACTCGCGCAGCGCGGTTTTGTATTCGCGGTCGATGGTTTTGTCGTACTGAGCCACCGACAGGGCCAGGTCGGCGTCGAAGCGGGCGAAGGCGTCCAGCGCCTCCTGGACCATCTTGCGCACCTGGTCGCCGATATGGCGGACTTCGACATAACCACGCGGCGCTTCGCCTTCCTCGCACAACTGGATGGCGCGTTTGGCGATCTTCGAGGCTTCGTCGCCGATGCGCTCAAGGTCGATCACCGACTTGGAGATGCTGATGATCAGGCGCAGGTCGGACGCCGCCGGCTGACGACGGGCGAGAATGCGCAGGCATTCTTCGTCGATGGTGGTTTCCATCTGATTGATCTGTTCGTCGATCTCGCGCACTTGCTGGGCCAGGCCCGAGTCAGCATCGATCAGCGCGGTCACCGCATCGTTGACCTGCTTCTCGACCAGACCGCCCATCGCCAACAGGTGGCTACGGACTTCCTCCAGCTCGGCATTGAACTGGGCGGAGATGTGATGGGTGAGGCTGTCTTTGTTGATCATGTAAAAATCCTGGACCGGGTGTTGTCTCCCCCTCGCCCGCAAGCAAGGAGCCGGAGGAAAGGGCAGCACCCTTTCCCTAACTCTCCCACCAGCGGGAGAGTGAACTGGCTGAATCAGCCATAGCGGCCGGTAATATAGTCTTCGGTCTGCTTCTTCGCCGGGTTGGTGAACAGCGTATCGGTGTCACCGAACTCGATCAGCTTGCCCATGTACATGAACGCCGTGTAGTCAGAAACCCGCGCGGCCTGCTGCATGTTGTGGGTAACGATAACGATGGTGAACTTGGACTTCAGCTCGCAGATCAGCTCTTCCACCTTGAGGGTGGAGATCGGGTCGAGGGCCGAGCAAGGTTCGTCGAGCAGCAGCACTTCCGGCTGCACGGCGATGGTACGGGCAATTACCAGACGCTGCTGCTGACCACCGGACATGCCCAGGGCCGAGTCGTTCAGGCGGTCCTTCACTTCATCCCAGAGGGCTGCGCCGCGCAGGGATTGCTCCACCGCTTCGTCGAGGATGCGCTTCTGGTTGATGCCTTGAATGCGCAGGCCGTAGGCGACGTTCTCGTAGATGCTTTTCGGGAACGGGTTGGCCTTCTGGAACACCATGCCGACGCGGCGACGCAGGTCAGCCACATCTTCGCCTTTGCGATAGATGTTGCGGCCGTCCATGTTGATTTCGCCTTCGATGCGGCAGCCATCAACCAGGTCGTTCATCCGGTTGAAGCAGCGCAGCAGGGTCGATTTACCGCAACCCGACGGGCCGATAAAGGCGGTTACGCGCTTCTTCGGAATGTTCAGGCTAACGTCGAACAAGGCCTGCTTGTCGCCGTAGTAGAGGCTCAAGCCAGGCACTTGCAGGCCGACTTCTTCCTCGGCCAGGCGCAGGCTCTGCTTGTCGCGGCCGAGGCTGGCGATGTTGATTCCGTGGGTATGTGCTTCGTGTTGCATGTCGTACTCCACTGTTGATTCGGTTGCGCCCGCCGCAGCGGGCATCACGCGCGGCCTTGGCCGCGCCTGGCAATACACTTAGTGATCGAGGGCCTTGTACTTCTCGCGCAAGTGGTTGCGCAAGGTCACGGCGGAAACGTTAAGCAGGGCAATCACCAGCACCAGCAGCATCGCGGTGGCGTACACCAGCGGCCGCGCGGCCTCGACGTTGGGGCTCTGGAAGCCGACGTCGAAAATATGGAAGCCCAGGTGCATGATCTTCTGGTCCAGGTGCAGGTACGGGTAGTTGCCGTCCAGCGGCAAGGCCGGTGCCAGCTTGACCACACCCACCAGCATCAGCGGGGCCACTTCGCCTGCGGCGCGGGCCACGGCGAGGATCAGGCCGGTCATCATCGCCGGGCTGGCCATCGGCAGCACCACCTTCCACAGCGTCTCGGACTTGGTCGCACCGAGGGCCAGAGAGCCTTCACGCAGCGCCCGCGGAATCCGCGCCAGGCCTTCCTCGGTGGCTACGATCACCACCGGCACGGCGAGGATCGCCAGGGTCAGCGAAGCCCACAGCAGGCCCGGCGTACCCAGGGTCGGCGCCGGCAGCGCCTCGGGGAAGAACAAGCGGTCCAGCGAGCCACCCAGCACGTAGACGAAGAAGCCCAGGCCAAACACGCCGTAGACGATCGCCGGCACGCCGGCCAGGTTGTTGACCGCGATGCGGATGATCCGCGTCAGGGTGTTCTGCTTGGCGTATTCACGCAGGTACACCGCCGCCAGCACGCCGAACGGGGTGACGATGATGGCCATCAGGATGGTCATCATCACGGTGCCGAAGATGGCCGGGAAAATCCCGC
Organism: Pseudomonadaceae bacterium; assembly: GCA_019747075.1. Taxonomy (GTDB): domain Bacteria; phylum Pseudomonadota; class Gammaproteobacteria; order Pseudomonadales; family Pseudomonadaceae; genus Aquipseudomonas. Next base: position 6,858 of record JAIERF010000269.1, read on the forward strand.
CTTCGGTGTTGGCTTCACGCGGGTCGTCACTGAGGAACGACCACAGGTTACTGAAGTAGGTGCCCAGCTTGGCGAACACCGACATGTTGTTCGGCTGCAGCGCCTTGACCAGTTTGCCCAGGCTGATTTCCTTCTCTTCGCCGCCGACTTCACGGACCACCAGGCTGTCGCGGTCGACTTCGCCGTGCAGACTCACCAGCTCGCCTTCCAGGGCCTGGTAACGGGCTTCCAGGGCAGCGCGCTCGGCGTCGATATCGGCCTGAGCGGTGGCGTCCAGACGGCCTTCCAGTTCCAGCTTGCGGGTTTGCAGACGCAGACGTTCAAGGCCGTGGTTGATGGCGCTGATGTCCTTCTTCTCCAGCGTGGCCAGCTTCTCGGCCAAGTGGTTGACCCGCGCCAGACGCTCCTGCAGCACCGGCCAGGCAGCCTCGCCCTCGGCGATGACCTTGCCGCTTTCCTTGACGCTGACGATGTAGCCGTAGAAGTTGCCCCACTCGCGACGCTCCAGCGCTACCAGGTCCTTGGGATAGCTGTGCTCGGTCAGCCACTCACCGATCACCCAGGAGAAGTCGCTGCCGTAGACTTCACGGTTGCCGACTTTGATCAGGTCGCGGGTCATGAACTCCGGGCCTGCCTCAGTCACCGGGAAGCCGGCGCTTTTCAGGCGCGCGCGGCTGACTTCTTCTTCCTGAACCAACTCGCCGACGATCAAGCGGGCTTCCTGACCAGGAATCTGATAACGGGCCTGCACCAGGTCCGCCGGCCAGAAGTAACCGAGGCCACGGATGCCGATCATCAACAGCAGGCCGATGGTCATGATGACCGCGATCGACACTGCACCGGCGCTCATCCACACACCGGGAGCGCCACTTTTAAACCAACTCTGCAAGGAATGCTGTTTCACGGATAACTACCTTTATTCCACGCTTAGAGCGACGCGTATTTGTTACGCAGACGCTGGCGAATCAGCTCGGCCAGGGTGTTCATCACGAAGGTGAACGTCAGCAACACGAAGGCCGAAAGGAACAGCACGCGATAGTGCGAACCACCGACTTCCGACTCGGGCATTTCCACCGCGACGTTAGCCGCCAGGGTGCGCATGCCTTCGAAGATGTTCATCTCCATCACCGGGGTGTTGCCGGTGGCCATCAGCACGATCATGGTCTCGCCGACGGCGCGGCCCATGCCGATCATCAGGGCCGAGAAGATGCCCGGACTGGCGATGAGGATGACCACCCGCGTCAGGGTCTGCCACGGCGTCGCACCCAGGGCCAGGGAGCCCAGTGTGAGGCTGCGCGGCACGCTGAACACGGCGTCTTCGGCAATCGAGTAGATGTTCGGGATCACCGCAAAACCCATGGCCAGGCCGACGATCAGGGCGTTGCGCTGGTCGAACTGGATACCCATGTCATTGGAGATCCACAGGCGCATGTCGCCACCGAAGAACCAGCTTTCCAGCAACGGGCTCATGCCCAGGGACAGCCAGCCCACCAGCAGCACCACCGGGATCAGGATTGCCGCTTCCCAGCCCTCCGGCACCCGCTGGCGCAGAGCCGCTGGCAGGCGGGTCCAGAGGAAACCGGCCAGCAGAATGCCGATGGGGGTCAGCAACAGCAGGCTGAAGATGCCCGGCAGATGCAGCTCCACATAGGGGGCGAGGAACAGGCCGGCGAAGAAACCGAGGATCACCGTCGGCAGCGCTTCCATCAGCTCGATCACCGGCTTGACCTTGCGGCGCATGCCCGGAGCCATGAAGTAAGCGGTGAAGATCGCCGCCGCAATCGCCAGCGGTGCCGCCAGCAACATGGCGTAGAAGGCCGCCTTCAAGGTGCCGTAGGTCAGCGGCGCGAGGCTCATCTTCGGCTCGAACTCGGCGTTGGCCGCGGTCGACTGCCAGATGTGCTCAGGCTTGTCGTAGCTCTCGTACCAGACCTTGCTCCACAGCGAACTCCAGGAGATCTCCGGATGCGGGTTGTCCAGCTTGTAGGTCAGCAGTTGCGGGCCGGCTTCCACCAAAATGCGGTTGGCGCGCGGCGACAGGGCCATGATGCGCGCATCGGCGCTGACCGGCTCGATCAGCAGGGTACGCTCAGCAGTGCTGTGGAACACCCCAACCTGACCGGCTGCGTCCAGCACGACAAAACCCTTGCGGCGCTCTTCGGCGACGATCTGGCGAATGGCGCTGTCGCCCATCTGGAAGTCGCGGATGTGCTTGAGGCGCTGTTCGTCATCCGGGTCACGGGCCATAAACCACTGGCTGACGTTGCCCTTGGAGTCGCCGATCATCAGCGAAATGCCGCCCAGCAGCTGAGCGCTGGTGGTGACTTCGGCGCTGGCGTCCTGAAGCAATTCATAACGGCCATTGAGGTTGCGCTTGGCCAGGTTGAACACGTCCAGGTGAGCACGACCGTTGAGCACGAACAGCCAGTTCTGCCGCGCATCGATGTACATCGCCTTGATCGGCTCGGCCAGTTGCGGCAGCTCGATCTGGGTTTCGGTGAGGGCGACCTCACCGGTAAACATGTTCTCTTCCTTGAGCAGCGACAGCACATGCAGCTGATTGCCGCTGGAGCCAGCGAGCATCAAGCTGTCTTCATGCACGCTCAGATTCACGTGTTCCAGCGCGCGGCCCTGGGGATCAACCTGCAACGGCGCAACGCCGTAAGGGAACTCCAGCTCCGGGGTGATGGTTTTCTTACCGTCCGGATAGGTCGCTTTGTAGGCGTGGCGCAGAACCAGTGCCTGACCGTTGGACAGACCCACGGCCACCAACGAGCTGCCAGGCTGGCCTTGCTGCAGCGAAGTCACCTGGGTGCCCGCCGGCAGCGGCAGGCTGCTGCGCTTGAGTTCGGCACCGGTTTTCACGGTGAAGAACAGCGCTTCGCCCTGGGCGGAAATGCGCAGACCAATCTGATTCTGCTCTTCCACTGTCAGCAGCAGCGGCTGACTGCCGTCCTGCAGCCAGGCCGGGCTCTGGGCCGGTTTGGCACTCAGCTCGGCGCCCTGGAACAGCGGCATAACCACATAGGCCAGGTAGAAGAAAATCAGGGTAATGGTCGCCAGCACGGCGAGGCCGCCGACGAACACATACCAGCGGGTCAGGCGGTCTTTCAGCGCGCGCAAACGGCGCTTGCGCTGCAATTCAGGCGTATTGAAGTCAATCCGCGCGGAAGAAGTAGTAGTCATGGGAGAGTTGGCCAGATCGTTCATGCGAATACCCTAACGGCCCTTTATGACAAAAAGATGACAGAGCACAGACGCAAAAAGCCCGCCGACCAGTGACACCAGCGGCGGACCCAGGAAATGCTGAGGCCAGGCTCTCGCCTGACCTCGACGGGCGTCCTTGCCCGACAGGTCTAGTTACAGACCCAAGTCTTTCATTGCCTTGGCAACAACCTTAGCCGGCAGCGGGATGTAGCCATCTTTGACCACAACCTGCTGGCCTTGTTGCGACAGCACCAGCTTGATGAACTCGGCTTCCAGCGGGGCCAGCGGCTTGTTCGGCGCCTTGTTGACGTAGACGAACAGGAAACGGGCCAGCGGGTACTTGCCGTTCAGGGCGTTAACTTCGTTGGCTTCTTCAATTTCGCCACCGTCTTTCTTCGACAGCGGTACAGCACGGGTGCTGGAAGTCTTGTAGCCGATACCCGAGTAACCGATACCGTTCAGCGACTGGCTAACCGACTGCACCACGGAAGCCGAACCTGGCTGCTCGTTGACGTTGCCACGGAAGTCGCCTTTGCACAGGGCAGCTTCTTTGAAGTAGCCGTAGGTGCCGGATACCGAGTTACGACCGAACAGCTGAATTGGCTTGTCAGCCCACTCGCCGGTCAGACCGACGTCGCCCCAGGTCTTGATGTTCGAGCCACCGCACAGACGGTTGGCCGAGAAGATGCCGTCAACCTGAGCCATCGACAGGCTTTTGATCGGGTTATCTTTGTTCACAAACACGGCCAGGGCATCGACGGCCACCGGTACGGCAGTCGGCTTGTAGCCGTACTTGCTTTCAAACGCCGACAGTTCAACGTCCTTCATCGCGCGGCTCATTGGGCCGAGGTTGGAGGTGCCTTCAGTCAGAGCGGGTGGCGCGGTAGAAGAACCGGCAGCCTGGATCTGGATATTCACGCTCGGGTAGAGCTTTTTGTAGTCTTCGGCCCACAGGGTCATCAGGTTGGCCAGGGTGTCGGAACCGACACTGGACAGGTTGCCCGATACACCGGTGGTCTTGTTGTAGGCCGGGATCGACGGGTCAACATTGGCCACGGCGCTGGCGGTAGCAACACCAGCAGCCACAAAAGTCAGGGCCGTCATCAAACGCTTCAGTTTCATGCCTTACTCCGAGCAGGATAGGGTTAGATCGGGGGCCAGTATCGGTAGGCCGTATGAACACTCTATGACGCGATTGTTACAGTTAGATGAAAGCCTAGCCGCTGCGTGACGCATCCGCTCACGCTAATACTGCTGAGGAAACTGCCCATGAAAGCCGTTCATCTGTTGCCGCTTGCCCTGCTGGCCATGGCCTGCAGCGCCTGTGCCGAGCAAGCCACCCTCAGCGTGCCGCAAGGCAGCGGGCCCAACCCGCAGCTGCCAGCGCCCAATCCGGGGCTGCTGCCAACGGTGAACATCGCCCCGGCCGTGGGCTGGCCGGCGGGCGGCAAACCTACGGCTGCAGCCGGCACCCAGGTCAGTGCCTTTGCCGAAGACCTCGACCATCCGCGCTGGCTGTATGTGCTACCCAATGGCGATGTGCTGGTGGCGGAAAGCAATGCGCCCGCCGCCAACAGCGGTTTCAGCCTTAAGGGCTGGATTGCCGGCAAGATCATGGCGCGCGCCGGTGCCGGCGTGCCCAGCGCCAACCGCATCACCCTGCTGCGCGACAGTAACCATGACGGCGTGGTCGACCTGCGCACGGTGTTTCTGCACAACCTGCACTCGCCGTTCGGCATGGCCCTGGTCGGCAATGACTTCTATGTCGCTAACGCCGATAGCCTGCTGCGCTTTCCCTATAACAGCGGGCAAACCCAGATCACGGCGGCGCCCAGCGTGGTCACCGAACTGCCGGCGGGCCTCAATCACCACTGGACCAAGAACGTCATCGCCAGCTCCGACGGCCAGCACCTGTACGTCACTGTCGGCTCCAACAGCAACGTCGGCGAAAACGGCATGGCGATGGAAGAAGGCCGCGCCGCGATCTGGCAAATCGAGCGCGCCAGCGGCGCCAAGCGCCTGTTCGCCACAGGCCTGCGCAACCCCAACGGCCTGGCCTGGGAGCCCCACAGCGGCGCCTTATGGACGGCGGTGAACGAGCGCGACGAACTGGGCAGCGACCTAGTGCCGGATTACATCACCCAGGTCGAAGACGGCGCGTTCTATGGTTGGCCCTACAGCTACTACGGCCAGCATGTGGACGTGCGCGTGCAGCCGCAAAACCCCGAGCTGGTGGCCAAGGCGCGCAAGCCCGACTATGCCCTCGGCCCACACACCGCCTCGCTGGGCATCGCCTTCGGCCAGGGCAGCCAATTGCCGGGCCTGCAGGAGGGCCTGTTCGTCGGCCAGCACGGTTCGTGGAATCGCCAACCGGCCAGTGGCTACAAGGTAATTTTCGTGCCGTTCAAAAACGGCCAGCCGGATGGTTTGCCGGTCGACGTGCTGAGCGACTTTCTCAACGCCGAAGGCCAGGCCCAGGGCCGCCCAGTGGGCGTGGCGCTGGACAGCCAGGGCGCGCTGCTGGTCAGCGACGATGTCGGCAACAAGGTCTGGCGCGTCAGCGCCAAACCCTGAGCATCGACACGGGCGTTAGCGGCGCTGGCTGAATAGATAGAGGCCAATCAGCAGGCCCAGGCCGCACAGGGCGATCACGTAATAGGCCGGACCCATGGGGCTGAACTTGAGCAGGAAAGCCACCACCATGGGCGTCAGGCCGCCGAAGATCGCGTAGGCCAGGTTGTAAGAGAACGACAGGCCGCTGAAACGCACCGCGGCCGGGAAGGCCTTGACCAGCACATAGGGCACTGCGCCGATCATGCCCACGCCCAGGCCGGTCAGGGCGTACAGCGGCAGCAGCCAGTCCGGGTGGGCCTTGAGGTTGCTGTAAAAGCTCCAGGTCAGGGCCGCCAGCAGCAGGCTGCCGAGGATAAACACCCGGCCGGCGCCAAAGCGGTCGGCGAGCATGCCGGCCAGCACGCAACCCAGGCTGAGAAAGACGATGGCCAGGCTATTGGCTTCCAGGGTCTGGGCCGGCGCAAAGCCGTAGGCGGTCTGCAACACGGTGGGCGTCATCAGAATCAGCACCACGATGCCGGCCGACAGCAGCCAGGTCAGCAGCATCGACAGGATGATGGCGCTGCGGTGCTCACGCAGCACAGTCTTCAGCGGCAGCTCGGCGGCCAATGCCTTGCGCAACTGCAACTCGGCAAACACCGGCGTCTCATGCAGCCAACGGCGCAGATAAACCGCCAGCAGACCAAACACGCCACCGAGCAGAAACGGCACCCGCCAGGCGTAATCCAGCAGCTCTTCAGGGCTGTACAGGCGGTTGATCGCCGTCGCCACCAACGAGCCGAGCAGAATGCCGATGGTCAGGCCGCTGGTCAGAGTGCCGCAGGCCAGACCGATGCGCCGCTCGGGCACATGCTCGGCGACAAACACCCAGGCGCCCGGCACTTCACCGCCAATCGCCGCACCCTGGATCACCCGCAGCAGCAACAGCGCCAGCGGTGCCCAGATGCCGATTTGCGCATAGGTCGGCAGCAGACCCATCAACAGGGTCGGTACCGCCATCATAAAGATGCTCAGGGTGAACATCTTCTTGCGCCCCAGCAGGTCACCGAAGTGAGCCATGACGATACCGCCCAAGGGCCGCGCCAGGTAACCCGCGGCGAAGATGCCGAAGGTCTGCAGCTGGCGCAGCCATTCCGGCATATCCGCCGGGAAAAACAGCTTGCCGACCACGGCAGCGAAGAACACGAAAATAATGAAATCGTAGAACTCCAGCGCCCCGCCAAGGGCCGACAGCGACAGGGTTTTGTAATCGCTACGGTTCAATGGGCGGGAGGCAGGGGCGTGCAGGGCTTGGGCGGCGGGCATGGGCTTCTCGTCGGAGGCTTCTTATTAGGCGGCAGCACCATAGCAAATTGGCGGAAGGCCTGACACAGTGCGCAACAGACTCCGCAGTCAATTCCTGAATGCCAGCATCGTCGTCCGGCGTAAGCCCCGATATACTGCGCGGCGGCAAAAGCGCTGGCTGACTCAACGGCTGGTTTCAGCTTTATTCGTGCCATTTAATAAGAATTTAGGGGCAAGAGGCCCCCAGGCATGCTCGAACTCGAACAAGACGATCCTATTCCGCAGGGCGACCTGGCCTTGCAAATCACCGCATTGCCGCGAGAAACCAATGGTTTCGGCGACATTTATGGCGGTTGGCTGGTCTCGCAGATGGACCTCGCCGGCACCGCCATGGCCAGCAAAATTGCCGGTGGCCGGGTGGCGACCGTGGCCATCGACCGCATGGCCTTCCTGGTGCCGGTGGCTGTGGGCGCCCAACTGTCGTTCTACACCCAGGCACTGGACGTGGGCCGCAGCTCGATCCAGATGATGATTGAGGTGTGGAGCGACGACCCGCTGTCCGGCGACTGGCGCAAGGTCACCGAGGCCGTGCTGGTGTTCGTCGCCATCGATGGCAGCGGCCGCACCCGACCGGTACCGCCGCGCCGCGGCTAGCAGGCTGCTAACAGTCGCTGAGGGCTTTGGGCGGCAGCGCGGCGCGCAGGGCATTGAGCACGGCCAGCACGTCTATCGCCTCCTGGGCCAGGGCCCCGGCCACCGGCGGCAGATAACCGGCCGCCGCCAGGAGCATGCCCAGCACGCTCAACAGCATGCCGCCGAGCGCACTCTGCAGGGCGATACGGCGCATGCGCCGGCCGATATGCAGCAGTTCATCGACCTTCTGCAGCGAGCTGTCGAGGATCACCGCACCAGCCGCTTCGGCGGTCACATCGCTGGCCTGACCAAAGGCAATGCCGACAGTGGCGGCCGTCAGGGCCGGCGCATCATTGATGCCGTCCCCCATAAACACCGTATTGGCCCGCCCGGTTTCCGTGCGTACCAGCGCCAGCTTCTGCTCCGGGCTCTGGCTGGCATAGATTTCCTTGATGCCGACCTTGTCCGCCAGGTAGCGCACTTCGCTCTCGCGGTCACCAGACACCAGCAACACCCGGCGAAACCCGTGCAGGGGCATCAGGTGGCGGATAAACGACTGACCTTCCGGACGCGGCTCATCGCGAAACCGACAGACCCCGGCATAGGCCCCCGCCAACAGCACCACGCACTCCAAGCCACCCGCCTGCGGTGGCAGTTGGGCGCTTGCGCCCGGTAACTGGGCCAGCAGTTTCTTGCGGCTGGTGACCTGCACCTGACGGCCGTCGATCTCCCCGCGCAGGCCCTCGCCAGGCCGCTCGCTGACCGCGCTGGCTTCCAGCAACGGCAAGCCCTGGGCCTGCGCCGCCTGTTGCGTGGCCGCCGCCAACGGGTGGCGCGAATAACGCTCCAGGCTGGCCAGCGCCTGCAACACCTGCGCCTGGGTAAAGCCTGGGGCCGGCAGTACCTCGCTCAAACTCGGCTGACCACAGGTCAGGGTGCCGGTTTTGTCGAAGATCGCCACCTCGCAGGTGTCGATCTGCTCCAGTACGGCCGGGTCCTTGATGATGATGCCCCGCCGCGCAGCCAGCGACACCGAGCTGATAATGCTGACCGGAATGCCGATCAACAGCGGACAGGGCGTGGCCACCACCAGCACCGCGAGAAAGCGCAGGGCATCACCGCTGAGCCACCAGGCCAGCCCGGCAATCAGCAGGGCCAGCGGCGTGTACAACGCGCCCAGTTGGTCGCCAAGACGGCGCAACCTGGGCCGACGCTGCTCAGCGTTACGCATCACCTGCATGATCTTGGCGTAGCGCGAGTCCACGGCGCGCTGCTCGGCCCGCACGATCAACGCGCCATCGCCGTTGATCGCCCCCGACAGCACCGCCGAGCCCGGTGCCTTGGGCAACACATAGGGTTCGCCGGTCAGGTAGGACTCGTCCATGCTCGACCGCCCTTCCAGCACCACACCATCCACCGGGCAAGCCTCGTGGGGCAGCACGCGCAGCTCATCGCCCACCTGCAGCTCGGCCAGGGGCAAATCCTGCCACTCGCCGTTGCGGCGGCAATGGGCCAGGGCCGGCAAGCGCGACGCCAGGGCCTGCAGGGCAAAGGACGCACTGCGTACGGCATAGGCCTCCAGCGCCTGGCCGCCGGCCAACATCAACACCACCAGGCTGGCGGCCAGGTATTCCTGCAGCCATACACCGGTGACAATGGCCACGGCCGCCAACAGATCGGCACTCAATTCACGCTGCAGCAGACGCCGGCCAATCACCAGCAGTAGCGGCAGACCGCCGGCCAGTAGCACGGTAAACAGCGGCCACAGGGCCCACGGCTGGCCCAGCCAGCCACCGGCCGGCGTCCAGGCAAAGCGCAGCAACAGGTGCAGGGCCAGGCCGACACAGCTGCCCAAGGCAATCAGTACACTCTGACTGCGCCAAGGGGTTACTGGCGTGACAACAGGGCTCATGGCAATACTCCAATCCGTCAGTTTGTGGGTATGCGTGCACCTTGGTGTTTGCCCGCGACTGCGGTCAAATAGCCGGCAACCGATTCAGGAACGCCTTAATGCCTACCTTAGCCCCTACGCCATCGATTGAAACCCTACAACTGGGCGAACTCGCCTGCTGGCGCGTGCGTCACGGCGACAGCGAACTGCTGATCAGCCAGCAAGGGGCGCAGATCCTACGTTATGGCCGTGACGGACAACCGCCGTTGATCTGGCTCAGCGAACAGGCCGCGTACCGCCGCGGCCAGGGCGTGCGCGGTGGTGTGCCGATCTGCTGGCCGTGGTTCGGCGACCTCAAGCGCAACCCGCCAGCGGTCCAGACCCTGGCACCGGACCTCGCCAGCGCAGCCTTCCATGGCGGCGTGCGCAGCCTCGACTGGCAGCTGATCGATAGCCAGCAGGATGCCGACGGCATCAGCCTCAACTTCAGCGGCCCAAGCCCGGATAGCCAGCATCCTGCCTGGCCAGCGACGCTTGCGGTCAGCCTGCAGATTCGCCTCGACCAGCAGCTGCATATTCGCTTGCTCAGCCACAACCACGGTACCCAGCCGTTGACCCTCAGCCAGGCTCTGCACAGCTACTTCGCCGTCAGCGACATCCGTCAGGTCGAGGTCGAAGGCCTGGCCGGTTGCCGCTACATCGAAACCCTCGACGACTGGCAAGAACGCCAACAAGCCAGCGCCCTGGGCTTTGCCGGCGAGACCGACCGCATCTACCTGGGTCTGCCGCCCAGCCTGAGCCTGGTCGATCATGGTTGGCAGCGACGTATCAGCCTGCACAGCCAGGGCTCGGCCTCAGCGGTGCTGTGGAACCCCTGGGTAGATAAAGCCCTGCGCCTCAGCGACTTTGCCGCCGACGCCTGGCAGCGCATGCTCTGCATCGAAACTGCCAATGTCTGGGACGACTGCGTGCACCTGGCCCCCGGCACCAGCCACAGTCTTGACCTGCGCCTGAGCTGCGAGCCGCTCTAGGAACGATCGCTACAGATCGCTTTCTTCGACCAGCCTTACCGCGCTGGCATCCAGAGCGTAGGCAGCATCAGCGAGATCATTGCTGACCGCCTCAACCTTGAGCGCACCACTGACCCAGATCGGCGCGTAGATGTCCTCCAGGGCAATGCCCTGGGGGTAGCGCACCAGGATCAGCTGATTGGGTGGAGGCGGCGGCACATGGATGCAGGCGCCTGGATACGGCACCAGGAAGAACAGCGTGCTGCGCCCCTTGGCATCGCTTTCCAACGGCACCGGATAACCACCAATGCGAATCTTCTTGCCGTCCATGGTAGCGACGGTCTTGCTCGAATACATCACCGCGGGCAGCTGCTTGTCGGCCTGTTTCAAGCCGCCCTTGTTGGTAAACACGCCCTCGCCTTCCGCCGTGTCGTGGCTGATTTCCGGCATGTTTTCCAGGGCCTGGCGATCGCTCGCCGGCAGCAGTTGTAGCCAGTCGGTTTCCGCCAGTTCAGCGCGGGCCGTGGCACTCAGGAGCAAGACAACGAAGAGCAGTAAGGCGCGCATGGCAACATCCGGCAGCCAGGGGAGACAGCTGTGACTCAAGCGGCGGCGGACAGTTCCACCGCGGCTTGACCCTGCCCCGTACCGAAAGGCGGCCGGGGCAGCGGCAGGCTTAGGCCTGGTCGATCAGCGATTCGACGGCCGTGATCTGCCGGTCGAGGGTGGCGCGGTCGACGCTGCGCAGGGTGGCGTGGCCGACCTTGCGCCCGGCCTTGAAGGCCTTGCCGTAGTGATGCAGGTGGCAGTCGTCGATCGCCACCACCTTCTCCACCGCCGGCACTTCACCGATAAAGTTGAGCATGGCGCTTTCGCCGATCTTGCGGGTCGAGCCCAGCGGCAGGCCGGCCACGGCGCGCAGATGGTTCTCGAACTGGCTGCACTCGGCGCCTTCGATGGTCCAGTGCCCGGAGTTGTGCACCCGTGGGGCGATTTCGTTGGCCTTCAGGCCGCCGTCCACTTCGAAGAACTCGAACGCCAGCACGCCGACGTAATCCAGGGCCTTGAGCACCCGGCCGACGTAGTCTTCGGCCAGTTTCTGCAGCGGATGCTGGGTACTGGCGATCGACAGGTTGAGCACGCCGTTGACGTGGGTGTTGTGCACCAGCGGGTAGAAGCGCGTTTCGCCATCACGGGCGCGCACGGCGATCAGCGACACTTCGCCGCTGAACGGCACGAAGCCTTCGAGAATGCACGGCACGCTGCCCAGTTCGGCAAAGGCACCGGTCACATCGGCGGCCTTGCGCAGGACTTTCTGGCCCTTGCCGTCGTAACCCAGGGTGCGGGTCTTCATCACGGCCGGCAGGCCAATGCTGGCCACCGCAGCATCGAGGTCGGCCTGGGACTGGATGTCGGCGAAATCCGGGGTCGGAATGCCGAGGTCCTTGAACAGCGACTTCTCGAACCAGCGATCACGGGCGATGCGCAGGGCTTCGGCGCTTGGGTAAACCGGTACGAACTGCGAGAGGAAAGCCACGGTCTCGGCCGGCACGCTTTCGAACTCGAAGGTGACCAGATCCACTTCATCGGCCAGCTGGCGCAGATGGTCGAGGTCGCCGTAATCGGCGCGGATATGCTCGCCCAGGGCCTGCGCGCAGGCATCCGGCGCCGGGTCGAGGAAGGCAAAGTTCATCCCCAGCGGGGTCCCTGCCAACGCCAGCATACGGCCCAGTTGGCCGCCACCGATTACACCGATTTTCATCTGCTTAGGCCTCGCGTGGATCTGAGTTGTCCAGCACCGCGTCAGTTTGCTCCTGGCGGAACTGCTTGAGCGCGACATGGAACTGCGGGTGCTGGTGACCAAGGATGCTGGCGGCCAGCAGCGCCGCGTTGACCGCGCCAGCCTTGCCGATGGCCAGGGTCGCGACCGGAATGCCGGCTGGCATCTGCACGATGGACAACAGCGAGTCGACGCCCGACAGCACGGCCGACTGCACCGGCACGCCGAGTACCGGCAGGTGGGTCTTGGCCGCACACATGCCCGGCAAGTGCGCGGCGCCGCCGGCACCGGCGATGATTACCTGGATACCACGCGCCTCGGCCTGTTCAGCGTACTGAAAGAGCAGGTCCGGAGTACGGTGGGCGGACACCACTTTGACTTCGTTGGGGATGCCGAGCTTGTCGAGCATCTCCACGGTGTGGCTGAGGGTGCTCCAATCGGATTTGGAACCCATGATCACGCCAACCAGTGCGCTCATCGTCTTGCCTCATCTCAGTGCGCCAACCGGCGCGACAAAAACTAACAAGCCACGCGGTGTGCGTGGCTTGTCATGTGCAGATCAAACCAGCCAGCGGCCAGTTTTTAAGGCCGGGCAGTATACCGAAAAGCCGCGCCTGTCGCGCCCCCGCGATGACCGCTGGTCCAGAGGTCGCGAGGGCACGCGGCGCGAGCCGCCGCCGGCCTGGGGTTTACTTGCTGGCGTCGATAAACGGCAGGGTGCCGTTGGGCAACACGGTGGTGGGCAGCTTGCCGTCCCAGCGCTCGGCCTTGGTCAACTCAATCAGTGCCGGATTACTGCTCAGCGCCAGGGTCTTGGCCTTGATCGCATCGGCTTCGGCGTTACCACGCAAGCGCGTGGCTTCGGCATCGGCCTTGGCCTGGGCGACCTTGGAGTCCGCCTCGGCCTGGGCGCGGGTGACCACGATCTGCGCCTCGACCTGTTCGGTGGCGAGCATCTGCTCGCGGGTTTTCACCTCAACCTCAGCCTTCATGCGCAGGGCAATGGAGCGCTCGTAGTCATCGGAAAAGTCGATGTTCTCCACCTGCACGCCATCGATCACCACCGGCCCGGTCACCGAATCGCGGATCGCCTTGGTCACGTCGGCGACGAACTTGCCGCGGTTCTGCACCGCGCTGACCGCGTTGTACTGACCGAACACGTTCTCCACCTGGGTTGGCACCTGGCGGCTGATCAGGCGCGAGACCAGGCCATCGAGGTCCTGGTACTGCATGTACACCTTGCCGACTTCCGCCGGCACCACATGCCAGGACACCGAGACATTCAGGGTCGCGGTCTGCTGGTCCTTACTGTAGGCCTGCAGGCCCTGATAGGTGGTGGCATTGCTCTGCACCGAGATCCGCTTGACCGTCTCGATCAGCGGAATCTTGAACGACAGGCCCGGCTCGACCACACCCACCAGGGCGCCGTTGCGCAGCAGCACGCCGCGCTCGGTTTCGTTCACCGTGTACCAGGAGCCCATCAGCGCAATCAGCAACAACACTGCCAGCAGCCCGCCAACAATGGATTTGAGGTTCAGCATCGGATTCATTCGGTTCTCCCTGTGACGTATCCGGCGTGGCTCCAGCGCCACCCGCAGCCGTTAAACCACATCAACGGCGTTTTTGCACGCCGGCACTGGCAGGGGCGGCGGGCCGCCAGCGCTGACGCTCAGGCACAACAATCTAATTTAGCGATTGTTTTAATCATTAATATGCGCTTTTTAATCAATTTATTGCGCCTATCATGGGCTCCACACCCACCCAGCCCCCACAAGGAGCCACCCCATGAAAAGCCCAGCCTTCGCCAGCCTGATCCTGGCCAGCCTGTCCTTTAACGCCTTTGCCCTGCCCGAGAGCCAACCCCAGCCGCTGCTCGGTGAACTGCGCAGCAGCCAGGTCGAAGAACAACAACTCACCCCCGTGCAACCACTGGCCGAAGGCGGCGCCGAACGCCTGATCAATCGTCGGATTGCCGCCGATGGCGCCGAGCGCGTCGGCGGTAAGCGGATTGTCGAGGGCGGTGCCGAGCGTGTCGGCAACCGCCGCATCGCCGAGGGTGGCGCCGAGCGCTTGCTGCGCACGCGCCAGGCCTGAGCCGCGAAGGCCGCGGCCGCCGGGGTGACTCAGGCGGGCAGCGGCGTGAGCATAAACGGCTCGGCGCGATCGGCCATGGTCAGTTGCAGGGCTTCCAGCTCGGCAAACATGCTGCTCATGATCTGCACCAGGTGCGGGTCGAAATGCCCGCCGGCATTGTCGCGGATATGGGCCTGGGCACGCTCGGCGCTCCAGGCCTGTTTGTAGGGACGCGGCGAACGCAGGGCGTCATACACATCACAGAGCGCGACGATGCGCCCGGACAGCGGAATCTCTTCGCCTTTCAGGCCGTTCGGGTAGCCGCTGCCATCCCAGCGTTCGTGGTGAGAAATGGCGATTTCCGCGGCCAGGTCGGTCAATGGTGAGCGCTGTTCGTCATGCAGGATCTCGTAGCCGATACGCGCGTGGTAGTTCATCACCTTGCGCTCATCCTCCGTCAGCGCGCCGGGCTTGGTGAGGATGGCATCGGGGATGCCGATCTTGCCGACATCGTGCATCGGCGCCGCCAGGCGCAGCTGCTCGATCCACTCGGGGTCCAGCCCCATGGCCGTGGCAATCAGCGCCGCCGACTCGCCGATGCGCAGGATATGGTCGCCGGTCTCGTTGTCCTTGTAGCTGGCGGCCCGCGCCAGGCTGCGAATCACCGACTGGAAGCTGGCACGCAACTGCTCGGTACGCTCCTGCACGCGCTGCTCCAGCTGATCACGCTCCTGTTGCAGGGCCTGACTGGCCAGGCTCAGGCGCAGGTTGTTGCGCACGCGCAACAACAACTCCGGCAGGTCCAGGGGCTTGCAGATGTAGTCGTTGGCGCCCAGCTCCAGGCCGCGGCGGCGCTCGTCGACGCCATTGAGGGCGGTGACGATGATCACCGGCGAGCAGCTGCGGTCGCGGCTGGCCAGTTGCTGCAGGATCTCGAAGCCATTCGGCGCCGGCATATCCAGGTCCAGCAGCAACAGGTCCCAGGGATTGGCCTGCAACCAGGCCAGGCCTTCGGCGGAGTCGCTGAAGGCCTTGATCTCACGCAGGCCAAAGGCCTTGAGGCTGGACTCCAGCAGGCGCAGGTTGGCGCGCACATCGTCGATCACCACCACGGTGGCAAAGCAGCATCGGTTGTGACCTCATGCAGCAGGGCGCTGACCAGCCCGCGCAATTCATCCAGATTGATCGGTTTGGCCAGCAGCCCCTGGCAGTCGAGCATGGCCAGGCGCGCGGCTTCGGCGGCGGCCGTCAGCACCACCACCGGCAGTTGGCGGGTTTGTGCATGACGGCGCAATTCGCGCAGCAAGGCTTCGCCGTCCATGTCGGGCAAATGGAAATCCAGCAGCAGCAGGTCCGGCGGCGTCGCCAGGATGCGCTCCAGGGCCACCCGGCCATTGCTGGCCACGTGCACCTCGGCCAGGTCGCTCAGGGCCTTGCGTACCAGAAACTGGCTGGCCGGATTGTCTTCCACATAAAACACCTGGCGCCGCACCACCGGGCTGGCGACGGGTGCCGCGACATCTTCATCATCCAGGGCCTCGGCCGAGGCCGTGGGGTCGAGCAGCGGCAGTTCGATCCAGAAGCTGCTGCCGATGCCCGGCTCGCTGTGCACGCCCATCTGCCCGTGCATCAGGCCGGCAAACTCGCGGCACAGCGACAGGCCGATGCCGGTGCCCTGAATCGCGGTGTTTTCCCGGCCCAGGCGCTGGAAGGGCTCAAACAGCTGCGCCTGCAGCTCGGCGCCAATACCCAGGCCGGTGTCTTCGACCAGCAGGCGGATATGCCCGGCGGCCACCTGATAACTGAGGGTGATGTGGCCGTTGACGGTGTTGTACTTGATCGCATTGGACAGCAGGTTGATCAGCACCTGGCGCAACCGCCGCGGGTCGGCGGGCACCTGCAGGGCCTGGTCGGGCAAGTCGAGGTTGAGGTGCAGGTCCTGGGCCAGCACCTCGACGCGGACCATGTCGGCACACTCGTTCATCAACTGGGTGACATCCACCGGCTGCAGTTCGAGCTGCGGCTTCTCGGCCTGCACACTGGACCAGTCGAGGATGTCGCCGACCAGCTGGTTGAGGTGGGTGCTGGCGAGCATGATTTCATCGAGGTAATCGGCCTCGCTGCTGACGCTCTCGGCCGGGTGTTCGAGGCGCAGCAACTGGGCAAAGCCATAGATGGCATTCAGCGGCGTGCGCAACTCGTGGGTGATGCTGGAGATAAACCGCGACTTGGCCTGGCTGGCCGCCAGGGCTTCGAGGTTGGCCTGACGCAGGTCGGCCTCGGTCTGCTTGAGGGCATTGATGTCCACGTGGGTGCCGGCCAGCATCAGCACTTGCCCGCTCTGCGGATCGCGCTCCACCACCCGCCCACGGCTGAGCAGCCAGTGGTAGTGACCGGCGCCATCGGCGAAACGGAACTCGGCCTCATAGCGCTCACTGCCCGAGTCATCGAGCAGCTGCCGCGAGGTATTCATCCGCATCACGTCATCGGGATGCACCCGCTGGATAAAAGCGTCGTCGCTGATTTCGCTGCTCGGCAGACCAAAGCGCTCGGCAAAGCGCCCGCGCAAGCTGACCAGGCGGGTGTCGAAGTTGAGTTCCCAGAGGCTTTCGGTGGCGCTTTCCAGCACCAGTTCGAGACGCTGCTGGGTGGTGGCGCCCTGGGCTTCGCTGCGCTCCAGCTGGGCACCCAGATCGACGGCGTGGCCGGCCATTTCATCCAGCTCGCCGATGTCCGAGGACACCCGCGCGGGGCGCCGGTTACCGCGACCAATCTCACGCATCATCTGCGAAATGCCGGTAATCGGTCGGCGCAACTGGCTGCTTAACTGCTGCGCACGCACCCACATAAAACTGAAAAACACCGCATAGAACAGCAGCAGGCCGGCAATCAGCAGGTAGCCGATTTCCTTGTAGCGCTGGGCCAGGCTGTTGGTCTGGGCAAATACGTCCGCCTCGGCCACCACCGTCAGCAGGTGCCAGTCGGTTTGCGCAATGCTGGCCCAGGCCACCAGGTGGGCCTGGCCACCGAACTGCACGCGCTCGATGCCGGCGGCCTCGCTTGCCACCCGCTCTGCCAGGGCACGGGTTTCAACCCGCTTACGCAGGTTGAAGTCCTCAGGCTTGAACAGTTCGCGGCGAATGGCTTCGGCGTAGGTGTGCTGGGTCAGTTCGTCGAGACCAAAATCATCTTCGCCGGCCTTGGGCAGGGCCATGATGTTGAGATCCTTGCTGACCAGCATGGCGTAGCCGTTCCACGGCACCTGCAGCTGGCCGATCTCTTTGAGGATGCCGTCCACGGTGATGTCGATACCCACCACGCCTTCGAGGAAATCACCGCGATAGACCGGGGCGATGGCCGAGGCCATCCAGCCCTGACCGGCCGGGTC
>JAIERF010000316.1 GCA_019747075.1 Pseudomonadaceae bacterium
GGGGCGACGGCCAGCTGAATCACGTGGGCCAGTTCGGGAATGCTGCTTTCAGGAAACATCGGCGTCTCTCATCGAGGGTTGGGCGCGGGCGTGGCGATTTTGCGCCAAGCCTGGCGGCGGCGCCATGCCTGCTGCGCCCGCGCCCCGCGTCAGAGTGTGCGCAGCCGCCTTTTCGCAGAACATCAGATTCTGACCGTTGGCTAGAGCAAAGGCCTGCTCATCGGCACGCTTGACCGCCGTTTGCAGGGCGGTGTCAGAATGCCATGGCTACTGTTTAAACATTGCTCAATAGCTACATGATCGAAGATTTTGTCTGCAAAATCGTCGCTGAATTGCCGCTTTATCAATTGTCGGGCAAGGGCGGCTGAGCACGGGCAGGTGGAGGAATAGCCGATTTCCAGGCGCAGTTCCACGTGGAACCCTTGCCCATCCAGGCGGCTGCGCAGGCGCAAGGGATAGGCCTTCCAGCCGGTCAGCGGGCTGATCAGGGCAGGGCGTTGGTAAAGCGCCTGGCCTTGCAGGTCGAGGTAGGCGCTGCGCGACAAGCCCTGATGGCTGCTCAGGAAGCGCTCAAGCACCTGGCGCAGCAATGCCGGGCTCAGCTCGGTCTGCTCCAGCGCCTGCAGCGCCAGGTACAGGCGCGACATATGAATGCCACGCGCCGCGCCGTTATCGAGACTGACGCCGGCCGCGGCACGCGCGGCAATCGGCTGCCCGTGCAGGCGTATGGGCAGGGCAATGTCGGCCATGCCGACCCAATCCAGAGGTTGTTGTTGCTCGAGCGTTTGCGTGGCCATGTCTGGCAGGGTGAGGCTGTTCATCGTGCAGGGGTCGGCTGTTTTGAGTATTTAGTGTTATGTTATAACAAAAATATCCACTGCCCCGTCAACTGAATGAGAACTGTCCATGTCTGCTCGCCTTCCCGTCACCGTGCTCTCCGGCTTTCTCGGTGCCGGCAAAAGCACCCTGCTCAATTACATTCTGCGTAACCGCGAAGGCCTCAAGGTCGCGGTGATCGTCAATGACATGAGTGAAATCAACATCGACGGCAGTGAAGTGCAGCGCGATGTCAGCCTCAACCGCAGCGAAGAAAAGCTGGTGGAAATGAGCAACGGCTGCATTTGTTGCACCCTGCGTGAAGACCTGCTGGAGGAGGTCGGGCGCCTGGCTCGCGACGGGCGTTTCGATTACCTGCTGATTGAGTCGACGGGTATTTCCGAGCCGCTGCCGGTGGCGGAAACCTTCACCTTCCGTGGTGAAGACGGCCAGAGCCTGGCCGACATCGCACGCCTCGACACCATGGTCACGGTGGTCGACGGGGTGAACTTCCTGCGTGATTTTCACCAGGCCGAAAGCCTGGCCAGCCGTGGTGAAACCCTTGGTGAAGAGGACGAACGCTCAATCACCGATTTGCTTATCGAACAGGTGGAGTTCGCCGATGTGCTGTTGCTCAGCAAGATCGACCTGATCGCTAGCGCTGAGCGCGACGAGCTGCTGGCGATCCTGCGGCGGCTCAACAGCCATGCCGAGATTGTGCCGATGAGCATGGGCCAGGTGCCGCTGGAGCGGATTCTGAATACCGGTCGCTTCGACTTCGAGCGGGCCGCCCAAGCGCCGGGCTGGCTCAAGGAGTTGCGCGGCGAGCATGTGCCGGAAACCGAGGAATACGGTATCGCTTCAACTGCCTGGCGCGCACGCCGGCCGTTGCACCCCGAGCGCTTCTTCACCTTCATCAACCGCGAATGGAGCAATGGCCGCCTGCTGCGCTCCAAGGGCTTTTTCTGGTTGGCCAGTAAGTATCAGGAGGCCGGCAGCTGGTCCCAGGCAGGCGGTCTGATGCGTCACGGTTTTGCCGGGCGCTGGTGGCGCTTTGTGCCAAAAGACCAGTGGCCCGAGGATGACGAGAGCGTGCAGGCGATCAAGCGCAACTGGTTGGCGGAGGTTGGCGATTGCCGCCAGGAGTTGGTGTTTATCGGCCAGCACATCGATTTTGCCCAGCTGACGGCAGAGTTGGATGCCTGCCTGTTGGATGATACCGAAATCGCCCAGGGCATTGAGGCGTGGCGGGCGTTGCCCGACCCATTCGGACCCTGGCATGACGCGGCCGCCTGATCCTCGCGCCTAGCTCGGATGAACCCTGGGCAAGGCTGTTGCCGCTGGCCGCTGCCTCAGCTGCGCGAAGGCCAGCGGCGGCAATGGGTTCAGCGTTGGCCTAGACTCTGAGTTCAGCCCGGCGGTGTCGGGTTCCTGTTAGCGGATGGCCAATATGTTCGATCTTGTGCTGATTATTGCCCCTGTTGTCGTGCGCGTGCGGATTACGGGGTGGCGATGAACTTGTGGCAAAGCCGCCCGGTGGGCGAGGAGTCTTTTGAGGCGCTGCGCGAGCGGCTGTTTGGCAACATAGTCAGCCTGCTGGCGTTGCTGACGTCCGTTGGGGTGTTGATCCTGTTGCTGCGTCTGCGCTTGATTGGCTGGCAGCCGTTTATGCTGGTGCAGTTGTTCAGTCTGGCGGGGATTGTCGTGCTTGCCTGGCTGCGCGGGCGCTGGTCGATACGTTTGCGCCTGATCTGCCTCACGGTCTTGTTGTTGGCCTTTGTCTCGGCCTCCACCTTGCAACTGGGGCCGGCCGCCGACTCGCGTGGTTTTCTGTTGTTTCTGGCCTTTCTGGCCGGGTTTTTCCTCAGCCCGCAGGCGGGGCTGCGCCTGGCGATATTGTTGGTGATCTGGGTGCTGTTTTTTGGCGTGCTGGCGACCACCTGGGGCTTGCCGCTCAGCCTGACCGACTATGCAGCCTACAGTGGCGACGTTTCGACCTGGATCAGCATGGCTGCCGTACTGGGTACCTTCAGCGCCATCATCGGCTATGTCGGCGCGGTGCTGGTTCAGCACCTGCGCGAGCAGTCTGCGGCGGTGAGCAATAGTGAGGTGCGCTTGCGGGGCCTGTTCCAGTTGTCGCCCATTGGCATCGCCTTGAACACGCTGCGTGCCGGCCGTGCTCTGGAGGTCAATCAGGCCTTGCTGAACATGACCGGATATAGCCATGCCGCCTTTCTGGCCCTCGATTACTGGCAACTGACGCCACGTGATTTTGAGGTAAAGGAGCGCGAGCAGTTGCGCCAGTTGCTGGAGTTTGGCCACTTCGGGCCCTATGAAAAGGAACTGCTTTGTCAGGATGGCACGCGCTTGCCGGTACGCGTGCAGGGTATGTTGGTGAGTGACAGCGAGGGCCATCAGCAGGTCTGGTCGATGGTTCAGGATATTCGTGACGAACAGCGTCTGACGCGGATGCAGCGCGAGTTTGTGTCGATGGTCAGCCATGAGTTGCGCACGCCACTGACCTCCATTGGTGGCGCACTGGGGCTGGTCAATGCCGGGGTGCTCGGCGAGCTGCCGGAACAGGCTCGGGCAATGTTGGCGCTGGCCCAGCAGAACAGCCAGCAGCTGACCTTTCTGGTCAACGACTTGCTGGATATGGAAAAGCTGCTGGCCGGCAAGATGACCTTCGACCTGCAGGTACAGGCGCTGCAGCCCTTGGTGGAGTGCGCGCTGCAGAACAATCTGGGCTATGCCGAACAGTATCAGGTGCAGTTGGCCCTGCTGCAGGGCGCCGCTGCGCGGGTTGAGGTGGATGCCCAGCGACTGGAGCAGGTGTTGAGCAACTTGTTATCCAATGCGGCGAAGTTTTCCCCGGCCGGGGGACGTGTCGAGGTGTGTATCGAACTGCTCGGCAGCGTTGTGCGGGTCAGTGTGCGCGATCAGGGGCCAGGCATTGCCCCGGCATTTCGCTCGCGGATTTTCGAGCATTTTGCCCAGGAAGACTCCTCAGATACCCGGCAGAAGGGCGGTACTGGCTTGGGTTTGGCGATCAGTCGTCAGCTGATCGAGCGCATGGGCGGCCAGATTGGTTTCACCAGCAGCGATGGCCAGGGCAGTACCTTCTACTTCGAGTTGCCGCTGTGCGACTGACTCAGAAAGCCACCCACACGCCCTTGGATTGTTGTTCGCAGGCCGGCTTGAGCAGGCGCGCATCGCTGGCCACGCCGTAGTAGTGGATGTCTTGCTGATAGGGCGTGCCGGCCACCTTGGCATTGCGGCAGCTGCCGAAGGCGCCGATCGGGCACTGCTCGGTGTAGGTGACCTCGACCTTCTGCCCGGCCAGTTGCGGCTGGCAAAAGCCGTCGTGGAACAGCCCGGCCGGAATGCTGCGGTTCTGCTGGCAGACCTTGACGTCCACCTGCGCGCTCTGACTGTGCACGATGCAGGCTTCGGCCTGGGCCAGCAGGGGCAGGGCGCTTAACAACCAAACAAATCCGCGACGCATGGATAATCCTCCTCGACGAAATGCGCGGGACTTTACCACGCGGCTTTCCTGGTGCCGATAAAGGCGGCAGCATGGTGACTGCGCGCCTATCGAGATTGCCCATGCTCAGCCAGATTCCCACCCATCTGCTCGCCGGCCCCCTGGGTGCCGGCAAGACCAGCCTGATTCGCCACCTCTTGGCGCACAAACCGGCGGACGAACGCTGGGCGGTGCTGATCAACGAGTTCGGCCAGATCGGTTTGGATCAAGCCCTGCTGACCACGGCGGCGGACGGCATCAGCCTGGCCGAAGTGCCCGGCGGCTGTCTGTGCTGCGTCAACGGCGCGCCGTTTCAGGTTGGCCTGGCGCGCCTGCTGCGTCAGGCGCGGCCGGATCGCCTGCTGATCGAACCTTCCGGCCTGGGCCATCCGGCCGAGTTGCTGCGGCAACTGGCCGAGCCGCCGTGGACCGGCGTGCTGGCTCTGCAGCCGCTGCTGCTGGTGCTGGATGCGGCGGCGCTGGCGGCGGGGCAGCCGTTGCCGGCCAGTCAGCAGGCGGCCCTCGGTCTGGCTGGGCTGTTGCTGCTGAACAAGGCGGAGCAGCTCGATGCTGCCAGTCGGGCGCGGCTGCAGGCGCAATTGCCGGCGCTGCCGCTGTATTGGACGACTCAGGGCCAGCTGCCCGTAAGCGCTGTGCCGGGCATCGACGCGCGCGCTCAAGCGGCGGGCGCCGCGTTATCACTGCCTGAAGGCGGCGCGGCGTTGCCGACACTGTGGCGCGATCCGCGTCAGCCGATTTGTCAGGTACAGGAGCAGGCCGAAGGCTGGAGCATCGGTTGGCGTTGGCACCCCAGTCAGCAGTTCGAGCTGCTGCGCGTGCAACAGTGGCTGGCGACCTGGCCCTGGCGGCGCGCCAAGCTGGTGCTGCAAAGCAACGCCGGCTGGCTGTCGGCCAATGCCCTGGATGGCGAGGCGCCGCACTGGCGCAGCAGTGAATGGAGGAAGGACTCGCGGCTGGAGCTGATCTTCAGTGCCGCCCAGGATCAGCAGGCGCTCAACCAGGGGCTGGCCGCCTGCTTACTGGCGGGTTAGGCCT
The DNA here is from genome assembly GCA_019747075.1 of Pseudomonadaceae bacterium. Taxonomy (GTDB): domain Bacteria; phylum Pseudomonadota; class Gammaproteobacteria; order Pseudomonadales; family Pseudomonadaceae; genus Aquipseudomonas. The sequence goes on from JAIERF010000316.1 coordinate 5,396, forward strand.
TGCTCTGCCGGCGCTGATGCCACCAGCCGAGCAGCATTGGCAACAGCGACAAGCCGATGATGAACAGAATCAGCAGGGTCAGGTTCTGCTTGATAAAGGGCACGTTGCCGAACTGGTAGCCGAGGGTGATCAGGCCGCCGATCCACAGCAGGCTGCCGAGCACGCTGTAGCTGAGGAACTGGCCGTAGGGCATGCGCCCGAGGCCGGCGACGAAGGGTGCGAAGGTGCGCAGGATCGGCAGGAAGCGCGCCAGGGTGACGGTTTTGGCGCCGTGGTCGGCGTAGAAAATCTCGGTGCGCAGCAGGTAGTCGCGGCGGAAGATCTTCGAGTTGCCGCGCTCGAACAGGCGAATCCCGTAGCGTCGGCCCACCCAGTAGTTGCAGCTGTCGCCCAGGGTGGCGGCAAAGAACAGGCTGATGCCGAGAATCCACGGGTCAAGGCCGCTGTGCACGGCGGCTGCACCAGCGATAAACAGCAGCGAGTCGCCCGGCAGGAAGGGCATCACCACCAGCCCGGTTTCGCAGAAGATCACCAGAAACAGGATGGCGTAGATCCACACCCCGTACTGGGTAATCAGTACTTCGAGGTGGCGATCCAGGTGCAGAAACAGGTCAAACAGGGCGGAAATATCCATGGGGCGCATCACGTCGAAGGGTCAAAGGCGGCCATCCTAGCAGCAGTTAGGGGATTTTCCTTGTCCCGGCCGGCTGGTTAGACTGCAGCCATTGCGTCTAATGAGTGTCGTTATGTTGCTGCAACCCTGGTCCCATTCCTGTTCCGCCGGTTTCACCCTGCGCGGTTGGCACACGCCGCCGTCGGGCAAGCCGTTGCTGCATTTTCTGCATGGCAACGGTTTTTGTGGGCGCACCTATGAACCCCTGCTGAGACTACTGGCGGCAGATTTCGACCTCTGGCTGTGTGACGTCCAGGGCCATGGCGACAGCGATCACGGCGGTCGTTTTCATGGCTGGAACCGCAGTGCCGAGCTGGCCCTGGAAGCGTTTGCGATCGGGCGCGCGACGTTCGGTGCGGTGCCCAGTTTTGCGCTTGGCCACAGCTTTGGCGGGGTGCTCACCTGCCTGATGCTGGCCCAGCAGCCGCAGCTGTTTCAGCGGGCGGTGCTGCTCGACCCGGTGCTGTTCACCCCGGCGATGATCGGCGTGATGGCGCTGTCCGACGTGGTGGGCCTGTACCGGCGCAACAGCATGGCCAGCAAGGCCCGCTCGCGGCGCCGGCAATGGCCGGATCGTCAGGCCGCGTTTGCCGGCTTGCACGGCCGTGGGATGTTCAAGGGCTGGTGCGACGAGGCACTGCAGGCTTACGTCGAGCACGGCCTGAAAGAGGTCGAGGGAGCGGTCGAGCTGAAATGCCGGCCCAGCCGCGAGGCGGATATCTTCGGCTCCTTCCCCAAACGCCTGTGGTCGTCCCTGGCCAAGGTGCAAACGCCGACCGAGGTGCTTTACGGGCAGAGCACCTACCCCTTTATCGCCGGCGCCGTGGCGCGCTGGATGGCGCTCAACCCCCACGTCAGCGGTCACACCCTGGCCGGTGGTCACTGCTTTATGCAGGAAGATGCCGAGACGGCCGTCCGTCGGGTGACGGCGTTTTTGCTGCGTTGATCAGCCCCTAGTTTTGCGGCAGCAACTGGCCGCGCAGCAGCAGGAGCAGGGTGCGTAGCGCCAGGTAGGCGATGATCAGGCTGGCCAGCAGCACCGCCGCCAGCGCCACTTCGCTGGGCCAGCCGCCGCGGCGTACGGCTTCGACGATGGCCGCGGCGAGGGCTGCCACGGGAAAGGAAAACGACCAGAAACTGAACGTGAAGGGCGTGCGGCTCCACCAGTGCCAGCGCGTCAGCACCGCTACGACCGGGCCGCAGGCGATGCCCAGGCCGATCACCAGGATCTCCGCCGGCAGCTGCGGCCACAGGGCGCTGGCGGCCAGGGTGGCGACGGCCGCGGGGGCCATTTCGATGCCCAGGGTCGGGCGCAGGGCCAGCGGCAGGGGGCCGTCGAACAGGCGGTGGAGGATGCGCATTTCCAGCAATGCCCAGCCGCCCAGGCCCATTCCCAGCAGGAGCATGGCGAAACCGTGCAGGTCCAGCGCAGCCAGGGCCATGGCGCCGACCAGGCCGCCCGGCACGATCGGCAGATAGAGCACCGGCGTGACCAGTTCTTCCGGCATCTGTCCGGTGGCCAGTTGCTTGACCACTTGCCAGGCGATCATGCCCTGCAGCAGCAAGGCCAGCAGGGTGGCCGTCAGCAGCCCGGCCTTGGCGCCGGGATACAGCGGCGCCAGCTGGCTGACGGCGAGCAGGATTGACACCGGCCACAAGGCCAGCAGCGGCCCCTGCACCGGGTGGAAGAATTCCCGTTTGAGCAATGAGCTGTGGCGCAGCGCTTTGCCCAGCCAGAGCAGGCTCAGCAGTGCGAGGAGGGCCAGGCCGCCGGCTAGCAGGGCCTTGGCGGTCGGCTGGGCGGCGCGGATGGACAGCGCCGCCAGATGTTGCCAGGCGCCGTCCAGGCCGAGGATGCCGAGGGGGATGGCGAACAGGCCGGGATGCAGGCGCGCCAGCCAGGGGCGGACATGCAGGGTACTGGCGCTCGACAGGGGTTGATTCATGGGCGGCTCTTGGTGGCAGGCAACCTGCTGAGCATAGCCGCCGGCTGGCGCGCGGGTGCCTCAGTAGGAAGGCGGCGGTGGGCGCTGGCGCCAGTCGTTGAGGTGCACCACGTTGGCCGGCTTGGCGGCGTCCTCGGCGCTGGCGCTGAAGGGATGGGCGTCCAGTTCGATCTGCCCGAGGTGTTGGCCAAACATGCTGATGCTGCCGACGTGGCGCTGCTCGCCGGTGACCGTGAACTCGAAGCCATACGCCCGCGCCAGGCGCCGCCGGCCATGGGCGTCACGCAGCAGGCTGAGGCGGCGCAGGGCGACATTATCGTCGAGCAGCAGCACGTCCATTTTCTCGCAATGACGGCGCACCAGAGCCAGGGCGCGCTCGCGAATGCCGTGGCCGCGCCACAACCAGGCGGCAGCGCTGGCGAACAGCAAAACAATAAACAGATCGGCCAGGGTCAGCATGGCAACTCCTCGACAAGTGCGCAGAGCTTAACAGGCGGGTAAATGATCAGCCGAATTCAAGGTTCGAGTTGCAGGGCCTGATAGCGCTGTTCGAGCTCCTGGCGGATCTGCCGGCGTTGCTGGGCCTGGAGGAAGCGGCGTTTCTCGTCGGCGCTGCCCAGGGGCAACTGCGGCACAGCGGTGGGTTTGCCCTGGTCGTCCACGGCCACCATGGTGAAGAAGCAGCTGTTGGTGTGACGCACGGATTTTTCGCGGATGTCTTCGGTGATCACCTTGATGCCGATTTCCATCGAGCTGCGCCCGGCGTAGTTGACCGAGGCGAGGAAGGTCACCAGTTCACCGACATGGATGGGCTGGCGAAAGTTGACCTGGTCCACCGACAGGGTAACCACGTAGCAGCCGGCATAGCGGCTAGCGCAGGCGTAGGCGACCTGGTCGAGGTGCTTGAGCAGGTTGCCACCGTGCACATTGCCGGAGAAATTGGCCATGTCCGGGGTCATCAACACGGTCATCGACAGCTGGGTGTTTACGGTTTCCATAACAAGCTCTTTAAAGGTGCAGAAGGGCGCGTGACGCGGGGTGCGGGATCGGCGGGCTGCAAGGATAACGCCAGGACGCCCGGCGTGCCCGTAGAAATCCGCTAAACCCCCGGTTTAAGCGGCGGGCGGCGGCAGTGGTGGGAAATGATGACGCGCCTCGGCCCGGTTCGGCACGTGGCGGGGTGAGCTGGAGTGCGGTGTTCTGGTGCGTTGCCCTGCTGCCTGCACCCAGCCGCTGCCCTGCGGCTGGGCGGCGCGGGTTACTTGCCGGCCGAGAGGCCGAAATCCATGGCCAGGTTGGCGCCGGTGATGGCTTCGGCATACGGCTGACAGAGGAACCACACCAGTTCGGCGATTTCCTCGGGGCGGATAAAGCGTGCGCCAGCGCCCTGCGGGTAGAGCTTGAGCAGGTCGCGCTTGTAGCCCTTGGGGTCGCCTTCGCCATAGCGTTCGGCCTGGAAATCCAGCATCGGCGTGGCGATATCGCCCGGCGACACGGCGTTGACGCGAATGCCGTCCGGCGCCAGGTCCAGCGCCAGGGTCTTGCTCAGCAGGGTCAGGGCGGCCTTGCTGGCGCAGTAGGCTGCGGCGTTGCGGTTGCCCTGGTGGCCGGCATCGCTGGCGATATTGATGATCGTGCCGCGGCTGTCGCGCAGGTGCGGGATGGCGGCGGCGCAGGCGAAGAAGGCGGCTTTGACGTTGACGTCCATCAGCAGGTCGAAGTCCTCCTCGCTGAACGACTCCACCGGCCCTTCGCGCCATACGCCGGCGGCATTTACCAGCGCGTCGATGCGCCCGGTGCGCGCCAGTACGCGGCTAAGTAGTTCCTGGCAGTTGGCCGCACTGCGCAGGTCGAGGGCCACGCTGGCAGCCAGGGGCAGGCTGTTGGCCAACTGGTGCAGGCCGTCGGCATTGAGGTCGGTGGCGGCGACACGCCAGTTGCCAGCGGCAAAGCGTGCCGCCACGGCGCTGCCGAGGCCGCCAGCGGCGCCGGTAATCAGGACTACGGGTTGGGGCATGACGGACTCCGAGTCATCCTACGGTCTATGAGTATTCGAGAGGCGTAATGAGCGAAGGGAGGGCTAGGCGGAGGGCCGCTCGAAAAGCGCAGTTGGCAATTAGCCAATGAGCATTTTCGAGCGGTCCGCCAACAACGCCGGGCCGAGCGCAGCAGCCTCTCAGGCGTGGGTCAGGTACCAGCGCCAGTCCTGCTCGCCGACCTCGCCCATGAACTGGCGGAACTCGTTCCATTTGATCGCCAGGAACACCTTGAGGAACTCCTCGCCCAGCGCTTCCTTGGCCCAGCTGGAATTTTCCAGGGCGCGCAGGGCGGTCAGCCAGTCGGTGGGCAGGGTTTCGCGGACCTGCTCGTAGCCGTTGCCGATGATTTCTTCACCCGGATCGATCTGGTTCTGGATGCCGTAATGGATGCCGGAAAGGATCGCCGCCGCCGCCAGATAGGGGTTGGCATCGGCGCCGCAGATGCGGTGCTCGACATGCCGGCTCTTGGCCGGGCCGCCCGGTACGCGGAACGACACGGTGCGGTTGTTCACCCCCCAGCTCTTGGCCAGCGGCGCGTAGCTGTTGGCCTGGAAGCGGCGGAAGGAGTTGGCGTTGGGGCAGAAAATCGCCAGGGCGTCGTTGAGCGTCGCCATCATGCCGCCGATGGCGTGCTTGAGCAGCGGGGTGCCGTGGGGGTCTTCCGAGGCCATCAGGTTGTTGCCCTCGGCGTCGGCCAGGCTGATGTGCATGTGCAGGCCGCTGCCGGCCAGGTCGCCGAACGGCTTGGCCATAAAGCAGGCGATAAAGCCGTGCTTGTTGGCCACGCCCTTGACCAGGCGCTTGTAACGCAGGCCTTCGTCGATGGCCTGCAGCGCGTCGAAGCGGTGCTCCAGGGTCAGCTCAACCTGGCCGGGCGCGTACTCGGAAATCGCCGTGCGCACCGGCAGGCCCTGCACGTCGCAGGCGTCGTAGAGGTCGTCGAGGAACGGCTGCAACTGCTCCAGCTCGGCCACGCCATACACCTGCGGTGCCTGCGGGCGCACGCCGTTCATTTGCAGTGCCGGTTGCGGGCGGCCGCAGGCGTCGCGGTTTTTATCCAGCAGATAGAACTCCAGCTCCACCGCCATCACCGGGTGGTAACCGTCGGCCTTCAGGCGGTCGATGGCGCGCACCAGCACATGCCGCGGGTCGGCCGGGGCGGCGGGCCTGCCCTGGGTCGGGTGCATGCTCACCTGCAGCTGGCCGGTGGGTTTGCTGCGCCAGGGTTGCAGGGTCAGGCTGCCGGCCAGCGGGTAGGTCCAGCAGTCGGCGTCGGCCACTTCCCAGACCAGGCCGCTTTCTTCCACGTCTTCACCCTGAATGGTCAGGGCCAGGATCGAGCTGGGCAGTGGTCGGCCGTTTTCGTAGATCGCCAGCAACTCGTCGCGGTGCAGCAGCTTGCCGCGCGGGATGCCGTTGGCGTCGATCAGAATCAGTTCAATCAGGCGCACCTCGGGGTGCTGGGCGAGGAAGTCGTGGGCTTCCTGGATGTCGGCAAATTTCATCTGAACCTCATGGCCCCTTGCGCGGGTGCCTGCTTGGGTAGCCCGGATGCAATCCGGGGCATGTTCGATTGATCCCGGAGTGCATCCGGGCTACGGCTTATTCGCGGGCGCCGGGGATGGCCAGCAGCTCGCTCAGGGCCTCGTCGAGGGTGGCGATCAGTTGGTCCACGTCGGCGGCCGAGGTGGCTGGGCAGCACAGGGTCATGTTGTGGAACGGCGTGATCAGGATGCCGCGGTTGATCAGGTACAGGTGCAGGGCCATTTGCAGTTCGTCGTGGAACGCGGCCTCGGCCTGGGCGCCGGTTTTCGGCGACTGTGGGCAGAACTGGAATTCGCTGCGTGCGCCCAGTTCGGTCACCGACCACTGGAGGTCGTATTTGCCGATCAGGCTGCGGAAGCCATCGGCGAGGCGCTTGGCCAGCGGCAGCATGTGATCGTAGGCGGCCTGGGTCATCACCTGTTCCAGGTTGGCGCGCATGCAGTGCATCGCCAGGGCGTTGGCCGACAGGGTGGTGCCCATGCCGCTGTGACCGTGGCCGTGGTTGCCGGCACTGGCGCGTTTGCGCGCGGCCTGCATGGCATCGGCCATGGCCGCGCTGCAACCGAAGATGCCGCACGGCACGCCGCCAGCGATCGGTTTGCCGACCACGAAGAAGTCCGGCTCCAGGTTCCACAGTTGGGTGCAGCCACCCATGCCGGTGGAGATGGTGTGGGTTTCATCGATGATCAGCAGCGAACCGTACTTCTTGGTCAGCTCGCGGCACTTCTGCATAAAGCCCGGCTCGGGCAGGACCATGCCGATGTTGGTCATCGCCGGCTCGCACATCAGTGCGGCGACGTCGCCCTTGGCCAGGGCAGCTTCCAGGGCCTCGACATCGTTGAACGGGATCGAGCGGCTGTATTGGGTCAGGTCATAGGCCTGGCCGATCAGGCCGGAGCGCGGCTGGGTTTCGCCGTCGTGGCAACGCACCATCACGTCATCCACAGTGCCGTGGTAGCAGCCGTCGAACACCAGCAGCACCTTGCGCTCGGTGATCGCCCGCGCCCAGCGCAGTACGTAGCGGTTAGAGTCGGTGGCGGTGGCGGTGACCTGCCAGAACGGCAGGCCGAAGCGCGCGGCCAGCAGCTCGCCGGCAACCACGGCATCTTCGCCGGGGAGCATGGTGGTCAGGCCGTTATTGCCCTGCTCGGCGATGGCCTTGGCGATCGGGTCCGGCGAGTGGCCGAACATGGTGCCGGTGTCGCCCAGGCAGAAGTCGATGTATTCGTGGCCGTCGACATCATAGAAGCGCGCGCCCTTGGCGCGGCTGACGAACAGTGGGTTCGGGGTCGACCAGTCGGCCATCCAGTGCATCGGCACGCCACCGAACAGCGAGTTGCGCGCCCGCTCGGCCAGGGCCACGGACTTCGGATTGCGCTCGATAAAGCGCGCTCGTTCACGGGCGGTGAAGGTTTCCACGGCGGATGGGCTGATACCACTGGCAGTCATGCTTGAACACCTCGTTCGAATTTCTGCACATTCTTATTTGTGATCACAGATAAGTCAATAACTGGATTTGATCGGTCATTTAGGTAATATGAGCTTAATTTGTGATCACAGGATGAATGAAAATGAGCGAATCAGTTTGGCAGGGGCAGGTGGCGTTGATCAGTGGCGCCGGCAGCGACAGCGGCATCGGCCTGGCCATTGCCCGGCGCCTGGGCCGCGTCGGTGTGCGGGTGCTGATCACCGCCAGCAGCGCACGCATCCAGCAGCGTGCCGCCGAGTTGCAAGCTGAAGGTATAGACGCCCGCGCCATGGCGGCGGATCTGACCGACGAAGCGCAGGTCAAGGCGCTGGCCGAGTGGGCCCATGGCCAGTTCGGCCATATCGACATCCTGGTCAACAACGCCGGCATGGCCATGCTCGGCAGCCCGGAGCCGTTCGCCGACGTGGCGGACATGGAGCTGGCGACCTGGAACCTGTCGCTGGCGCGCAACCTGACCAGCGCCTTTCTGCTGACCCGCAGCGTGTTGCCGGGGATGAAGGCCCGTGGCTACGGGCGCATCGTGCACATCAGTTCGACCACCGGCACCCGCGGCAGCAACCCCGGCGAGTCGGCCTACAGTGCGGCCAAGGCGGCGATGCTGGGGATGAACATGAGCCTGGCTCTGGAAGTCGGCAAGCAGGGCATCACCGTCAACAGCGTGGCGCCCGGCTGGATTGCCACGGGCTCATCGACCGAAGAAGAGCGCCACGCCGGCACCTACACCCCGGTCGGCCGCGCCGGGCGCCCGGAAGAAGTGGCGGCGGCAGTGGCGTTTCTAGCGTCGCCGGAGGCCAGTTACATCACCGGCGAAGTATTAGTCGTCGATGGCGGCAATTGCCTAATCGAGAATAAGGCGCCTTAAGAGATTTGGCCGCTGCCAAGCCGTTGGGTTACGGCGCATCGAAAACTGAGGCGTTACACCTTGCGCGTATGCGCCTAACCCAACCGACGGTCCTACGACTCGCTCAGCAATTCGTACCTATTTTGGAGAAACCTCATGCACAACTGCTCCCTGACCCTCGCGCAACTGCCGGCTCCGCCAGCGTTTAAACGGTGATTGATGATGGCCGACAACCTGCAGGACCAGCTCTATCAGAACATCCGTAGCGGCTTGCTCAGCGGGCGCTTTCAGCCTGGCGAGCGGCTGAAGATTCGTGACCTGGCCGCCGAGTGGGGCACCAGCCCGATGCCGGTGCGCGCGGCGTTGCAGCGCTTGGTGGCGGAGGGGGCGCTGGAGGGCGAGGCGCAGCGTTCCCTGCGGGTGCCGGCGATGACCCGCGAGCGCTTCGAGCAGCTGCTGCCGGTGCGCATCAACCTCGAAGGCCTGGCCGTGGAGCTGGCCGCCGCGCGGATTACAGCGGCCGAACTGGCGATCCTGCAGGGTTGCATCGAGCGCATGGAAGTGGCCTTGCAGCAACGCGATGTGCAGGCCTACCTGGCCGACAACAGCCAGTTTCACCTGATCCTCTATCAGGCCTGCGCCAACCCGGTGTTGCTGCGCTTGATTGAATCCTTATGGTTGCAGGTGGGGCCGTTTTTCAATCGACTGTTCACCGAGGCCGATTTGTCCCTGCGCCTCAATGATTTCCACGGGGACTGCCTCAAGGCCCTGCAGGCGGGGGATGGCCCGGCGGCACGGGCGGCCATCGAGCAGGACCTGCAGTACTTCGGCAACTTCCTGCTCAATCTACTCAGCCTCACACCGGCGAAGCGCAGCAAGCATTGAGCAGCGGACAGGCCAGCCGTCGGCAACTACACTCAGGCCCATCTTTCCGGGTCGTACAAGGGTTCGTTTGATGCAGGACTACAGCAATAAACGCTTTCTGGTGGTCGACGACTTTTCCGATTTCCGCACCTCGATGAAAAGCATGCTGCGCGATATCGGCGCCAAGGATGTCGACACCGCCGACCGTGGCGAGGACGCCTTGGCCCTGTGTCGGCATAAGCGCTACGACATCATCCTCCACGACTACAACCTGGGCGCCGGAAAGAATGGTCAGCAGGTGCTGGAAGAGCTGCTGATCGGCAAGCTGATCAGCCATCAGTGCATCTTTATCATGGTCACGGCCGAGAGCAGCCAGGCCATGGTGCTCAGTGCCCTGGAGCATGAGCCCGATGCCTACCTGACCAAGCCGTTCAACCGCGCCAGCCTGATCCAGCGCCTGGACAAACTGGTTGAGCGCAAGGACGCCCTCAAGCCGATTCTGCAGGCCCTGGATAAACACGACCCGGCGGCGGTGCTGGCCGCCAGCACCACACTCAGTCAGCAGGACAAGCGCTATGCGCCGCTGTGCCAGCGCTATCGCGCCGGTGCCCTGCGCGATCTGGGCCGCCAGGATGAGCTGGAAACCCTGCTCACCGGCATCCTCGCCGACCGTGCCACGCCGTGGGCGTGCATGGCCCTGGGCAGCCTGCTGCATGCCCGTGGCCAGTTGCCGCGCGCTCGCGATGTGTACGAACAGGGCCTGCAGAGCTTTCCGATGATGCCCGGTCTGTACGATGGCCTGGCCGCCGTGCTGCTGGCTCAGGGTGAAAGTTCACGCGCCCAGCAGGTGCTCGAAGACGCGATAAAACTGTCGCCGCTGGCGATTCGCCGGCAGATGGAGCTGGGCAAGCTGGCGCTGGAAAACCAGGACTTCGCCAGCGCCAGCCGGGCCTATCGGCATGCCATGGAACAGGGCCGCACCTCGATATTCAAAAGCCCGGACAACTACCTCGGCCTGGCCCAGGCCCTCACCGCCCAGGCCGGCGATGGCAGCCTCGACAAGCGCGTGCAGGCGGATATCAACCAGACCCTTGGCGAGCTGCAGAAGGGCTACAGCAATGACCCGGTGGTGCAGGTGCGTGCGCGCCTGACCCACGCCCAGAGCCTGGTCAAATCCGGCGATCCGGCGCTGGCGAAAAAGCTCACGGATGAGGCCCTGACCCAGCTCGGCGAGCTGGACCAGTTCTTCTCCGCCGCCGTCAGCCTGCAGGTGGCCAGCCAGCTGCGCGAATTGGGTCAGGCGGATGCCAGCGATGCGTTGCTGAAAAACTGCGCGGAGGTGTATGGCGACGATCCGGCGGTGATGCAGGGCATTGCCAAGCAGACCGATGACCCGGAGATTCTTGGTGCCGCCACCGAGGCCATCGACTTCAACCGTCAGGGCGTGCGCAGTTACCAGATGGGCCGTTTCGCCGATGCCCTGGAGTTGTTTCGCCAGGCCCTGCAACGGCAACCGAAGAACATCAGTATCGCCCTCAATACCGCCCAGTCGTTGCTGCGCCTGGGCGGCGATAAACCAGACGAAGCCCTGCTCGACGAGTGTCGTCGCTGCCTGGAAGCGGTGCGCATGATGCCGACCAGCGATCCGCGCCACGAGCGTTATCAGTTACTGCACAACAAGGCCTTTGGCGCATGAGTACGGCACCCGAGGGGCTGGAATTTTCCACGGTGATCGCCTCCACCGTGCATGACATGAAGAACTCCCTGGCCCTGCTGACCCAGACCCACAGCCAGTGGCTCACCCAGTTGCCCGAGGCGCTGTTGCACAACCGCGAGCACGGCATCATCGAGTACGAGTTTGCCCGCCTGAACGGCATGCTGGTGCAGCTGCTGGGGCTGTACAAACTGGGGGTCAACCAGTTGCCGTTGCGCCCGGCGCACCATGAGTTGGAGGACTTTATCGAGGCGCAACTGGCGCGCCACCATGAGGTGCTGCAGAGCCGCCATATCGAGGCCCGCTGCGAGGTCGAGGAGTTTGGCCTGCTGGGCTTCTTCGACCAGGACCTGATCGGCTCGGTGGTGGCCAACATCATCACCAACTCGATCCGCTATGCGCAGCAGCACCTGCTGGTGCGCGCCTGGGAGGAGGCGGGGGTGCTGGTGCTGTCGATCTGTGACGACGGCGCCGGTTATCCCGAGGAGATGCTGGTCAAGCAGTCCGACTATGCCCTGGGCATCAACCACAGCACCGGCAGCACCGGTCTGGGCCTGTACTTCGCCGGGCGCATCGCCGCCCTGCATGAGCGCCAGGGCGTGCGTGGGCATATCGAGATCAGCAACGGCGGGCCGCTGGGGGGCGGCGAGTTTCGTATCTATTTGCCCTGACCGCGGGCCGGCGTAGCCCGCGGTCAGGGCTATGGGCTGACGACTGGGCGTGTTTAGCCGCAGTGCTTATCAGCTTTCCAGCCACACGTCGCGGGCCCAGTGCCAGACCGAGTCCCAGGTTTCGTCGGTCAGTTCGCCTTCGGCGCCGGACCACAGGGTGACTTCGCCCTCGACATCGACCACGTAATAGTCGCGGCCGTCCTGGCACAGCGGCACCAGGTCGCGGGGCACGCCCAGGTCCCAGGCGGTGGCGGTGACTTCCGGCAGGTAGGTGTGCGATTGCGGGTCGCTGGCGGTCACCGGCTCCAGGCGGCCGTAGACTACGTCGCTGACCTTGAGCAGAAACTCGCGCAGCTCGAACGGCAGGTGGATAAGGATCTGCTCCTGGATTTCCACCAGGGTTTCTTCGTCAGGCAACTCCAGCGGCACCGGTACCGGCTCGTTGAGTTCGCGCAGTTGTTCGATGACTTCTTCCACGGTCTGGATCTCCAGTTGCAGGGTGGGCGCGACAGGCTGCGCCGACATGCGGGCGAGTCTACCAGCCCGTCGGTCTGTGTGCCGGTGTCGACGAGTCACCTTGGCCTCAGGCTTTAGCTGCTATTGTCGATAGACAAAGGCAAGAGCAAGGCCAAATGGCCGCAAGGTGAATGACCGTGAGTAAAGAAGCCGAAGGCGGCGCTGAAGAACCGCTCAGCGATGCCGAGCGCCTGCAGGTGCTGGAAAAGTCTGCCAAGTTGAATCGCTTGCTGCTCTACGGTGTGGCAGGCGTGGTCGTGCTGATGCTGGTGGGCCTGCTGGCCGTGAAAGTGGCCGGTCTGTTTGCGGAAGACCCGAACAAAGCCGCCGCTGAGCAGATTAGCCAGCTAGAGAAGCAGGTCAAGGGCCTCAAGGGTGACATCAGCGAGTTGCAGGTTCAGGTGCAAAAGCAAGGGGCGCAACTGGCGCTGCAACAGACGGGAAATCTCGCCGGCATTCTAAAACCGGCCGCCACGGAAGATCCGGGCACGGTGGGCCAGCTGGCGAAAACCCTACAAGGTCAAGAAAACGATTTCCAGCAGGTGATCCTCACCCTGCAGGTGGGCATGCGTGATCTGGCCTATATGCTGCCGGGTTCGCGTACCTGGCTGGAGTACTACACCGAGACCCTCAATAAGTCGTTGGCGACTAGCAAGGCCCGCACGTTGGAGCTGCAGCAATGGGCCAAGGGTGAGGCGCCGGTGGTGATTGCGCCGGTATTCAAAAAGCCCTAAGAGACTGTGCCGATTGGCTGATCTGCCAGGCGTGCTTGCCGTGGCGGCCCTGATCGGCGTGTTTGCGCTCTGCCAGACTGGCGGCTTTGTCGCCCTGTCTGGAGTTGCCCATGGCCGTTGCTAATCGCCTCAATCGCGTCGTCGCGCTGATCTACAGATTACCCGCCGCGTGGCGCACCCCACTGCTTAGTCGTTTGTTCGGCTCCCAGGTCAAGCTGGCCGGCACCGCCCGTGTGCGTGTGCATGAAATGACCCGCAGTCAGGCTACCTTGAGCATCGCCAACCGGCGATCGGTGCAGAACCACATCAAGGGGGTGCATGCCGCCGCCATGGCCTTGCTGGCCGAGTCGGCCACAGGCTTTCTGGTCGGCATGAATATGCCGGACAACAAGTTGCTGCTGATCAAGAGCCTCAAGGTGGATTACCTCAAGCGCGTGGTTGGTGGTCTGACGGCGGTGGCCAGCCTGACGCCCGAGCAGATTGCGGCGATGACGCAGCAGGATAGGGGAGAGGTGCTGGTGGCTGTGACTGTCACCGATGACAGCGGCCAGCAGCCGATTGCCTGCGAAATGCTCTGGGCTTGGATCAGTAAAAAGCCCTGAGCAGCGGCACCATCAAGGCGCGCCACGCAGGGCTCGGTTGTCGCAGGGCGGGTATTAGCCCATATGGAAGAAGGCCAGCTTGTTGCCGTCGAGGTCACGGAAGTAACCGGCGTAGAAGCCCGGCATACGTTCGCCGGGAGCGCCTTCGTCGGTGGCGCCGAGGCTGATGGCTTTGGCATACAGTTTGTCCACGCCTTCGCGGGAGCCGCCTGGCAAGGAGATCATATTGCCGTTGCCAGGATTGGCTGCCTCCTGATTGTACGGCACGCAAATGCCGAACATCGGCTGGCCCATGGCGGTGCCGTAGAACGCGGCGCGGCCGACATCCATCAGCACCTTGGCGCCCATCTCGCCGAGCAGGGCATCGTAAAAGGCCTTGGCCTTGGCCAGGTCATTGGTGCCAACCATTGCGTATCCGATCATGTTGCAGTCCTCGTGGTGTGGGTGGTGCAAGGTCGTCTGACTTTAGCAGAGCCTGGATGCAACAAACCCGGGCGAGCCCGGGTTTGTTGTGTGTCGCGGGTGTTCTTAGAACCTGTTTACGATCTCGCGAGCTAGAGCCAAGCAAGGCAAAAACAGGCGAGGAAGCGGAGTTTACGAGCTGTAAATGAGCATTCCGAGCCTGTTTTTAACGCAGCCTGGCCGACGCGCAGCAGATCGTCGACAGGTTCTTAGTTCTGGCGCATGCCGGCGATCAACCATGGCTGGTTGTCGCCCTGAGCGCGCTCCATCCGCCAGCTTTCGCTGAAGGCTTCGCCCTGGTCGAAGCGCGAGGTCTTCTCGATGCCGCTGAAGGTTAGGGTGGCGATGGTCTTGTCGGCCTGGTCATCGAGACCGTCGAGCTGTACGTCCAGGTTGTCGATGTAGGTCGACTGGAAGGCGTCGCCCAGGTCAGCACGCTCTTTCTGCAGGAAGGCCTGCAACTGCGGCGTGGTGAACTCGGCAATCTTGTCCATCTCGTTGGCATCCCAGTGCTGTTGCAAGCTGAGGAAGTGCTCACGACCGGCATTCACGAAGCTGGTTTCGTTGAACCAGGCCGGCGCCTTGATCGGTGCCTTGCCGCTGGCAGCGCTGCTGCCACCAAAAATCGAGGCGGGGGCGCTTTGTGGCATTTCACGCTGATAGGGCACACCACCGGCCATCGCGGGCTGGGCATGGGCCTGCTGCTTGCGGCGCGAAGCGATAAAGCGGAAGGCCAGGAAAGCGATCAGGGCGATGATCAGCATGTCCATGATCTGCATGCCTTCGAAGCCGTCACCCATGAACATCGAGGCCAACAGACCGCCAGCCGCCAGGCCAGCTAACGGGCCAAGCCAGCGCGAGGCGCCGCTGGCGGCAGCCGCTTTGCCAGCCATCGGTGCGGCGGCAGTGGCAGCTGGCGCGGCCTGACGGGTCTGGGAAGCTTGATGGCTAGGCGCGGAGCCAAAGGATTTGCCACTGCCCATCCGCTTGGCACTGGCTTCCATGCTCAAGGTCAGGCCCAGGCATAGGGCCAGAAACACGGTCATAAAACGTTGCATTGAGTCATCTCTCAAATGGATTGCACGCGCGCATCTTGCCCAGCCAGGGCAGCAGAGGCCAGCGTTAGAATGTTTCTGGATTTATGTGCAAGGGTCGGCTCATTAGCGGCCGTGCCCTCACACCGCCTCCAGCTTGGCGTAGCCGAGCATCAGCCACTTGGTGCCTTCGCTGGTGAAGTTGACCTGCACCCGCGCCTGGGCGCCGGCGCCTTCGAAGTTGAGAATCACGCCCTCACCGAACAGGCTGTGGCGCACGCTCTGGCCGAGGCTGAAGCCGGTGTCCGGCACTTCGGCGCCGGCGAACAGGTTGCTGTTGCTCATGCTCTGGTTGCGGGTGCCAGCGAAGGGGCGACTGACGCTGTTGCTCAGGCGCACTTCCTGGATCAGCCCATCGGGAATCTCGCGGACGAAGCGCGAGACCTTGTTGTAGGTCTCGTTGCCGTACAGGCGGCGGGTTTCCGCGTAACTGATCACCAGCCATTGCATGGCGCGGGTGATGCCGACGTAGGCCAGGCGTCGCTCTTCTTCCAGACGGCCGGGCTCTTCCAGGCTCATCTTGTGCGGGAACAGGCCTTCTTCCATGCCGACCAGGAACACCCGCGGGAACTCCAGGCCCTTGGCGCTGTGCAGGGTCATCAGTTGCACGCTGTCTTCATGTTCGCTGGCCTGGGTGTCGCCGGCTTCCAGGGAGGCGTGGTCGAGGAAGGCGGCCAGCAGGGTGGTGTCTTCCTCCAGCTCCATGCTCTCGAAGGCACGGGCGGCGCTGACCAGTTCCTCAAGGTTTTCTACCCGGGCCTGGGCTTTCTCGCCTTTTTCTTCCTTGTGGTAGGCGAGCAGGCCGGATTGTTCGATCACCGTCTGGGTCATCAGCCCCAGGGGCATTTCCAGCACCTTGGCGGCGAGGTTGTCGAGGGTTTCCAGGAAGCCGGCCAGGGCGCCACAGGCCCGCGCCGGCAAGCCTTTGTTGGCGATGATCAGGCTGATCGCCGCGTGCATCGATAGGTCGGCAGCGCGCGCCTGTTCACGGATGGTCTCGACGGTTTTCTCACCAATGCCACGCGCCGGTACGTTGATCACCCGCTCCAGTGCGGCGTCGTTGCCGGGCTGTGAGAGCAGGCGCAAGTAGGCCATGGCGTTCTTGATTTCGGCGCGTTCGAAGAAGCGCTGGCCGCCATAGATGCGGTAGGGGATTTTCTCCCGCAGCAGGGCTTCTTCGAGGGTCCGCGACTGGGCGTTGGAGCGGTAGAGGATGGCGATGTCGCTGCGCTTCAAGCCGTCCTTGCGCAGGGCATCCATGATCGTCTCGACCACATAGCGCGCTTCGTCGTATTCGTTGAAGGCGGCGTACAGGCTGATCGGTTCGCCATCGCCGCCGTCGGTCCACAGCTCTTTGCCGAGGCGCCCCTGGTTGTTGGCGATCAGTGCGTTGGCGGCCTTGAGGATGCCGGCGGTGGAGCGGTAGTTCTGCTCCAGGCGGATGGTTTCAGCGTCCGGGAAGTCGCGGCTGTACTGGTGGATGTTCTCGATTTTCGCCCCGCGCCAGCCGTAGATCGACTGGTCGTCGTCGCCCACCACCATCAGGCTGGCACCGCCCTTGGCAAGAAAACGCAGCCAGGCGTACTGCACGGCGTTGGTGTCCTGGAACTCGTCGACCAGGATATGGCGGAAGCGCCGCTGGTAGTGCTCCAGCAAGCCGGGGTTGTCGCGCCACAGGTCGAGGGCGCGCAGCAGCAGTTCGGAGAAGTCGATCAGTCCAGCGCGGGCGCAGGCGGCCTCATAGGCCTGGTAGATGCTCAGTTGGGTGGCCAGGAACAGGTCGCCGGCCGGCTGGATATGCTGCGGGCGCAGGCCTTCGTCCTTCTGCCCGTTGATAAACCACTGCGACTGCTTGGCCGGCCACTTGGTTTCGTCCAGGCCCAGCTCGCGGATGACCCGCTTGATCAGGCGTTGTTGATCGTCGCTGTCGAGGATCTGGAAGTTTTCCGCCAACTTGGCTTCCTGCCAGTGCGCGCGCAGCAGGCGATGAGCCAGGCCGTGAAAGGTGCCAACCCACATGCCCTGGGGGCTGACGCCCATCAGCTGCTCGATGCGGTGACGCATCTCGGCGGCGGCTTTGTTGGTAAAGGTCACCGACAGCACCGAGTGCAGCGAGGCGTGTTCCACCGCCACCAGCCAGGCAATGCGGTGCACCAGTACGCGGGTTTTGCCGGAGCCAGCGCCGGCGAGCACCAACTGACGACCCAGCGGGGCTGCTACAGCCTGGCGTTGGGCGTCGTTGAGGGAATTCAACAGGGGGGAGAGGTCATCATGCATGGCGCATTTTAGGCGCGGTTGCCCCTGCATTGCGAGCCGCCTGCTGTGCGCGGTGCGCATGGGCGACGGTTGGGTGCGAGCGGGCTCTTGCCCGGAAAGCTGATTTGACGGTCAGTCAGGTGTTGCTGGGCTGGAGCTCTGGCCCAACGAAAGTTCTGCCTGTTTTTGCCTGCCAGCCCGCAGAAAAATTTCAGCGGAGCGTCTAGCACGGGGTATGCTTCGGCCAAACCTAGGCCAACCATTATAAGAACAGAGCCTAATGCACGCTGTTGAGAAAACTCCTTCTGCTACTCCCGAGTCCGTTCCTCTGACGGATACCCGGCAGGCCTTTATGGCCGATCTGGCCGTCGAACGCACACGCCTGCTGTACCAGGGCTCGCAAGTGCCAACCCTGCTGATGCTGCTCAGCGGTGTGGCGTGCGCCTACCTGCTATGGAACCCGAGCAACTCCACACGGTTGGCCGGCTGGCTGGTGTGGCTGGTGCTGCTGGCGGTGATGCGCCTGATTCAGGTCACCGCGTTCAACGCCGCTTTACCGTCGCGCCAGGCCGAGCCGCAGTGGCGGCGGATGTTTCTGTTGGGTGCCGGGTTGTCTGGGCTGACTCTGGCTTTCGCCGAGATCGCCCTGGTGCCGCCGGACGCCTTTTTGCAGCAGGCCCTGGTCTACGGCCTGATTGCCGCGGCGATTCTTTCGGCCAGTGTCGCCTATGCCGTCAGCCTGTCGGCGTTCCTGACCTTTACCTTGCCCTGCGTATTGCCGCCGTTGGGTGTGTTGCTGTTGAGCAACGACCCGCGCCAGGAAAGCTGGGGCGTACTCGGCCTAATTCTTTCTGGCACCTTGTTGCTGGTGACCTGGCAGGTCAACCGACTGGTCACCCGCAACCTGCAGCAGCGTTTTCACAATCAGGCGCTGATCGCCAATCTGGAATACGCCAAGCAGCAGGCCGAAGGCCTGAATCAGGAGCTGGCGCGGGAAGTTGAGCAGCGCCGGCGTGCCGAGCGCGAGCTGCGCGGGGCCCACGACGAGCTGGAAATGCACGTGCTGCAGCGCACCCTGGAGCTGGACGACACCACCCACGCCCTGAGCAAGAGCGAGGCGCGCCTGGCCCTGGCCCTGGAGGCCAGCGAGTTGGGGCTGTGGGACTGGAACCTGACCACCGACGCGGTGCACCACTCGCAGTTGCAAGCGCTGCTCGGCCTGCAACCGGAAATGGTCAACGCCATGCTCACCGACCTCAAGCCGCGCCTGCACCCGGACGACGTGCCGGTGCTGCACGCGGTGCTGGTCGAGCACCTCAAGGGCCACACCGATGGCTATGCCGTGGAATACCGCATGCGCCATGCCGCCGGTCACTGGATCTGGGTCGAGGACCGCGGCCGGGCCGTGGAGCGCGATGCCCAGGGCCGCGTGTTGCGCATGCTCGGCACCCGCCGCGACATCACCGCGCGCAAGACCCGCGAAGAAGAACAGCGTCTGGCCGCCACGGTGTTCGAGGCGGCCAGCGAGGGGATTGTCATCCTCGACCCGGACAGCCGGATTCTGGCGGTCAACCGCGCCTTCACCACGGTGACCGGTTATGGCCGCGAGGAGTTGCTCGGCCAGGGCGTTGGCAGCCTGATCCACGGCAGCGATGCCCGTCGCCAGTACCGCCTGATCAGTCTGGAGCTGGAGCGCAGCGGCAGCTGGGAAGGCGAGTTGATGGAGACGCGCAAGAACGGCGAGCTGTACCCGCAATGGCTGCAACTGAGCATGATCCGCGACGCCCAGGGACGGGTCAGCCACACCGTGGGCTTTTTCGTCGACCTCACTGCCCGCCGCGAGGCCGAAGAGCGCCTGCGTTACCTGTCCAATTACGATGACCTGACCGGCCTGGCCAACCGCACCCTGTTCAAGGAGCGCCTGCACCAGGCCGGTCAGCGTGCGCGGCAGAGCGG
>JAIERF010000142.1 GCA_019747075.1 Pseudomonadaceae bacterium
CTGATGAAACAGGCCCAGCAGATGCAAGAAAAAATGCAGAAGATGCAGGAAGAACTGGCCAACGCCGAAGTCACCGGCCAGTCCGGTGCCGGCCTGGTTAGCGTGGTGATGACCGGTCGCCACGACGTCAAGCGCATCAGCTTGGATGACAGCCTGATGCAGGAAGACAAGGAAGTCCTCGAAGACCTGATTGCTGCCGCCGTCAATGACGCCGTGCGCAAGATTGAAGCCAATAGCCAGGACAAGATGTCGGGTATGACTGCGGGCATGCAGCTGCCCTCCGGCTTCAAAATGCCCTTCTAAGCGTGACGTCCAGCCGCAGCACATAGCGGCGTTGCGACTCGGCCCGGGCATGCTCATTTACAGCCAGTAAACTCCGCTGCCCGGGCCGAATCGCGCCTTGCTCTGCACCACGTCTGATCGCCACTTGTACCGAGTGGGAACACTCAAAAGCGTTGTTTTCCTTTCTGGTAGACCTTCATGAGCTTCAGCCCGCTGATCCGCCAATTGATCGATTCGCTGCGCATCCTGCCCGGTGTCGGGCAGAAGACTGCCCAGCGCATGGCTTTGCAGCTGCTTGAGCGTGATCGCAGTGGCGGCATGCGCCTGGCCCATGCGCTGAGTACGGCGATGGAAGGGGTGGGGCATTGCCAACGCTGTCGCACCTTGTGTGAAGACCCGCTGTGCCCGCAGTGTGACGATCCGCGCCGGGATGACTCGGTGCTGTGCGTGGTGGAAGGGCCGCTGGATGTGTTTGCCGTGGAGCAGACCGGCTATCGCGGTCGTTACTTCGTACTCAAGGGCCACCTGTCGCCACTCGATGGCCTGGGCCCTGAGGCTATCGGTATTCCGGAGTTGCTGGCGCGCATCGACGAGGCGGCGTTCAGCGAGATCATCCTGGCGACCAACCCGACCGTCGAAGGCGAGGCCACGGCTCATTACATCGCGCAGATGCTGGCCGGCCATGGCCTGTCCCTGACCCGCATCGCCCATGGCGTGCCCTTGGGCGGCGAACTGGAAATGGTCGACGGTGGCACCCTGGCCCACGCCCTGTCTGGCCGCCGGCCCATGGGCACCTGAGGTCGATCGCACGCCGTGGCTTGAACGGCGGCAGTGATGGCGGAAATAGCGTCTTGAATACCAAGCAAGCGCTTGGTAAGGTCTAGCCATCTCGGCTGGAGCCTGCTCATGTCTGCTTATCAAGAATATTTCGACGCAAACCATCAACTGCTGCGCGACTCGGTACGCCGTTTTGTCGAGCGGGAAATCCTGCCCTTCGTGGCCGAGTGGGAGGAGGCGGAGAGCTTCCCTCGCGAGCTGTATGCCAAGGCCGGCGCCGCTGGCATCCTCGGCATCGGTTACCCCGAGCAGTTTGGCGGCAGCCACGAGGGCGACCTGTTCGCCAAGGTGGCGGTCAGTGAAGAGCTGATGCGTTGCGGCTCCGGTGGCCTGGTGGCTGGGCTGGGCTCGCTGGATATCGGCCTGCCGCCGGTGCTCAAGTGGGCTAAGCCGGCGGTGCGTGACCGCGTGGTGCCGCAGGTGCTGAGTGGCGAGAAGATCATGGCCCTGGCCGTCACCGAGCCCAGCGGCGGCTCCGATGTGGCCAACCTCAAGACCCGTGCGGTGAAGGAGGGCGATTACTACCGCGTCAGCGGCAGCAAGACCTTTATCACCAGCGGCGTGCGCGCCGACTACTACACCGTAGCGGTGCGCACCGGCGGTGACGGTTTCGGTGGTGTCAGCCTGCTGCTGATCGAAAAGGGCACCCCAGGCTTCACCGTTGGCCGCTCACTGAAGAAGATGGGCTGGTGGGCGTCGGACACCGCCGAGTTGTTCTTCGATGACTGCCAGGTGCCGGTGGAGAACCTGATCGGTGTCGAGAACATGGGTTTTGCCGGGATCATGGCCAACTTTCAGAGCGAGCGGCTGTCGCTGGCGATCATGGCCAACATGACCTCGCAACTGGCGTTGGAAGAGTCGATGAAGTGGGCCAAAGAGCGTGAGGCCTTCGGCAAGCCGATCGGCAAATTCCAGGTGCTCAAGCATCGCCTGGCCGAGATGGCCACCCAACTGGAAGTGTCCCGCGAGTTCACCTACCGCCAGGCCGCGAAGATGGCGGCCGGCAAGAGCGTGATCAAGGAAATCTCCATGGCCAAGAATTTCGCCACCGACGTGTCCGATCGCATCACCTACGACGCCACGCAAATCCTCGGCGGCATGGGCTTTATGCGTGAAAGCCTGGTGGAGCGGCTGTATCGCGATAACCGCATCCTGTCCATTGGTGGCGGCACGCGCGAGGTGATGAACGAGATCATCAGCAAGCAACTCGGGCTCTGATTCTGGCCCCGCTGTACGCCGCCAAGGCCCGGTTTTAACCGGGCCTTGGCGTTTTCGCCAACGCAAAATCTTGAACGCTCTGTCAGACTCAGGTGCAATTGCTTGGCCGGCATTGATGTGTTTTTCTGCTCGATAGCCATTTGGGTTATACCTGTATCGGAAAGCCATCGAGTGTTGCGCGTTGACGAGGGAGTCGGTCAGTGAAACTTGCAAGATTCAGTAATCTGCTGACGTGGCTGGTAGTTGGCCTGCTGGCAACGGCCTGCGGTAGTGTCTGGCTGGCCTTTACCCTGAACGAAGAACATCGCGCCGAGATGAGGTACCTGCATCAGGCCAGCGATACCATCAGCCGCCTGCAGCTGGGCAGTCACGCTCTTACTCTGGCGGTGCGCAACTACGTCACCACCACCGACGAGCTGTATTACCAGGCCTATCTGGACGAAAAAAACAGCGACCGCTCCTACGACAAAGCCCTGGAGCAGTTTCTCGCGCAGCAACTGTCGAGCAAGGATGTCGCCCTGCTGCTCGAATCGAAAAAGCAGTCGCTGCAACTGGAGCAGTTGCAGATGCAAGCCTTTGCCACTGCTCGTAAAGGCGATTGGGCACAGGCCGTCGAACTGGCCTTTGGCGCCCCTTATCAGCAAACCATGCTGGCGATTATCGAGCCGCTGGCAAAGCTGGAAAAGAAACTGCACCAGGAAGGCCAGGCCCGTATCGAGGTACTGCAACAGCAGCTCGGCCGTGCCACCGTGCTGGCCATCAGCCTGATGCTTATCAGCCTGTTGCTGGTGCTGCTGGTGCTGCGCAGCTTTTATCACCGCCGAGTCCTGCAACCCCTGGTGGCGTTGACCGGCAATACCCATCAACTGCTCAAGGGCGAGCGCGATATCCGCTATGCGAATATCGACGAAGACTCGGAAATCGGCGACCTGAGTCGGGCGTTGAGCCGCTATGGCGAGGTCATTCGTGAGCTGGAAACCGAGCGCCGTCGCTTCAGCGAGTCCGATGCCTGGTATCGACAGATCATCGAGTTCGCCCCGGACGGCATGCTGGTGGTGGATGCCGATGGCCTGATCCTGATCGCCAACCCCAAGGCCCATGAGCAGTTCGTTTACCCGCCCGGCAGCCTGATCGGCCAGTCCATCGACCTGCTGGTGCCAACCAGTATTCGTCCGCAGCACGCCGACATGCGCAAGCGCTTTATGGCTGGCAGCGGCCATCGCGCCATGGACCGGGTCAATGGTGACTTTAGTGCGGTGGATAGCCGGGGCCGCGAGTTTCCTGTGGAGCTGGGGTTGACCCGCTTGCCCCTGGTCGATGGCCATCCGGCCTGCGCCTGCGTCACGGTGCGCGACATCACCGAACGGAAACGCTACGAGCAGACCATTGCCGAGCAGCTGGAGTTCCAACGCGTGCTGCTCGATACCTTGCCCTATCCGGTGTTTTTCAAGGATGCCGAGGCGCGCTATCTGGGCTTCAACCAGGCCTTCCTGGATGTATTTGGTGTGCGCCGTGAGGAGCTGATCGGCAAGACTGTGTTGCAGTTCATGCAGTTGCCGGCAGAGGAGCGGCCGCAGTATCAGCGCGCCAACGAGAAAATCCTCCGTGAAGGCGGTGTGTACACCAACGAGATGCACATCCCCGGGGCTGATGGCGAGATGCACCCAGCCATCTACTGCCTGTCCGGTTACCCCGGCAGCGACGGCAAGATAGCGGGGCTGGTCGGCACCCTGATCGACATTTCCACACAGAAGGCGGCCGAACAGACCCTGGCCCAGGCCAAGGAACTGGCGGAGGAGGCCACGCGGCAGAAGTCAGACTTTCTCGCCAACATGAGCCATGAAATACGCACGCCGATGAACGTGATCATGGGCATGGCCCATCTGGCACTGGACAGCCAACTGGACAAGCGCCAGCGCAATTACTTGGAGAAGATCTCCAGTGCGGCCCAGGGACTGCTCGGCATCATCAACGACATCCTCGACTTCTCCAAGATCGAGGCCGGTAAGCTGCACGTCGAAGCGGCCGATTTTTACCTGGAGGATGTGCTCGACAGCCTGGTTGACCTGGCCACCTTGAAGGCTCAGGAAAAAGGCCTGGAGCTGCTGTTCGACATCGCCACCGATGTACCCACCAGTTTGATCGGCGACTCCCTGCGCCTGGGGCAGATCCTCAACAACCTGCTGAGCAATGCGCTCAAGTTCACCGAGCGCGGTGAGATCACGGTCGCCATCAGTCCAGAAGGGCGCAGCGCCGACCAGGTGTGGTTGCGCTTTGAGGTCAGCGACACCGGCATCGGGCTAAGCCCCGAGCAAACTGGCAGGCTGTTTCAGGCGTTCTCCCAGGCCGACTCCTCGACCTCGCGCAAATACGGCGGTACCGGGCTGGGCCTGACTATTTGTGCGCGCCTGGTCGAGCTGATGGGCGGCGAGATCGGTGTCGACTCCGAGCTTGGGGTCGGCAGTACCTTTTTTATTCGCGCGCCCTTCAAGTTGCAAAGCCAGCAACGGGAACTGCTGGTGGATGGCGAAAACTTACTCGGCATGCCGATTTTGGTGGTCGACGACAACGCCAGTGCGCGGGGCATTTTCCACAACATGCTGAGCTCACTGAAGTTTGACGTAGCCACGGCCAGTTCGGCGGCTGAGGCCATCGGTCTGCTGGCCGACGCTTGCGCGGCGGGGCGACCTTACCGACTGGTGCTGATGGACTGGATGATGCCCGACATGGACGGTGTCGAGGCCATGCACGCGATCAGCAGCGACACGCGCATCGGCGAAACGCCGGTTTTTGTGATGGTCACGGCCTACAGCCGCGACGAGCTGCTGGAGCGTCTGGGCAATCTTCCGGTCGCCGGCGTGCTGGTCAAACCGGTCACGCCTTCGACCTTGCTCGACAGCATTCTCAACACCTTCGGCCAGCAGGCCCTGGCCCGTCCGCGCAAGAAAGAGTTGCTGGCCGAGGTGCACGATGCCCGCCAGGCCCTGCAAGGCGCTTACCTGCTGCTGGTGGAAGACAATCAGGTCAATCAGGAAATGACCGTAGAGATTCTCGCCCGCGCCGGGATTCGCGTGGATGTCGCCAGTAACGGTGCCGAAGCCCTGTCCATGGTGGCCAAGACCGCCTACGACGGGGTCTTGATGGACTGTCAGATGCCGGTGATGGACGGTTTTGAAGCAACCCGGCGAATTCGCGCGCAGGCGCACTTTGCCCAGTTGCCGATTCTGGCCATGACCGCCAATGCCATGGCCGGCGACAAGGAAAAATGCCTGCAGGCCGGGATGAACGATCACATCGCCAAACCCCTGGACGTCAATCAGCTGTTCATCACCCTGCAACGCTGGGTCAAGGCCTCGGGCGCCCGCGGGGCGCTGCCAGAGCTGACATCTGAGGATACCCACCTGCCGGTGATTGCCGGCCTGCAGATAGATGCGGCGTTGCAGCGTCTGGACGGTAATAGCGCCTTGCTGCGCAAGTTGCTCAAGCGCTTCTGTGAAACCCAGGCCGACAGCCTGGAGCGGGTGCGGGCGGCGCTGGCGGTTGACGACCGCGACACGGCGGTACGGGCGGCCCATTCGCTCAAAGGCCTGGCCGGCAATATCGGCGCCCGTGGCCTGGTGCTGAATGCCGCCGAACTCGAAGCGCAACTGCGCCATGGCCGTGATGACGAGGCCGAACTGAATCTCCAGGGCCTGGTACTCGAACTGCACGGCCTGATCAGCCAGATACAGCAAGGGCTACAGGCCACGCCACAACCGCCGGAGGCGCACGGGGGGATTAGCCTTGCTGCCGCCGACGTGGATATCGCCGCCCTCAACGCCGGGCTTGAGCGTCTGGAAAACCTGCTACGCGAGGATGATGGCGAGGCGGGTGAGTGCCTGGCGGCCCAGTTTTCAGGGCTGGTCAGCCTGGGATGGCAGACGCAGGTCGAGGACCTGGAGCGCTTGATCGGTCGCTACCAGTTCGATCAGGCACTACAGTTATTGCAAGCCTTGCGCCAGCGCATGACGTTAGCGACTGGATCGAATTAAGGTCCTGCCGGGCCTCGGAGGCCCGGCCATAAGCAGACCAATATGGAGTCACCGTGAGCGTGCATAACCCTTCAAGCACCATTCTGCTGGTCGATGATATGGCCGACAACATCGATATTCTCAATGCGGTGTTGTCGCCTTTTTATCGCACGCGCGTGGCCTTGAGTGGTGAAAAGGCGCTGAAGATCGCGCTGGGCGAAAACCCACCGGATCTGATCCTGCTGGATGTGATGATGCCGGGCCTGAACGGCTATCAGGTGTGCGAGCAGCTCAAGAACAACCCGGATACCCGTGACATTCCGGTGATTTTCGTCACTGCCATGAGCGAGATCGAAGACGAGCGTCATGGCCTGGAGTTGGGCGCGGTGGACTACATCACCAAACCGGTCAGCCCGGCCATCGTACTGGCGCGGGTGCGCACCCATCTGGCGCTCTATGATCAAAACCGCGAGTTAGCTCGTCAGGTCGGCGAGCGCACGGCGGAGTTGTTCAACACCCGCCAGCAGATTATCCGGCGCCTGGGGCGGGCGGCCGAATTTCGTGACAATGAAACCGGCAACCACATCATCCGCATGAGCCATTTCTGTCGCTTGATCGGTGAAGCCGCGGGGCTCGGTGAGAAAAGCCTGGAGATCCTCTACAACGCATCCCCCATGCATGATGTCGGCAAGATCGGCATTCCCGACCATATCCTGCTCAAGCAAGGGGCGCTGAGCCCTGACGAGTGGGAGGTGATGAAGTGCCACCCGCAAATGGGCGCCGACATCATCGGTCAGCACACGGATGAGTTGTTGCAGACCGCCTGGATGATCGCCCTCTGTCACCATGAGAAATGGGATGGCAGTGGCTACCCCCATGGCCTCAAAGGCGAAGCCATTCCCCTGCTGGCGCGTATCGCCGCCCTGGCCGACGTGTTCGACGCGCTGACCACCGAGCGCCCCTACAAACAGGCCTGGACGGTAGACGCCGCGGTCAGCCACATCGAAGCGTCAGCCGGTAGCCATTTCGACCCGGCCTTGATCGAACCCTTCAAGCGCGCCTTGCCGCAGATGCTGCGCATTCGCGAGCAGTTTGCCGACAGTCATGGGGCGCTGGAGGATGTGGACGGCGTGGCGCTGCCTGCCAGTGCCTGATTTTCGCTACGCTCAGCAACGCTGTAGATATTCGCTTAATGGCCGTGGCCGTTCGACACCGTAGCCCTGTACATAGTCGATGCCCAAGGCGGCCAACTGCTCACGGATGCTCTGGGTTTCGACGTATTCGGCGATGGTCTTGCGGCCCAGTACATGGGCGATTTCATTGATCGATTTGACCATGGCCAGATCGCTGGGTGAGCGCTCGATTTCCTTGACGAAGCTGCCGTCGATTTTGACGAAGTCCACCGGCAGGCGTTTGAGGTAATCGTAGGAGGAAAACCCGGTGCCGAAATCGTCGATCGAGAAGGTGCAGCCGAGCTTCTGCAACTGACGGACAAAGTCGGCGGTCTTGGTCAGGTTGGCCACCGCGGCGGTTTCGGTCAGCTCAAAGCAGATACGCTCGGGCGGCACCGGGTGTTGCTCAAACAGACTTTCGATAAAGCCGAGCAACTTGTCGTCGTTCAGGCTGCTGCCGGACAGGTTGATGGATACGCCGCTGGTGCGCTCCCAGACCTGTGGGTGATCGGCCAGTTCGCTAAACGTGCGCTTGAGTACCCAGCGGTCCACCTTGGTCATCCGGTGATAGCGCTCGGCGGCGGTGATGAAGTCCAGCAGGTTGATATCGTTTTCCATCACCAACAACAGTTCGTAATGGGGCAACTGCTGATGCTGGCTGTTGGCCGGGGCGATTTGTTGCATGCGCATGCTCAGCTCGCCGCGCTCGATGATGCCGTCCACCCGCGCGGCAATGGCCATCAGGCTGGTTTGCGCGCCATCGACAGCTTCATCGTAAATGTGCACGCAGTTGCGCCCGGACTCCTTGGCGGCATTGCAGGCGGTCTGCAGGTCACAAAAGATGTTGATCACGTCGCGGCGCTCGCTGGTCAGCACCAGCCCCAGGCTCATGGTCACGCTGCGATCCTGGCCCTGCCAGTGAAAGACGTTGCTCTCTACGGCCTGGCGCAGTTTTTCCGCGGTTCTGTAGGCCTGACCACCGCTGGTTTTCGGCAGGGCCACGGCAAAGTCGGCACCGCCGATCCGCGCCAGAGTAGCGTGCACCGGCAGCTGGACGGCGAGCAGGGCGGCCAACTGTTTGAGGTAAGTATCGCCCGCCAAGGGCCCGCAGCTGGAGTTGAGCAGGCTGAACTGGTCGATATGCCCATAGATGAAGGCGTAGTGCTCGTGCTGGGTGATGGTCTGGGCTACGCAGGCTTCAAAGCTGCGGCGGTTGTAGACGCCCGTGAGTTCGTCATGACTGCGGGCGTGGGCGATGTCGCGGTAGAGCTGGCCGACAATGCTTTGCAGGTGATCCTGCACGACGTTGGGTGGCGCCGCCGCGGCAGTGCCAATCCAGCCGTTGGCCAGTTGCTGCATCAGCTCCATGCCGGTGAAACTGCCGGCTTCATGGCCCTGGCGGTCGGCGAGGACAAAATGGTCACTGCTCGGGTTGGCCCAGATCAGTTGCAGGGCTTGCCCGCTCTCGGTGCTCAGCCAATCGCCGGCGCTCAGTTGCTGCAAGCGTTCATGCCAGCGTTGCTGTTCGGGGGGCAGCAAGACCGGGGCGACAGGCTCGGCGGGCAGCGGCGTGGCGACCAGTTCGATGGCTTGTCGCCCCTGCAGTTGCAGCTGCAGTTGTTGCAGCACCGGGATATGCCGGTACTGGCCGGGTAACAGGCTTTCGATCTGCCGGCGCAGAAACTCCAGGGCCTGATCAACTTCATAGCCCCGTTCGACATCGGCCCGTTCCATCGCCAGGGGCGTATCGTCATTGGCCTGGGGCGTGTCCTGCAGCCAGCTGTTGAGTTGCCGGATCACCGCCAGCTCCTCCAACCAATCCAGAGCCTGCTCACCTTGACGCAACAAGGCATGCACCATCAGTTCCTGCCAGCCGGCGTCGAGCCAGTCGAGCAGGACTTTCGGCGCTTGAGGGCCGAGCACCTCAGCCAGGCTGCGCATTACTTGCCGGCGCGCCTGTTGCAGCTTGTCGCGGCCGCGGTGGTACTGCAGCACGCGCTCGGCATTGCTCTGGTAGGCCCGCTGCTGGGCCGCCAAGAGTTGTTCCAGCTGCTCGTCGTAACGGCTGAACACCCGGTTGTCGCCTTGGTAATCGCTAACGATCTGGTCGATCAGTTGCTCCATGCGCTGATCCAGCACCGGATTGGCCGGTTCGGCGAAATCGCAAAGGCGCATCAGCTTGTCCAGAGTGGCGCGCACCGGGTGCTGCGGGTCGGCAAAGGCTGCCGGCTCCAGCATGGCGGCCTGGGCCACGGGAGGCATCAGCCGGCGCAGCGCCGGTTTGACGGCCGGCGCAATGATCTGTTCCTGCTCAATATGCTGAAACAGGTCGGCGACCAGTTGAGCATCCTGGCGTTGCCGCGGTGATGGGTGCAGGCCCGCGGCATGCAGGGCGCCGAGGAAACTCTCAGCCGTCCAGCCGTGTTCCGGGCAAGGGGCTGCCTGCAGGCTCGGCAGGGCCTGTTGCAGTTGCATCAGGTTGACGACGCCAGTGTCGCTGGCGGCAAGGCTGCTCCCCCCCTTGAGTGGGCTTAGCTGCTGGATCGCCTGGTAACTGCTGTCAGCCGCGTTGGCCGAGGCCTGTGCGCGCCTAACCCGGCTGTGCGCGCCGTTGGCCAGGGCCAATGCGGCGCGGCGCGGGACAATCTCAAAGTGGATAAAGACTTCATCCAGGTGCTGCAGGTAGTCCTGCAAGCCCCGACCGAGCACCTCGATACAGCAGCGATAGAACAACTCGCGGATAGCCGCAGGTTGTTCGTGCAGGCGCAGACCGGCTTGCAGGGTGTGCAGGAGAAACTCCAGCGACAGGGGATTGTCGCTGTCTTTTTTCAAGCTACTGTCGAGCTGGCCCAGGCAGTTGCAGACCCGCCATTCGAGATTGCCCAGCGGCTCGCGCAAACCACGGGCCAGGCGGCGGGTATCGAGCATGGCCTCGACCTCGGCGTCATCCACCAGGTTCCACTCGCTAAGGTCGGTGGGCGCGACGCTGAGTGGCGCGCTATGGCGCAGGCGCTGGCAAATGCCTGCGGCCGTATCCAGGTGCACGGACTCGCGCAGGTGTTTACAGACACGAAAGAAGTCGATGTAGGTCTGCTCTTCCTTGTTGCTGCCGGCATGGATGCGTTGTTCCTGCAGGCGGTCCATCAGCGCATCCAGCACGCTCTGCAGCGGCGGCGGTAAATGGCGGCTGACCACCTGGCACAAGGCATCGATCACGGTCTGGTTGTGCGGCATGTCCATTCCAGAGCCCCAGGCGCGACGAATTTGCCTTCCAACTATAGCTAAGTGTCGCCGCCAGGAGCAGGGTGAAAAAGCCCAATGGCCTGCCTGACGTTTTTGCGGTCAAGTGCTGCTTGGACGGCGCATTTTGAACAGTGCATCAGGGCCGAGCTGGAAATAGTCTGCAGGGCCGCCGCCACGCAAGATCGGCTGCGCCGCGGCGGTGTCGTAGATGCCGTCCTTGAGTAGATGCCTGGCAATGTGCACGGCCACCACCTCGCCGAGAATCAGCCAGGTCGGCACCAGGCTCTGGTCGTGACGCTGCAACTGAATGATCTGGGTCAGCCGGCATTCGAACGACACCGGGCTTTCCGCCACCCGCGGCACACCGATCAGCCGCGAGGCCAGCGGCGTCAGTTGGCTCAGGGCAAACTCGTCGACCTCGGGGGCCACAGCCGCACAGCTCTGGTTCATTGCCTCGGCCAGCGGGCGGGTGGCCAGGTTCCAGGCGAACTCGCCGGTTTGCTCGATGTTGTTGAGGCTGTCCTTGCGTCCCACGCTGGCAAAACCAATGATCGGCGGCACGTAGTTGAAGGCGTTGAAGAAACTGTAGGGCGCCAGGTTCAGCCGGCCCTGGCGATCCTGGGAAGAAATCCAGCCAATCGGGCGCGGGCCGACGATGGCATTGAACGGATCATGGGGCAGGCCGTGGCCTTGTGCGGGTTCGTAGTAATAGCTGTCATCGGCCATGGCGCAGACCTCGTGGCGGGAATCGGTAAAATGACTATTTGTTGCTGTACGCGCTAACCAACGTCGAGCGCCGCGGTCCAAACCCGGCAGCCGCGACTGCTGCGGCAGTATCGCCAATTGATCGCCATTGTCTCAGGACCAAGCCCTTGCCAGTTGTTTCCTTGCTTAAACGTTCTCGCCTGACGGCGCTGTTGCTGGCCGTTGCCATCAGCACCGACGCCGGCGCCTGCCCGGCCGGGCAAAGTGAAGTCTGCGTGGTCACGTGTTTCTGTGCGCCGGGCAGTAAAGAAGAGCTGGAGGTGCTGACCAGCAGCGTCAATCAGCTCGCCGCCAGCAACTTGCAACGCTGGCTGGAGGAGTCGCGCAACAGCGCCTCGGTGCAGGGGGTGGAGGGCATTCCGCTGCATATCCGCGCCGCCCTGGAGAGTTATTACGACCTGCAGGTACTGGATGCCGTGCGCTATCAGGTCGGCAACGGCGTGGCCCTCAATGCGGCCAATACCATGCTGCAAAACCCCGATGTGAATGCCGTGACCCTGCTGGATATCATCGTCTTTCGCCATGCCGAGGACGCGCAAAACAACGTCGCACTCTGGGCCCACGAGCTCAAGCATGTGCAGCAGTACCAGCAGTGGGGTGCCGCGCAGTTCGCCAGCAATTACACCCGCGACTACCGCAGCGTTGAGGCCCCGGCCTATGCGATCCAGAGCCAGGTCGCGCTGGCCTTGCGCGGTAGTGCCAGCGCACGTTAACGATGCCTAGCAAATTGCTCCGCCAGGCGTCGTTCCTTGGCGCGGATCTCAGCCTCAAGCGCGCGCACTTCGTCCATATAGGCCTTGGCTGCCGGTGCCAGGCTGCGGTTACGCAGGTAGATAAAGCCGTAATGGGCGTTCAGCGCCAAGCCGGTTACCGGCACCAGCGCCACCTCACCGGCCAGCAGTGCCGACTCCATATTGCTCAGCAGGCTGATGGCCAGGGCATCGCTGGCATGCAAAAAGGTGTCGAGGTGCATGGGCACATCAATTTCGATAGCCGGGACAAAATCACCGTTCAGTGGGTCAAGCGTCCCGGCTGCCCCTAAATCTGTCGGCAGCGCTGCGCTGGCGCGTCCGGGTATACGTGGGCAAATCCACGGGTACTCGAACAGCATGGCTGGGGTGATTGACCCGGCACTCAGGAGTGGATGGCCAGGTCGGCAGAACAGTCGACCCACATGCTCACCAAGCAATTCGGTAGTGAACTGCTCATTGCCTTGCAGGGCGCTGATTTCGGCAATGCCCAGGTCCACCGTGCGCGCTTGTACCTGCTGGGCGACTTCGTTCCAGCCGCTGACGCGCATGCCGATATTGATCCCAGGATGGCGCGCCAGCAGGCGCGCCGCGCCGGCATAGCCACAGGTGATGCTGGGATAAGGGCCAAAGGCCACTTTCAAGGAGCCGATCTGGTGCTCATTGAGCAGCTTGATCTCGCGGCGCAAGTCATCTTCCACGGTCAGCAGGGGCTTGCTGCGCTCGGCCACCACCTGGCCAAACACCGTCAGGCTGACACCGCCACTCTTGCGGTCGACCAGGGGCACGTCGAGCTCGGCCTCCAGCGCCTGGATGCTTTTTGACAAGGCTGGCTGGGAAATATTCAGGGCTTCGGCGGCCCGTCCAAAATGGCCGTACTCAACCAGGGTCAACAAATGCAGCAAGCGGCGTTGGGTAATCATAATAACCTCATGGTTATGGAATCCTGAAAATATACCATTTAGAGGAATCATTCTGCTGTGCTTCAATCTAGAGCACTGACCGCCGAGCTACGTCGCCACTGGAATCTGCCCATGCCAATGCTGTACCGCAAACTGCTGATCTCCACCGCGCTGTGCCTGTCGCTGCCCACCTCAGCGCTGGCCGGGGGGATCATGCTGTACGAGATTGGCAGCGATAACACCGGTCTGGCCAACGCCGGGGCGGCTGCACGGGCGCAAGGGCCATCGACCATCGCCAGCAATCCGGCCGGCCTGAGCTATTTGCCGGGCACCCAGGTGAGTGCGGGTGGCCAACTGTTGTTTGGCGACCTCGGCTTTGATGTGGATGGCACCAGCACCGCGAGCGGCGGTGATGGCGGCAACCCGTTGGGGTTGACCCCGTCGGCCAGTTTTTTTATCAGCCAGCAACTGGATGAGCGCTGGACCATAGGGTTTGGCAGCTATGGCGACTTTGGCCTAGCCGAGGATTACGACAACGACTGGGCCGGCCGCCATTACCTGCAAAACGCCTCGATTGTCGGCCTATCGCTGGTGCCGAGCGCGGCCTACAAACTTAATGAACAGTGGTCCCTGGGCATCGGCGTCAAGGCCATGTACGCCATGCTGGAATCCCAGGCGGCGATCAACCGAGCGCCCCTGGGCTTGCTCGATCGCAGCGACGGCCAATTCAACTATGAGGATCAGACCTGGGGCTACGGCGCCAACCTCGGTCTGATTTACGCCCCGCAGCCGGGCACCCGGATTGGCCTGGCTTACACCAGTGAAATCAATCTGGACTTCGACAGCCGTCTGGATGTCAGTGGCACAGGGCCGTTGCTGACGCCGCTTGATGGTCGGCGCATCCAGCTCGACAGCCAGGTGCCACAAACCGCAACGCTCAGTCTCTACCAACAACTGAACGCGCAGTGGGCACTGCTGGCCAGCGTCAACTGGCAGGACTGGTCGCGGTTTGGCGAGATCGGCGTTGAACTGGATACGCAACTGGCCGGTGCGCAGTCCACCAGCGTGGATGCACGTTTCAAGGATACCTATCAGTTGGCCGTGGGCAGCCAATACCAGGTCAATCCGCAGCTGCTCTGGAATCTGGGCCTGGCCTATGACACCTCTGCGGTTTCGGATGCCAACCGCGGAGTGATCCTGCCCACCGGCTCGACCTGGCGCCTGGGCACGGGGGCAACCTATGGCCTGGATCAGAACACCGATGTAAACCTCAGCTGGGACCTGATCTGGATGGGCGACATGCCCGTCGATCAAAGCAAAAAGCTCTCTGGCGAGCGCCTTGCCGGCGAGTACCGCAATGCCTGGATTCAAACCCTGACGGCCAATATGACGTGGCGCTTCTAGCCTGGCGTGCCATGCAGCAACCCTATCGATAGTCCACAAAGGAATGAACCGATGAAACAGCACAGCAATCTTCGTTTGGCGTTGGCCATTGCCCTGGCCAGCAGCGTCAGTGCCACGGTTTACGCCGCCGGCGGCGGTGTGGCCCAGACTGACCCTGGCGCGATGCAGGGCAAGCACTTCGACGCCAAAGGCAAGCTGCCATCGCCCTATACCATCGAGCTGCAGAAGGCCCTGCGCAAGAGCCTGCCGTTCGAGGACAAGCGCGACTTCGAGGAAGCACAAAAGGGCTTTATCGCCGCACCGGCCTACAAACAGATCATGGCCGAAGCCGGTAACGTGGCCTGGGACATGGGCAGCTACGACTACCTGTTGCAGGGCAAGGATTTCGACAGCATCCACCCCTCACTGCAGCGCCAGGCCGTGCTCAACATGGCCTACGGCCTGTATGAGGTGGTGCCGGGCAAGGTCTACCAGGTGCGCGGCTACGACCTGGCCAACATCAGCTTTATCAAGGGCGACACCGGCTGGATCGTCTTTGACGTGCTGACCGCCAAGGAAACCGCCAAGGCGGCGCTGGACTTTATCAACGAGAAGCTCGGCAAGCGTCCGGTGGTGGCGGTGGTGGTTTCCCACTCCCATGGCGACCACTTCGGCGGTATTCGCGGTGTGGTGGAGGAGGCCGACGTGCGCAGCGGCAAAATCCCGCTGATCGCCCCGTCCGGCTTTATGGAACATGCGGTGGCCGAGAACGTATACGCCGGCAATGCCATGACCCGGCGGATGTTCTTCCAGTACGGCGTATTGCTGCCGCGCAGCCCGTTCGGCCACGTCGACCAGTCAATCGGCAAGAACACCGCGGCGGGCAACCTGGGCCTGATCGAGCCCAACCGCTACATCGAGAAAGACTTCGAGACGTTGACCATCGACGGTGTCGAGATGGAGTTCCAGAGCACGCCGGGGACCGAGGCGCCCGCCGAGATGAACACCTACTTTCCGCAGTTCAAGGCCTTCTGGGCGGCAGAAAACATCACCGGCACCATTCACAATATCTACACCCTGCGCGGCGCCCTGGTGCGTGATGCGCTGGTGTGGTCCAAACACATCAACGTCGCCCTGTACCGTTATGGCCAACAGGCTGACGTGATGTTCGCGTCCCACAGCTGGCCGCGTTTCGGCAACGAACGTATCCAGGAAGTCATGCGCACCCAGCGCGACGTGTACGCCAACCTCAACAACGCCGTGCTGCACGAGGCCAACCAGGGCGTCACCATCAACGAGATTCACAACGTCTACAAACTGCCCGAGAGCCTGAAAAAGAGCTGGGCAGCGCACAGTTATCACGGCTCGGAAGAGCACAACAGCCGCGCAGTGCTCAACCGCTACCTCGGCTACTGGGACGCCAACCCGGCAACCCTGATGCCACTGTCGCCAAAAGACTCCGCACCGCTGTACGTGGAGATGATGGGCGGCGCCGAGAAGATCATGGCCAAGGGCAAGAGCCTCGCCGACCAGGGCCAGTACCGCGAGGCCTATGAAATCCTCAACAAACTGGTCTACGCCGAGCCGAACAACAGCGCGGCCAAGGACTTACTGGCGGATGTCTACGAGCAAGTGGGCTATCAGAAAGAAAGCCCCAGCGTGCGCAACAGCTTCCTCGCTGCCGCCTACGAACTGCGTAATGGCATGCCCAAAGGCGTATCGCCAAAAACCGGTGGGCCAGACTTGATTCGTGGCATGAGCACCGAGCTGTGGCTGAACTTCCTCGGCATCAGCCTGGATGGCAGCAAGTTCGACGGTCAGCACTTTGTCTTCAACCTCAAGACCCCGGACAACGGCGAGCAATTCGTGGTTGAGTTGAGTAACTCGACACTGACCAACATCAAAGGCCAACAGGTCAAGGATGCGGACCTGACCATCACCCTCAACCGCAGCGATCTGGAGCAGGTGATGGCCCGTAAGACCAGCTTTGCTCAGTTGATTGCTGGCGGCAAAGCCACGTTCGAGGGTGACAGCAAACCCTTTGAGCAGTTGATGGCGGCGATGACGACCTTTACCCCCAACTTCGAACTGCTACCCGGTACCTTGCCGGAATAACCTCCGCTCGGCGCCAGTGCCCGTGGTGCAATGCCACGGGCATATGGCTGTAGCTGTGCAGCAGAACAAACCCCCGCCGCCATTCCCCATCGCCGACATTCGGCCAACGCTGCAATCATTTGGCAACCTTGTGGTCCTAGGATGGCTGACTAATCCAGGAGGAACCCAGTCATGAGCCGAGCCGTTAGAAACATGCGCAAAGTGTTGGACGCCGTTGCCAGCCACAACGAGGCTGCGGCCCTGGATGTAATGCGCGCCGCCGAACAGATCAAGGATGAGTTGCTGCGTCAGCGTCTGCTCAACGCCATTCACCAGCTCAACCAGGATGCCGACGACTTGCGTCTGGCCCGTGATGAGTTGAACGGCCAGGCCAGTCGGCTGGGCTAGGCGCTGATGGGTTTCCCCTGACCTGAGAAAAACCACTTATCATTCAACGATCTAACTCCACCGTGGGCGGAAATCGTTGAATGTTGTCTGCTGTTGAGCGCTACCAGCTGCGCCTACGCGCCGCCCTGGCGCGGTACTTCCCCCGTACCACTGCCTACCTGCGTGCCGAGCGTGAAGCAGCCCTGGCCTTGGTCCCGGTGACAACCACGGTAAAAGGCCCGTCACGTCAGAGCAAACGTGCCAGTCAAGCCCAACCGAAGCCCGCCAGTAAGCATTCCAGCGCCACAGCGGCAGGCAAAAAGTCCAAGCGTGCCATCTACGGCCCGACGCTGCTGGCGGTAACAGCGGCGCAGAGCCAGGCCATGCGCGAGCGGGTGGGCGCCGCCGTGAAGGCCGGGTTACTTAGCCCGCCCTCGGACGAGCAGTGGGCGATGATTCTCACGCGTCAGCCACTGAGCCGGATCTTCGCCGGGGCCGGCTCCGGCAAGTCGACCACCCTGGTGCTGCGTGTGGTGTTTATGCTCTGCCACGTGGGCATCGCGCCGTCGCAATTGACCGTGATCTCCTTCACCAATGCCTCCTGCGCCCAACTGCGTGAGCAATTGCTCAAGCTTCTCGCGTTTTGGGGCCGTTACGACTTCAGTGCCAGCCAGGCGCGCCAGTGCGTACGCACCTTCCATTCGGCCATGGGCGTGCTGGCCAAAAGTGAGCTGGGCAACCCGCAGTGGTTCGAGCAACTGGCCGAGCGACCCACGGCCCGCGAACTGGACAACCCACTCACCGGCGGCCGTCTGCGTCCGGCTCAGCAGCGCCTGCTGATCGAGGCCTACCAGCGGTGCTATGCCGAGCAGCCGAACTTTCGCCAACAGGTGCATCGCTTGCTGGCGCTGCCGCCCGCCAACGAAGCGGGCGGCCAACCGGGGCCGGCGCCACTACAGGGCTTCAAGCTGGCGGGGGAGTTCAGTGCGCTGCCGCTGTATGAGGCGTTCTATGCCCAAGCCGGGTTCTGCCAGAGCATCGGCATTCGGCTCGATCAGTTGCAGC
Organism: Pseudomonadaceae bacterium; assembly: GCA_019747075.1. Classification (GTDB taxonomy): domain Bacteria; phylum Pseudomonadota; class Gammaproteobacteria; order Pseudomonadales; family Pseudomonadaceae; genus Aquipseudomonas. Next base: position 18,108 of record JAIERF010000142.1, read on the forward strand.
CGGCGCGGCTGAGTTGTGCGCCGGGTGAGCGGCTGTTTGTCGAGGCCTTGCTGCAGTTCTGGGCCTATTTTCAGCGCGGCCTGCAGGCCCAGGGCTTGCAGACCTTCGATGGCGCGTTTCAGTGCCTGACCGAACGCTTGACGGCAGATGAGTCGAGCATCGGCCTCGAAGCCCTGGCGCCCCTTAGCCATCTGTTAATCGATGAGTTCCAGGACATCTCGCCGCAGATCGTGCTCTGGCTGCAGGCCGTGCAACGTAGCCTGGCACGCCGTGGGCAAACAGTCAGCCTGATGGCGATTGGCGACGACTGGCAGTCGATCTACGCCTGGCGTGGCAGCTCGCCGGAGCTGTTTATTGATTTTGATCGCCACTTCCCCGGCAAAGGCCAGGCCAAGCACAGCGAAGTGCTGAACCTGAGCAACAACTACCGCAGCATCGAGGCCGTGATTCGCGATGGCGAGGCGGTGCTGGCGGCGGTTGCCTGTAAGCAGGTGAAAGCCAGTCATGCGTGCAAGCCCACCCAAACCGGCGATCACGGGGTCAAGTTGATCGAAGACTTCGACCTCAACCGCCAGTTGCCGGAGCTGCTGGCGCAGATCCAGGCGCAATGCGCCTATGCCGATGAGCGCCAAAGTCGCGAGCCGACCGCTGTGTTACTGCTCAGCCGGCGTAATGCGCCGTTACAGCAGATCCAGGCACGGCTGGACAAGCAGCTAGCGGTCAAGGCTTACAGCATTCACCGGGCCAAAGGCTTACAGGCAGAAGTGGCGATCATCATCGACGACGGCAGCCCGGCGCCGGCCCATCCGCTGCGCAATGCGCTGTATGTCGCCAGCGGCTTCTTCACCAGCAGTTACGACCAGGCCATGGCCGATGAAAACCTGCGCCTGGCCTATGTGGCGATAACCCGTGGTGTCAGCCGGGTGTTCTGGTACGCGGCCAAGACCCAGGGCGCTAGCCAGCTGCTGGCCGCCCATCTGCGCAAGCGCCGCTAGCATGCCGTTGAAAAATGTAGGCGAGGCAGCCGAGACAAGGCAAAAACAGGCGAAAAAGCGGAGTTTACGCGCTGTAAATGAGCATTTTGAGCCTGTTTTTAACGCCGTATCGGCAACGTAGGTAGTTTTTCAACGGCATGCTAGCAGGGGCCATCGGCCACAATATGACCATCGCTGAGCTGGATGATGCGCTGGCAACTGCTGGCCAGTTGCTGGTCGTGGGTCACCACCAGAATGGCGCAGCCCAACTGCTGATTGACCCGGCGGAACAACTCAAAGATGCCCTGGGCGCTGCGCGAGTCGAGGTTACCGGTGGGTTCGTCGGCCAGCAGCAGGGGGGGGCGGGTGACTAGGGCACGGGCAATAGCCCCCCGTTGCTGCTGGCCACCGGAAATCTGCGTCGGCCGGCGTTCGGCCAGGTCAGCCAAGCCGACCTCAGCCAACAGCTCAAGGGCCAGTTGCCGCTCCGCGCGGCTGGGTTTGCCGTGGCGGATCATCAGCGGCATCAGCACGTTTTCCAACACGCTGAAGGCGGAAATCAGGTGATGGAACTGGAACACAAAGCCAATCGCCTGATTACGCAGCGCGGTGCGGGTCGCGTCATCGCTATTACGGGTGGGCTGGCCGAGCAGGTACAGCTCGCCACTGCTGGGGGTGTCGAGCAGGCCGATGAGATTCAGCAGGGTGCTCTTGCCTGAGCCCGACGGGCCGATCAGCGCTGCCAGCTCACCACGGCACAGGCGCAGGTTGATGTCGTGCAGCACCTGGCTGACCAATGGCGTGCCGGCATTAAAGGTCTTGTCGACTTGCTGCAGACGCAGCACTTCACTGCCGGCCGGCGCCGTTTGGTCAGTGAGGGGCATCAGAACCTCAGACATAACGAATCGCCACGGCTGGGTCATAACGTGCCGCACGCCGGGCCGGCATGGCCGCTGCGAGGATACCGGTGAGGGTGGCGATCAGGATCGCCAGCGGGATCAAATCGGCCGGCACCGGGATGATGAACAGCTTTGGCCCCAGCAGGTTGAACAGCTGCACCAGGCCCCAGCCCAGGCCGCTGCCCGCCAGCGAACCGAACAGCCCGAGCAGTCCGCCTTGCAGCAAAAAAACCCGCAAGATCTGCCCGCGCGGGCTGCCCATGGCGCGCAGAATGCCGATTTCACGGGTGCGCTGGACCACGCTCACCGCCAACACGCTGGCAATGCCGAAGGCCACCGAAATGCCGACGAAGATGCGGATCATCTGGGTGGTCATGCTTTGCGACGCCAGGGCATTGAGCAGCTGGCCATTGCTGGTCATCCAGCTTTCTGCCTGCAAACCGGTGAGGCGCCCGAGGCGCTGGGCAATCTGGTCGGCCTGGAAGATCTGCGCCACCGTGGTCTCGATCACGCTGACGCCACCGGGCAAGTTCAGCAGGGTCTGTGCCTGTTTCAGGTCGAGGTAGGCGTTGCGGGTGTCCAGCTCACGTACGCCGAGGTTGAAGATGCCGGTAATGTCGACGATGGCTTCGCGGCCTTCGCCGGCATCCAAACGCAACTTGTCGCCCAGGCGCAGGCCCAGATCCTTGGCCAGTTCGCTGCCGATCAGGGCGTGGCCGGCCTGGATGCTGACGCTGCCGGCGAGCAGGTCGTCGGCCAGGGGGATGATCTGCGCGTAACGCACAGGGTCGATACCCAGCAGCACCACCGAGGCGCGTGCTTGACCGCGGCGGGCCAAGGCCGGGCCACTGATTAGCGGCGACACCGCGCGCAGCTGCGGGTCTTGGTCGAGCAGGTCGCGCACCTCCTGCCAGTTGTTGATCGAGCGCAAACGCTGAGCGCGCGGGTTGTCCAGCTGCAGGGTCCATTCGGCTGGCCGGCCGGGCGGCGCGTGGTTGACCTCGTCCAGCGGCAGGATGCGGATATGCGCCTGGGTGCCCAGGGTGCGTTGCACCACATTGGCCTGCAGGCCAGTGATCAGCGCAGTGATAAACACGATTACCGCGCAGCCGATGGCTATCCCCAGGCTGATCAGCAGGGTCTGCAAGCGGTTGTCGAAGAGAAAGCGCAGGGCCAGGGTCCATTCGGTCCATAGCGGATTGTGCAGGCGCATGGGCTTACTCCGCGCCGCTGCCGGGCAGGGCCTGCTCGCGCCAGCGCACCCGCTGGCCCGCCACGGCGTCGCCGCTGAGCACCTGGTCGCCGGCTTGCAGGCCGTCGAGCACTTCGCTCAAACCGGTGCCTTGCAAGCCGAGGCGCACGGCCACCACGTCAACCACACCGTCACGCACGCGCAACACCTCGGCGCGTTCGCCCTGGCGGGCGCGCAGGGCATCGTTGGGCAGCACCAAGGCCTGTGGGCGGCGGCCGGTTTCGATGCTCACCGAAACAGTCATGCCCTGGCGCAGAAACGCCGCCGGCTCCAGTAGCGCCAGGTGCACATCGAGGGTGCCACGGGCGGCATCCACCTGCGGGGCCATAAAGCTGACCCGCGCGGCGAGGGGCTGCTGCGGGTAGGCATCGGCAATTACCGTGGCACTCTGGCCGACGGCCACCGGCGCCAGGCTCTTCTCATCCAGTGGCAGGCGAATTTCCTGGCTGTCGGCACGGGCGAGGGTGAGTAGCACGCGGCCGGGCTGAACCAGATCACCGGGCTCAACATCGCGGCTCTGCACCAGGCCCGAGGTCTGCGCGAAGATTTGCGTCTTGGCCAGATTGGCCACAGCCGCCGCCAGGCGTTGGCGCAGCACTTGTTCTTCGCTGCCGCCGGGGGCCTGGGCGGTGGCAACCAGCTGCGCCCGGTCACGGGCCAGGCGGGCAATCAGCTCAACCTGGCGCGCCTGCTCCAGTTGCTCCACCGAGAGCAATTGACGCTTGAACAGCTGCTCGCGGCGTTGCCGTTCGCGGCTCAGCTGGGCCAGGCGATCATTCAGTTCGGCCAGGGTGGCTTGCGCCTGCGGACGGCTGGAGTCGGTGAGTTGACGCAGGGCGGCGCTGGCTTCGCGCAGCTTGGCCTGCTGTTCATCATCGTTAAGCGACAGCAGCAGATCGCCAGCCTGCACCCGATCGCCTTCGCGCACCAAACGCTGGGCGATCACACCGGTGATTTCGCTGCCGATCTGGCTGATCGACTGGCTATCGACCTCACCGCTGGCCACCACCCGCTGCACCAGGGGCTGCTGCTCCAGGCGATAGCCCGCGACCTCCGGGCCGCGCCACTGCTGCCAGGCATAGCCGCCGAGCAGCAATAGACCCAGCAGGATCAGGCCGAAGGTGCGCAGGGGGAACTTGGCGGCGGACAAATGCAGATGCTCCAGAGAGGCAAGTAACAGGGCAGGGGCCAGTGTAAAGAACAAGAGGGGCGCACGCGCCGACATCGGTCAAACAAAGTGACGTTAGTTCTTCACCTGTACGCACCTGGGTCTGCACCAAGGGCGCCATATAAGTGCAGCCGTTGGTGAAGTGCACCACTTGCACGCGCCCGTTTGTCCACTCTGGTGCGCTACCGCAGCGTGCGGCTGGGCTGGCCCGGCGCCAAGGGCAACGGGGCAGGGCAGCGCCCGCTGGGCCGGGCCTGCAGGCCCATCTGCTGCGCGCGGATTATGGCTGTGGGCTGCCGCGTACAGCGCTACAGGCCCAATCCAGAGCCTGCGGGCATGAATTCTGCAACCACCGGTTTAACTCGTTCCCAGCACTGCGGCCGGGCGTTGCCTGCCGTCGTGCGTAAACCTTCATGGAAGGCACCCGTCGATGGCCATACGTGTCGCGCTGCACCACAAAACCAGCTACCACTATGATCGCCTGGTCAGCCTGTCGCCCCATGAGGTGCGCCTGCGTCCGGCGCCCCATGCGCGCACGCCGATCCTGTCTTACTCGCTGACGGTGGCGCCGCAGGAACACTTTATCAATTGGCAACAGGACCCCTACGGCAACTACATCGGCCGTTTTGTGTTCCCGGAAAAGTCCGGCACCCTGGAGTTCACGGTCGACCTGGTGGCGGACATGACCGTCATCAACCCCTTCGACTTTTTCGTCGAGAAGTACGCCGAGCAGTTTCCCTTCGCCTATCCGGCGCAGCTGGCGGTGGAGCTGGGCGCCTATCTGCAAGCCGACAAACCCGGCCCCTTGCTGAGCAAATGGGTCGCGGCGGCGCGCAAGGCCATTCTTCCCGACGCGCAACCGATCAACAATTTCCTGGTCGCCCTCAACCAGCGCTTGCAGGCCGATATCGCCTATCTGCTGCGTATGGAACCGGGGGTGCAAACCCCGGAAGAAACCCTGCAAAAAGGCTCGGGGTCGTGCCGCGACAGCGCCTGGCTGCTGGTGCAGATTCTGCGTGAGTTCGGTCTGGCAGCGCGTTTTGTTTCGGGTTACCTGATCCAGCTGACTGCCGACCAAGAGGAGCTGGATGGACCCAGCGGCACCGCGGTGGACTTTACCGACCTGCATGCCTGGACCGAGGTGTATATCCCCGGCGCCGGCTGGATTGGCCTCGATCCCACCTCGGGCATGCTCGCCAGCGAAGGGCATATTCCGCTGGCCTGTACGGCGTTGCCGTCCTCGGCGGCGCCCGTCAGCGGCTTCACCGACAAGGCCGAGGTGACCTTCGAACACGAGATGACCATCACCCGCATTCATGAAGACCCGCGGGTGACCAAACCATACAGCGATGAGGACTGGCACAAGATCGACCAGCTCGGACAGCAGGTTGATGCCGACCTCAAGCGGCAAGATGTGCGTCTGACCCAGGGCGGTGAGCCAACGTTCGTTTCCATCGACGACATGGACGGCGCCCAGTGGAACACCGAAGCCCATGGCGAACACAAACGCGCCCTGGCCGGTGAGCTGACCCTGCGCTTGAAAAACCACTTCGCCCCCGGCGGCATGCTGCATTACGGCCAGGGCAAGTGGTATCCGGGCGAACCGTTGCCACGCTGGGCGCTGAATATGTTCTGGCGCATTGACGGCCAGCCGATGTGGCTGGATGCCAGCCTGTTTTCCGCCGACGGCGATGACGACGGCTACGGCCCTGATGAGGCCAAGCGTTTTACCGCCGAGCTGGTCAAAGTCCTCGGTTTACCGGCCAGCAGCCCGATTCCAGCGTACGAAGACGTGGTTCAGCAGGCCCATCTGGAGCAGGGCCTACCGGACAACCTCGACCCGCTGCAACTCGACCTCAAGGCCCCGGAAGCCCGCCAGCGCCTGGCGCGACTACTGGAGCAAGGCCTCGGCGCGGTGGTGGGCTATGTGCTGCCGCTGACCACCAAGGCCCTGGACCCGGACATTGCCCTGGGCATTGCCTGGCGCACCTGCCCGTGGCCGCTCAAGCGCGGGCGCCTGTACCTGCTGGAAGGCGATTCGCCGATGGGCCTGCGCCTGCCGCTCAACTCGCTGCCCTGGGTGATGCCGGAGGACATGCCGCAGACCTTCGACGTCGATCCTTTTGCACCGCGTGAGGCCCTGGCGACCACTGCGGCAAAAAGCGAGAAGCGCCCGGTGCTCAGCCGCAAAACGGCTGCCACGGCGGAAAAACCCTTGGCGCCAGCCGATGTAATTCACGCCGCCCTGTGTGTGCAGGTCCGTGATGGCCGCCTGCATGTGTTTATGCCGCCACTCAAGCGCATCGAAGACTGTCTGGCGCTGGTCACGGCCATCGAGCACAGCGCCGCCAAGCTCAAGCTCAAGTTGCGCATCGAGGGCTACCAGCCGCCGCGCGACCCGCGCATCAAGCTGCTGAGCGTGACCCCGGACCCCGGTGTGATTGAGGTCAACATCCACCCGGCCGCCAGTTGGAACGAACTGGTCTACACGGTTTCGACCCTGTATGAAGAGGCGCGTCTGACCCGTCTGGGCACTGAGAAATTCATGCTCGACGGCCGCCATACCGGCACCGGTGGCGGCAACCACGCCACCCTCGGCGGTGCCACCGCCGAAGACAGCCCGCTGCTGCGCCGCCCGGACCTGCTCAAGAGTTTGATCACCTATTGGCAGAACCACCCGGC
>JAIERF010000361.1 GCA_019747075.1 Pseudomonadaceae bacterium
AGCAAGTTCTGTTCCAGGCTTTCCATCTCTTCGGCTTCATCGTCGTCGATATGGTCGTAGCCGAGCAGGTGCAGGCAGCCGTGGATCACCAGGTGGGCCCAGTGCGCCTCCAGGCTCTTGCCCTGTTCGGCAGCCTCGCGCTCAACCACGGGGACGCAGATCACCAGGTCGCCAAGCAGCGGGATATCCAGCAAACCTTCTGGTACGTCCGCCGGGAACGACAGCACGTTGGTGGCGTAGTCCTTGTGCCGCCAGGTGTTGTTCAGCTCGCGGCCTTCGGCTTCATCGACTAGGCGAATGGTCAGTTCCGAGTCGGCGCTGCGCTGGCGCAGGGCCAGGGCGCACCACTGTTGCAACTGCTCAAGGCTCGGCGCCTGGCCTTCGCTGGCAATCTGCAGGTCGAGTTCAATCATGGCGATGCGCCTTGGCGTCGTGGGGCGCTTGGTTGGCTTCGAAGCGCTCGTAGGCTTCGACAATGCGTTGCACCAGCGGATGGCGCACCACGTCCTTGGGCTTGAAGTGGGTGAAGCTGATGCCGGGCACGTCGCGCAGCACGTCGATCACGTGGGTCAGGCCGCTTTTGGTGCCGCGCGGCAGGTCGACCTGGGTGATGTCGCCGGTGATCACTGCCGTCGAGCCGAAGCCGATGCGGGTGAGGAACATCTTCATCTGTTCCAGGGTGGTGTTCTGGCTTTCGTCGAGAATGATGAAGCTGTTGTTCAGGGTGCGGCCGCGCATATAGGCCAGTGGCGCGACCTCAATCACCTGTTTCTCGATCAGCTTTGCCACCTGCTCAAAGCCGAGCATTTCATACAGGGCGTCGTACAGGGGGCGCAGGTAGGGGTCGATCTTCTGCGATAGGTCACCGGGCAAAAAGCCCAGTTTCTCGCCCGCTTCGACGGCGGGGCGCACTAAAAGGATGCGGCGAATCTGCTCGCGCTCCAGGGCGTCCACGGCGCAGGCCACCGCGAGGTAGGTCTTGCCGGTGCCGGCTGGGCCGATGCCGAAGTTGATGTCGTGCTCGAGGATGGCTTTGACGTAGCGCTGCTGGTTGGTGCCGCGCGGGCGAATCATGCCTTTGCGGGTACGTAGGGCGATGCTCGGCTCGGCACTGGGCAGGTTCTGCTCGGTCATGGCGGTTTCCTGCAGAAACAGGTGAACCATGTCCGGCGACAGGTCGCTGGCGTCGGTTTCGCGGTACAGGCGGCGCAGCAATTGTTCGGCTGACAACGTCTGTTGCGGTGCGCCGAGCAGTTCGAACTGGTTGCCGCGGTTGCGGATCTCGATCTCAAGGCGCTGTTCGATCAGCCGCAGGTGCTCGTCGAATTGCCCGCAGAGGTTGGCGAAACGCCGCGCCTCAAAGGGCTCCAGGGTAAAACGATGCGGTTCTATGGGTGCGTTCAAGGTGATCTTTTAATCGGGATAGTGGGACGCAGGATAACCCCGGTCGGCCATGGGTGAAAGCATGGCCGACCATTGAGTCAATCGTTCAGTAGCGTGCCGAACAACGAATTTGGGCGGGCTTCGTCGATCCGCACGTCGACAAACTGGCCAATCAGGCGCGGGTTGTCGGAGCGGAAGTTGACGATGCGATTGGCCTCGCTGCGGCCTTGCAGCTGGCCGGGGTCTTTTTTCGAGTAGTCGCTGACCAGGATGCGCTGCACGCTGCCGACCATTCGTCGACTGTTCTCGAAACCCTGCTGGCTGAGTTTGTGCTGCAGGCGTGCCAGGCGCTCGCGCTTGGTTTCCTGCGAGGTCTCATCGCTCAGGTCTGCCGCCGGGGTGCCGGGGCGGGCGCTGTAAACGAAGGAATAGGAGAAGTCGAAGCTGACCTCTTCGATCAGCTTCATGGTCTGCTCGAAGTCTTTATCGGTTTCGCCGGGGAAGCCGACGATAAAGTCCGAGCTGATGATGATGTCCGGTACGGCGGCGCGCAGCTTGCGAATCCGCGACTTGTATTCCAGCGCCGTATGGCCGCGCTTCATGGCGGCGAGAATCCGGTCCGAGCCCGATTGCACCGGCAGGTGCAGCTGCTTGACCAGTTCCGGCACCTCGGCATGGGCCGTGATCAGGGCGTCGGAGAACTCCAGCGGGTGCGAAGTGGTGTAGCGGATGCGCTCGATGCCGTCGATGGCGGCCACGGCGCGAATCAGTTCGGCCAGGTCGACGAGGCGGCCGTCGCTGCTGCTGCTGCCGCGGTAGCCGTTGACGTTCTGTCCGAGCAGGGTCACTTCGCGCACGCCGTGTTCGGCCAGGTGCTGCACTTCATGCAGTACGTCGCTGAACGGGCGGCTGACTTCTTCGCCGCGGGTGTAGGGCACCACGCAGAACGAGCAGTACTTGCTGCAGCCTTCCATTACCGAGACAAAGGCGGTTGGGCCTTCCACGCGCGGTTCCGGCAGGCGGTCGAACTTCTCGATTTCCGGGAAAGAGATGTCCACCTGGGCGGTGCCACTGCTGCGCGCGGCATCGAGCATTTCCGGCAGGCGATGCAGGGTCTGCGGGCCGAAGACCACGTCGACATAGGGCGCGCGTTTGAGAATCGCCGAACCTTCCTGACTGGCCACGCAGCCACCGACGCCGATCACCAGGTCGGGGTTTTCCAGCTTCAATTCACGCCAGCGGCCGAGCTGGGAGAACACCCGGTCCTGGGCGCGCTCGCGGATCGAGCAGGTGTTGAGCAGGATCACGTCGGCGTCTTCGGCGCGTTCGGTCAGTTCGATGGCCTGGTGTTCACCCAGCAGGTCAACCATGCGCGAGCTGTCGTACTCGTTCATCTGGCAGCCGTGGGTTTCGATATACAGCTTCTTGGTCATGCGGGCTCAAAGGGTGGTTCGCAGAACCGCGCATTATAGGCGAGCGACCGCTCAGCCTCCTAGCGTTCTGCGTCGGGTGGCTGTGCTATGCTGCGCGCCCCCAATTTGCCGGTGTTATTGGCTATCCATGAGCAAGCGCGAACCTATCTACAAGGTGATTTTTCTCAACCAGGGCCAGGTGTTCGAGATGTACGCCAAGCAGATCTATCAAAGCGATCTGTGGGGCTTTCTGGAGGTCGAGGAGTTCGTCTTCGGTGAGCGCACCCAGGTGGTGGTCGATCCCAGCGAAGAAAAACTCAAGGCCCAGTTCGACGGTGTGGTGCGCAGCTTCGTGCCCATGCACTCGATTGTGCGTATCGACGAAGTCGAGCGCATGGGTACGCCGAAAATCAGTGAGGCCAAGGGCGTGAGCAATATCATGCCGTTCCCCATGCCGATGCCGGACAAGTAAGACCGGCTAGCGGCTGGCTTCAGGGTGTAGTGGCGGGCGCAGGTGTCGGGGCAAACAATGACGGGTTGCCCTGCAATTGCAGCAAATAATCACGGAAGATTTGCCCGAGCACCTGGCTGGCCAGTTGTAGCTCGTCGGCGCGCATCTGCATGGCCACCAGGTCAGCACTGTCCAGCGCCTCTTCGGCGCCATTGACCGCTGCCATCTTCAGCACGATGTAGGCCTGCACATTGTTGGCTGGTACGCCTTCGCCGCGGAAAAACATCAGCCCCAGACGGTGCTGGGCTTGGGCGTGGCCTTGCAGTGAGGCTTGCTCGAACCATTGCAGGGCCTGAGCCAGGTCGCGTTCGCTGAGTTCGTTGTCGTAATAGAAGCTGCCGAGCTCGAACTGCGCCTGCACATCACCGCTGGTGGCGGCTTGCTGGCAGGTGGACAGGGCTTGGGGCAGGTCTTCGGGCAGGCTGTTGAGGGCGCAGCGACCGCTACTGGGGACCAACAGGGAGTTGCCCGCGGCACTGGCCAGCAGGGGCAAAAGAAGCAACAGGCAACCCATGGTCAGGCTGCGGCCGGTGCGGTTCATGGAAATCAGCGAGCCTCGGGAAGCAGAACAGGCATCCAGCCTGGCCAGCGCAGCGCGCCAGCCCCGCCATTATGAAATAAGCCGGGGCCTTGGCACAAAGGCTTTGCCGGCTTTTCTGCTGAGCGCGCCCCGGCATTGCGACGGGGCGGCGGCTGGCAGCAGGTTTCAGTCGTTCTGCATGGCAGCAAAGGCCTTTTCGGCGGCATCCAGGGTCAGCGCCAGCTCGGCATCGCCATGGGCAATGGAGGTGAAGCCGGCCTCGAAGGCGCTCGGTGCCAGGTACACGCCGGCATCCAGCATCAGGTGGAAGAAGCGCTTGAAGCGTTCCACATCGCTGGCCATCACATCGTCGAAGGTGACGATGTCATCCGCGCCACTGAAGTACAGACCGAACATGCCGCCGGCCTGGGTGGTGACGAACGGGATGCCCGCGGCATCGGCACGTTCCTGCAGGCCTTGCAGCAAGCGGCTGGTGTAGTCACTCAGTTCGGCGTGGAAGCCAGGGCGGCTGATCAGCTTCAGGGTGGTCAGGCCGGCGGCCATGGCCAGCGGGTTACCCGATAGGGTGCCGGCCTGGTAGACCGGGCCGAGCGGGGCGATCTGCTGCATGATTTCGCGCTTGCCGCCGAAGCAGCCCACCGGCATGCCGCCGCCGATGATCTTGCCGAAGGTCGACAGGTCCGGGGTCACGCCGTAATGGGCCTGGGCGCCACCGAGGGCGACGCGAAAGCCGGTCATCACTTCGTCGAAGATCAGCACGATGCCGTGCTGGTCGCAGAGTGCGCGCAGGCCTTCAAGAAAGCCCGGTGCCGGCGGCACGCAGTTCATGTTGCCGGCCACTGGCTCGACAATGATGCAGGCGACGCTCTGGCCGACTTCGGCGAGCAGGCTGGTGACGGCCGCCAAGTCGTTGAAGGCGCTGGTCAGGGTGTGTTTGGCGAAGTCCGCCGGCACGCCGGCTGAGCTCGGTACGCCCTGGGTCAGCAGGCCGGAGCCGGCTTTCACCAGCAGGCTGTCGGAGTGGCCGTGGTAGCAGCCTTCGAACTTGAGGATGTTGTCGCGACCGGTATAGCCACGTGCCAGGCGAATGGCACTCATGGTCGCTTCGGTGCCGGAGCTGACCATGCGCACCATGTCCATGGACGGCACCAGGCTGCAGACCAGGTCGGCCATTTCCACTTCCATGGCGGTCGGCGCACCGAACGACAGGCCGTACTGCAGCTGGCTACGCACCGCGTCGAGCACCTCGGGGTGGCTGTGGCCAAGGATCATCGGCCCCCAGGAACCGACGTAGTCGACATAGCGCTTGTCGTCTTCGTCGACGATGTAGGCGCCTTCGGCACTTTTGATAAACAGTGGCGTGCCGCCGACGCTTTTGAACGCGCGTACTGGCGAGTTAACGCCGCCGGGGATGTGTTCTTGGGCGTTGGCAAACAAGTTTTCGGAACGGGACATGGGCAGGGCCTCTCGAAGCGGGCAGGGCTAATTGGAATTGAACAGGTCGCTAAACGCGCGGGCGCGGGTTTGCACCGCGGCGGCGCTTTCAGCGGCAAACAGGGCGTGGATCACGGCGATCAGGCTGGCGCCGCGGGCGATCAGCGCCGGGGCGTTGTCCAGACTGACGCCGCCAATGGCGGTCAGGGGTAGCGCGAAGCGGGCGCGGGCGTGGTCGAGCAGTTCGACGTTGGCGGCCGGCGCACCGGGTTTGGTCTGCGAATTGAAGAAACGGCCGAAGGCCAGGTAACTGGCGCCATCGTTGGTGGCTTGGGCGGCCAGGTCGAGGCTGGCGTGGCAGGTGGCGCCGATGATTGCTTGCGGGCCGAGCAGGGCGCGGGCGGCCGGTAGCGAGCCGTCGCCCTGGCCGAGGTGCAGGCCAACGCCCAGGCGCGCTGCCAGCTCAACATCGTCATTGATGATCAGGCTGGCGCCATAGCGCGTGCAGAGCTCCTGCAGGGCGTGCGCCTCATCCAGGCGCCGCGCCGCATCGCCCGACTTGTCGCGGTATTGCAGCAGGCGTGCGCCGCCCTGCAAGGCTGCCTCGACATAGGGCAGCAGCTTGCCGTCAGCCAGCAACTGGCTGTCGGTGATGGCGTAGAGGCCGCGCAGGTGGTTTATCGGCACAGGTTCATCGTCGTATTAGTTAAGCCAGGTCCAGCGGCAAGCGGCGCGGCACGTACTGGCCGTGGCCCAGTTGTTCGGCGTCGCGCAGGGTGCGCCAGGTGTAATCCAGCGCCGTTTGCACTGCGCTGTGCAGGGCTTCGCCCTGGGCCAGGCGACCGGCCAGGGCGCTGGCCAAGGTGCAGCCGGAGCCGTGATAGCTGCCCGGCAAGCGCACGCAGGTGGAAGTTTGCGGGCTGGCATTGCGGCTATACAGACGGTTGTGGATGGCGCTTTCGTCACCATGGCCGCCGGTAATCAACAGATGGCGGCAGTAGGGCAGCAAAATGGCTGCGCATTCATCGGCGCTGCCCTCGGGCAGGTCGGCCAGCAGGCGTGCTTCCGGCAGGTTGGGGGTGGCGATCGTGGCCAGTGGCAGCAAACGTTCGCGCAGGGCATAGCCGACATCGTCCTGGCCCAAGGCGCCACCACCACCGGCGCGCAGCACTGGGTCGCAGACCACCGGGATGCCGGGCAGCGACTGGATGATGTCAATCACCGTATCGACCATTTCCACCGAGCCGAGCATGCCCAGCTTGATGGCGGCAATCGGCAGGTCGGCGATCACCGTGCGGGCCTGGGCGAGCACCCAGTCGCGGTCGAGTACGCGGAAACTGACCACGTTGGCGGTGTCTTGCACCGTCAGTGCGGTCACGGTTGGGGCGGCATGGCAGCCTTGCGCCTGCAAGGCTTCGATATCGGCCTGCAGGCCGGCACCGCCACTCGGATCGTGACCCGAGAGGCAGAGAACAACGGGGCGGGAGGTATAAGTCGTCATGGTGCGCGAGCTTATCACTAGCAGGCCGTTGGAAAACTACTGCGCTCGGCCATGCGGCGTTGAAATCGCCCGCAAAATGCTCATGTACAACTCGTACACTGCGCTTTGACTCGCTACGCTCGCCCTTCGGGCCAGCCTATGGCTGTTACTGCGCTTCGCTACGTTGCGGGCGATTTCGCTTAGCCTGGCCGTTGCTCGCTACATTTCCAGCGGCCTGTTAATCCGCCTTTTCGCAGCGCTGCGGGCAGGTTGTCGATGCCTGGCTGCCAAGTCTGTGCTTGTCTGTATCGAGCATTCTGGCGCGTGGAACGGCTGTGCTAAAGTGCAGGCTTTTGGCCATCTATGGTTCGTGGCGCGATCTCGCTACGACGGATGTTGTTGCCATTTGTGCGTGGGGCTTTATGCGTTCTGTTCTGTTCTGGCTCCTCTGTCTCGCGCCCGCGCTGGCGACAGCGGTCGATTTCGATGAGTTCACCCGGCAGCTGCCCTTGGGCGCCGAGCTGCAGGTGTTCGAGGATGTGCGCGGCGATACCACTATCGCCGAAGTTACCTCGCCAGCGCTGGCGGATAACTTTCGCCGGCATGCGCATGCGGTGCTCAACGCCGGCTATTCGCGCTCGGTGTTCTGGCTGCGTCTGGACCTGAATTACCGTCCGCAGGCCCTGCAAGGTCAGCAGCCGTGGCTGCTGGAGGTGGCCTACCCGCCACTGGATCGCCTCGATCTCTACCTGCCGGATAGTCAGGGCCGCTTCCAGCTGGCCCAGCGCACCGGTGATGTGTTGCCGTTTACCAGCCGCCAGGTGGCGCAGAACAATTACCTGTTCGAGCTGAACCTGCAGCCCAACCAGCCGCAGCGCCTGTACCTGCGGGTGCAAAGCCAGGGTTCGGTGCAGGTGCCGGTGTCGCTGTGGTCGCCGGTGGCCTACCTGGAAGAGCAGCCGGCGCGCATCTATGTGCTGGGCATCATCTACGGCGTGCTGCTGGTGATGCTGGTGTACAACCTGTTTATCTACCTCAGCGTGCGCGACCCCAGCTACCTGTATTACATCCTCTATATCGCCTCGTTTGGCTTCTATCAGGTGTCGGTCAACGGCGCCGGCATCGAGTATTTCTGGCCCGACAACCCCTGGTGGGCCAATGCGGCAACGCCGTTTCTGATCGGCGCCTCGGGCCTGTTTGGCTGTCAGTTTGCCCGCAGCTTTCTGCTCACCCGCGAACACAGTCCCTGGGCCGATCGGTTGCTGTTGCTGCTGATGGGCGCCGGCCTGCTGGTGATGCTGCTGGCGCTGGTCGCCAGCTATGGCCTGGCCTTGCGGCTGGCCACGGTGTTGGCGCTGTTGTTCACCGTGCTGATTTTTTGCGTCGGGATTCTGGCCTGGCGCCGCGGCTTGCGGGTGGCACGTTACTTTATCTTTGCCTGGAGCGCGTTCCTGCTTGGCGGCATCATCAACACCCTGATGGTGCTGGGTTACCTGCCCAACATGTTCCTCACCATGTACGCCAGCCAGATCGGCTCGGCCCTGGAGGTCGGCTTGCTGTCGCTGGCCCTGGCGGACCGGATCAATGCGATGAAGGCGGAGCGCGAGCGCATCCTTGAGCGCGCCGGGCAGGACCTGGAAGTCTTGAACCGCGAACTGGCCAACAGCAACCGTTTGAAGGATGAATTCCTCGCCACCGTTACCCATGAATTGCGCACGCCGATGAATGGCGTGATCGGCTCGCTGGAGTTGATGCAGACCCTGCCGATGGATGCCGAGCTGGGCCAGTACCAGAAGACCGCCAGCAGTTCGGCCCGCGACATGATGCGCATGGTCAACGACATTCTCGCCCTCACCGAGTTGCAGGCCGGCAAGCTCTATCCGCGCTGTGCGGCGTTCAGCCTGCGCGGCCTGCTCGACAGCCTGCGCGTGCAGCATGGGCCGCGGGCGGTGGAAAAAGGCCTGCGCTTCAACCTGGAACTGGATGAGAGCCTGCCCGATACCCTCGAAGGCGATGCCGGCAAGCTCGGCCAGTGCCTCGGCTATCTGCTCGATAACGCCATCAAGTTCACTCAGCAGGGCAATGTCACCCTGCGGGTGGCGCGCAACGGCGTGCAGGGCAACGGCTTGCCGCTGTGTTTCGCCGTGCTCGACAGTGGCGTCGGCTTCAGCGCCAGTGCCGCGCAACCGATGTTTCAGCATTTTCAGCAGCTGGATGGCTCGCTGACCCGCGAGCATGGCGGCTTGGGTGTGGGCTTGGCGATCTGCCGGCAACTGGTGGCGTTGCTCGGCGGTCAGCTCAGCCAGCAGTCGCAGCCGGGGCAGGGCAGTTGCTTCCAGTTGGCCATCGAACTGGGCTTGCCGGAGCAGGGCCCGCAGCAGGCCCAGGCGTTGCAGCGCCCCAGCGGCCCGCTGCTGCGCCTACCGGAGCAGTGCACGGTGCTGGTGGTGGAAGACAACGCGATCAACCAGTTGGTCCTGCGCGGCATGTTGCTCAAGCTCGGTTACCGCGTGCGCACCGCCGACAATGGCGCCCAGGCCCTCGACCTGCTGCGCGCGGAGCGCGTCGATGCCGTGCTGCTGGACTGCCAGATGCCGGTGATGGATGGCTTTGCCACCTGCCGTGCCCTGCGCCAGTTGTCCGCGTGCAGCGAGCTGCCGGTGCTGGCGATTACCGCCCACAGCCATAGCGGCGACCGCGAACGTTGCCTGGCGGCCGGCATGAGTGACTACCTGGGCAAACCGGTGAAGTTCGAGGCCCTGCAGGTGCTGTTGCACGACTGGCTGCTGTGCCGGGCCACGCCATGAACGGACTGCGCAGCGCCGTGCGTCGGCCGGTGACGCTCAGGCATTGGTTGCTGGTCTGGCTGCTGGCCTGCTTGCCGTTCAGCGCCATGGCCCTGAGCTTTGACGAGCACACCCGGCAGTTACCCCTGGGGCCATCGCTGGCCGTGTTCGAAGACCTGCGCGGCACGGCCAGCATTGCCGATGTCAGCTCGCCGGTCCTGGCCGGCAGCTTCCATGCGCACCATAAGCCGGTGCTCAACGTCGGCTACACCGACTCGGCCTACTGGCTGCGCCTGGACCTCGACTACCAGCCGCAAACGGCCCGTGGCCAGCAGACCTGGTTGCTGGAACTGGCCTATCCGCCGCTGGATCATGTCGATCTCTATCAGGAGGACGGCCGGGGCGGCTTTACCCTGGTCAGTCGCAGTGGCGATGCCTGGCCCTTCAGCCAGCGGCAGATCAAGCAGAGCACCTACCTGTTCGAGTTGCAGTTGCAGCCCGGCAAGCCGCAGCGCCTGTACTTGCGCCTGCAGACCGAAGGTTCGCTGCAGGCGCCGCTGACCCTCTGGGCCCCCACGGCCTACCTGGAAGAAATGCCGCGCCACACCTACCTGCTGGGCATCATCTACGGCGTGATGCTGGTGATGCTGCTGTACAACCTGTTTATCTACCTCAGCGTGCGCGACGCCAGTTACTTCTATTACATCTTCTATATCGCCGCGATCGGTCTGTATCAGGCCTCAGCCAACGGGGTCGGCACCCAGTTCCTGTGGCCCGACAGCCCGACCTGGGGCAATGCCGCGCCGCCATTTCTACTCGGAGCCACGGCCACCTTCGGTGCACAGTTCGTGCGCACCTTCCTGCACACCGCCGATTTCAGCCGCTGGATGGACCGGGCGCTGAAGCTGCTGATGGTCTGTGGGCTGGCCTTGATCGGCCTGACCCTGAGCATCGGTTACGCCTTGCCACTGCATCTGGCGCCCTACCTGGCGCTGCTGTTCACCGTGCTGTGCTTCTCCGCCGGGGTCATGGCCTGGTGGCGCGGCCTGCGCCAGGCGCGTTATTTCCTCCTGGCCTGGAGTGCGTTCCTGCTCGGCGCCCTGGTGTATACCCTGATGTCCATGGGCGTTTTGCCGAGCATGTTTATCACCCTGCATGCCAGCCAGATCGGCGCGGCCATGGAGGTGGCGCTGCTGTCCCTGGCCCTGGCGGATCGGATCAACGTGATGAAGGAGGAGCGTGAGCAAATCCTTCAGGACGCCAGCGCCAAGCTCAGCGCCCTGAATGACCAGCTGGCCACCAGTAACCGCCTCAAGGACGAGTTTCTCGCCACCATCACCCATGAACTGCGCACCCCGATGAATGGCGTGATCGGTGCCCTGGAGCTGATGAACACCCTGCCGCTGGACTCCGAACAGGCCCAGTACCAGAGCATTGCGGCGGTGTCGGCGCGGGACATGCTGCAGATGGTCAACGACATCCTCATGCTCACTGAGCTGCAGGCCGGCAAGCTGCAGGCCGAGTGCGCGCCGTTCAGCCTGCAGGGGTTGCTGGCGAGCCTGCGTCAGCGCTTCGCCGCGCGGGCCGCAGAGAAGGGCCTGGATTTTGTCCTGGAGCTGGACCCACGCCTGCCCGACACCGTGCAAGGCGATGCCGGCAAGCTCGGTCAGTGCCTCAGTTACCTGCTGGACAACGCCATCAAGTTCACCGCCAGCGGGCACGTCAGCCTGCACCTGGACGGCTGCGCCGGCAGCGAGCAGCAGGTGCAGCTGCAGATCCGCGTGAGTGATAGCGGGGTGGGCTTCCAGGCGGCCGGTGATGACCAGCTGTATCAGCACTTTCAGCAACTGGACGGCTCCCTGACCCGCGAATACGGCGGCCTGGGCATCGGCCTGGCGATCTGCCGGCAGCTGCTGGCCCTGCTCGGTGGCCGCCTCAGTCACAGCTCGGTGCTGGGTCGCGGCAGCGAATTCCAGCTCGACTTGAGCCTCGACCTGCCGGGTCAGCTCGTGCCGTCACTGGCGGCTCCGGCTCCGGCGCGACCGCGCGGCGAGGCGTATCGGCAGCCGGGCGAGTGCAGTTTGTTGCTGGTGGAAGACCACCCTGGCAATCAGTTGGTGCTGCGCGGCATGTTGCTCAAGCTCGGCTATCAGGTGCGGTGCGTCGACAGTGGTGCGGCGGCGTTGGAGGCCGTGTGCCAGGCGCCGGTGGACGGCGTGCTGATGGATTGCCAGATGCCGCAAATGGACGGCTTTGCCACCTGCCGGGCCCTGCGCCAGCTGCCCGGCCTGGCGACCCTGCCGATCCTGGCGATTACCGCCAACAACCCCAGCGGCGAGCGCGAGCGCTGCCTGGCGGCCGGCATGAGTGACTGCCTGAGCAAACCGGTGAAGTTCGACAGCCTGCAAGCCATGCTGCATGACTGGCTGTTGTGCCGGCGTGCAGATTAATGGCATTTCAACGGCCCTATTGGCCGGAATGACACTTTAAGCAAGGTCTGAATCCTGATTCACTGCAGCTATTGTGAATCAGGATTCAGACCATGGCTTACCGCGCCACCGCCACCCGTATCGACCGTGACCAGGCCCTGCGTGAACGCATCCTCGACCAGGCCCTGGCGCGGGTGATTGCCGGCGGTTTTGCTGCCCTGACCATGCAGGCCCTGGCTGATGCTGTGGGCATTGCCACCGGCAGCCTGTACCGCCACTTCAGCAACAAGGGTGAACTGGCCGCCGAGGTGTTTGCCCGCGCCAGCCAGCGTGAAGTCGACGCCCTGGCCGCCACCCTGAGTGCGCCCGGTAGTGCGCCGCAGCGCCTGGCCGCTGGCGTGCAGCAGTTCGCCGCCCGTGCCTGGTACAGCCGCCGGCTGGCCTATGCCTTGATTGCCGAGCCGGTGGAGCCGCAGGTCGACGAGCAGCGCCTGATCTACCGCCAGGCCTATGCCGAACTGTTTGGCGATCTGTTGCTGGAAGGCATGAGCGCCGGTCAGTTTGCCCTGCAACCGCCGGCCCTGACCGCCGCCTGCCTGGTCGGTGCGATTGCCGAAGCCCTGGTCGGGCCGCTGGCCCCGGCCGCGCAAAGCCCGCAGCCCGATCCGCAGCAACTGGCGGCGGTCAGCCTGGGCCTGAGTCATTTCTGTCTGCGCGCGGTTGGCGCCGACCTGTCGACCCTCGATCCTCAATCTCGCCTGGAGACTGCCCCATGAGCCTGCATCAGTACGCCGAAACCCACGATGTGTTCAATCAGGTGCCGTCCCTCGACGGCGCCAACCTGTACCGCCTCGATCGGCCATTGCAGGAGTGGGTGCAGCGCTTCGGCGCTGGCTGGGCGGCCGACAAGCTGGATGCCTACGGTGCCCTGGCCGGCGGGCCGCTGATGGCGGCGGGCTTTCTCGCCAATGAGAACAAACCGGTGTTCAAGAGCCATGATCGCTACGGCAACCGCGCCGATCTGGTGGAGTTCCACCCGGCATATCACCAACTGATGGCCACGGCCATCGAGCATGGCCTGCACTCGCTGCCCTGGACCGATCCGCGTGCCGGTGCCCATGTCGCCCGCGCCGGTCTGACCTATCTGCACAGCCAGGCCGAAGCCGCCAGTGGCTGCCCGCTGACCATGACGTTCGCCTCGGTGCCGGCCCTCAAACTGCAGCCTGAGGTGGCCGAGATCTGGCTGCCGAAGATCCTCGCCAGCGAGTACGACCCACGCAACGTGCCGATGGAACACAAGGCTGGTGTCACCATTGGCATGGCCATGACCGAGAAACAGGGCGGCACCGATGTGCGCGCCAACACCACTCGCGCCCATGCCCTCGGCGCTGGCGGGCCGGGCCAGGCTTACGAGCTGGTCGGGCACAAGTGGTTCTGCTCGGCGCCGATGTGCGATGCCTTCCTAACCCTGGCCTACACCGACAAGGGCCTGACCTGCTTCCTGCTGCCGCGCCATCGCCCGGACGGCTCGCGTAACCAGTTCTATGTGCAGCGCCTGAAGAACAAGCTGGGCAACTGGGCCAACGCCTCCAGCGAAGTGGAGTTCCGTGGTGCCCTGGCCTGGATGGTCGGTGAGGAGGGGCGCGGCGTGCCGACCATTATCGAGATGGTGGCGCTGACCCGCTTCGACTGCATGGTCGGCTCCAGCAGCCTGATGCGTCAGGCCCTGACCCAGGCCGCGCACCACTGCGCGCACCGTCAGGTCAGCGGCCGGCTGCTGGCCGAGCAACCGCTGATGCAAAATGTGCTGGCTGACCTGGCCCTGGAAAGCGAAGCGGCCCTGGCCCTGACCCTGCGCATGGGCCACGCCCTGGACCGCGCGGATGACGAGCAGGAGCAGAAGTTCGCCCGCCTGGTTACGGCGATTGGCAAGTATTGGATCTGCAAGCGCGCGCCGGCGATGATCAACGAAGCCGCCGAGTGCATGGGCGGCGCCGGTTATGTCGAAGAGACCATCCTGCCGCGGCTGTACCGCGAGGCGCCGGTCAACTCCACCTGGGAAGGCTCCGGCAACGTGCAATGCCTGGACGTGCTGCGCGCCTTGTCCAAGGAGCCGGGGGTGCTTGATGCGCTGTTTGCCGAACTCGGCGATGGCCATGGCGATGCCCGTCTGCACGCCCATATCGGCCAGTTGAAAAACGCCTTCGCTGATAAAGACGACATCCAGTACCGCGCCCGTCAGCTGACCGAGGACGTGGCCATCGCCTTGCAGGCCAAGCTGCTGCTGGAGGCCGGCAATGCCACGGTGAGCGACGCCTTTATCGCCAGCCGCCTGGGTCACGGTGGGCGCGTGTATGGCACCTTGCCGCGTGGCATCGACGTGGCCGCCTTGCTGGCGCGCAGCACGCCGCAGCCGGATTGATCGGCTAAGCGATAGGGGCGCGCGTCCCTATCGCTGTCATCGTTCGGCAGGCAAGATGGTTTGCATCGCTCTGCCGGAAGTCAGCTTATGTCCCTGCATCATCCCGAATTCGTCACCGTACTCACTCCCACCGAGGCGGTTGATCGCCTGGCCGCGTTGCACGCCCAGGCCTGCACGGCCCTGACCCAGGCCCTCAGGCACTACCTGAAAACCCGCGAGCGGCCGAGCGAGGCCCAGCGCAGCGAGTTTCGCTACCCCTTGCTGCGCCTGACCTACGCCTGTCAGGGCGAGGTGCCGAGCAGCACCCGCGCCTACGCCAAGATGGAAAGCCCGGGCACCTACAGTGTCACCGTCACTCATCCGGACGCCTTTCGCGGCTACCTGCTCGACCAGCTCGGGCCGCTGATGAGCGACTTCACCGTGACCGTGGAAGTCGGCCTCAGCGAGCAGAACATTCCCTATCCCTACGTGGTCGAGCACGGCGAAGAGCTGGCTGCCGCCGGGGTGACCGCCGCCGAACTGGCGCGGGTGTTCCCCAGCACCGACCTGTCGGCGGCCACCGATGGCGTGGCCGACGGTCTGTATGACTGGCAGGATGCCGATCCGATGCCGCTGGCGCTGTTCGATGCGGCGCGGGTGGATTTCTCCCTCAAGCGCCTGCAGCACTACAGCGGCAGTGACTGGCGGCATGTGCAGCCGTGGATTCTGCTGACCAACTACCACCGCTATGTCGACCAGTTCATCCGTCACGGTGTTGAGCAACTGCGCAGCGACCCGCGCTATGTGCGCATGGTGCTGCCGGGCAACGTGATGGTCGAGCGCGACATGGACGAGGAGGTGATGCAGGCGGTGATCGACAGCGTGGTCTGGCACCGCTACCAGATGCCGGCCTACCACCTGATCGCCAGCGATGGCCACGGCGTGACCCTGGTGAATATCGGCGTCGGCCCCTCCAATGCGAAGAACATCACCGACCACCTGGCCGTGCTGCGCCCCCACTGCTGGCTGATGATTGGCCACTGCGGCGGCCTGCGCCAATCGCAGACCATCGGCGACTACGTGCTGGCCCACGCCTATATGCGTCGCGACGGCATCCTCGACCGGGTGCTGCCGACCAATATCCCCATCCCGGCCCTGGCCGAGGTGCAGCAGGCGTTGCAGGAAGCCGCGGCGAACGTCACCGGCGAACGCGGCGAGGCGCTGAAAAAGCGCCTGCGCACCGGCACCGTGCTGACCTACGATGACCGCAACTGGGAACTGCGCTGGGCCCAGGAGCGACCGCTGATCAACCTCGCCCGTGCGGTGGCGGTAGACATGGAAAGCGGCACCATCGCCGCCCAGGGCTATCGCCTGCGGGTGCCCTACGGCACCCTGCTGTGCGTGTCGGACAAACCGCTGCACAGCGAGATCAAGTTGCCCGGTTCCGCGGGGGCCTTCTACGAGCGGGCGGTCAGCCAGCACCTGACCATCGGCCTGGCGGCCCTCGACCTGCTGCGCGGCCAGCTCAACACCCTGCATTCACGCAAGCTGCGCAGCTTCGACGAACCGCCGTTTCGTTGATCATGGGCGTGAACTATTGATGGGTATCGCTGCGCTCAACCCATCCTACGCGGCCTGCAATCGTAGGATGGGTTAGCCGCGCAGCGGCGTAACCCATCACGGCGCGGGCGGGTAGTTGCTGAGGGCGTCCTGGATGGTCTGGCGTAGCACCTTGTTACGCGCGGCCTGGTCATCATCGTTGCTGCGGTTCTCGGCGCTGTTGTTCCACACTTCGACGCCGCTGGCGGCCTCGATCAGGCGCACTTGCACAATCAGGTAGTGCTCCTCGTAGGTGCGCCGTAGCGGCACGCTGCCGGCCACCCCGTAGGTGTTGCCGTACGGGCTGTGGCCATAGTAGGCGCCGCGGTCATCGTAGGTTTCCACCTGGCGGCGCTCGGTGCGGATCTGGCTGCTCACCAGCAGGTCGGCCTTGGCGCCGCCCTGGGCCGGGCGCAGGCCGTGCTGGTCGAGGCTGTTGGCGAGCAGCTCGGCGATCTGCGCCGGGTCCGCCCAGCCGGCGCCGGCCGGCAGTTGGCCATCTTGCCAGGCCCAGCTGCGGTAACGGCCGTAGTCGCGGGGCGCGGCCGGGTAGGCGCTGTGGTCGAAGGTCTGCGCAGCGGCCGCCGGTGCCGGTGGCAGCGGTGTGGACTGCGGGCTGTAGGGGTTGTGGCTTTGTCCCTGGCAGGCCGTCAGGCTCAAGCACACGGCGAGCAGGGTGAGGCGCAAGATCATGATCTCTCCATTAGCAGGGGGCGGCAGATCCAGTGCAGGTAACGGCCTAAACCGGCAAAGCTCGGATGGCGGCGGTAGGCCAGCTCCATTTCGATCAGCTCGGCCAGGTTGTTGCTGGCGGTTTTCTCCTGGAAGTCACGCGGCATGTAGTCGTGGAACACGCGCACGCCGCTCTGGCTTTCGACCGTCCAGTGCACGGCAAGTTGCGTCGCCAGCTCGCGCGGGTCGAGGGGCTGCTGCGGGGTCAGGCTCTGCTTTTCGCCGGCAAAACTGTGCTCGCGCAACTTGCGGAAATGCCCCTTGAGCAGGTTGCGGTAGATCAGCGCGTCCTTGTTGTAGAAGGCCAGCGACAGCCAGCCCTCGGCAGTGGTGAGCTGGCGCAATACCGGGAAGATGCTGTAGGGCTCGGCCAGCCATTCCAGCACGGCGTGGCAGAGCACCAGGTCGAAGGGCTCCTGCAATTGCCCCGGCAATTCCTGCCATGGCGCCTGGATAAACGTGGCGTTCTGGCCTGCGGCGGCAAAGCGCTCGCGGGCGCCCTCAAGCATCGGTGCGGCGGGCTCGGTAAAGGTCACCTGATGGCCTTGTTCGGCCAGCCACAGGGCCATATGGCCGAGGCCGCCGCCGATATCCAATACGCGCAACGGCCGTGACGGCAGCGCTTCGGTCAAGTCAGCCTGCAACACGGCGAGGCGGATAGCGCCCTTGGCGCCGCCATAGATTTTTTCGGCAAAACGGGTGGCCAGTTGGTCGAAGTGGCGGTCGTCGGGTTTCGGTTGCTCGGGTGCGGAACTCATACGGCAAACCGCCGTTCGTTGTCGGCCAGCTTGGCCTCCAGGGCTTGCTCCATATCGATGCCCAACTCACTGCACAGTAGGGTCAGGTACATGAGGATGTCAGCCACTTCCTGACCCGCGTGTTCGCGCTGGGCGGCGGAGAGGACGCGGGCCTCGGCGGGCTCCAGCCACTGGAAGATTTCCACCAGTTCAGCCATTTCCACGCTGGCAGCCATGGCCAGGTTTTTCGGGTTATGGAAACGCTGCCAGTCGTTCTGGTCGCGAATCGTGTGCAGGCGTTGGGTCAATTCGCTGAGGTTCATGCGCTACTCCTGAGTAGCGCATAGCTTCAAGCCTTGGCCGTTGCGCTGCAAGTTTTCAGGCTGGCAGTGGCTGCCAGTGGCCGCTCATATGTACGGCGCCATCCCGGCCTTGCAGGCTGAGTTGGCCGCTGGCGCCGGGGGCGCTGGCCTGTAGGGTGACGGCGCCGGGCAGCAGCAGCGGCTGCTGGAAACGCACGCTCAGTTCGTAGCCCGCGTCGGGCAGGTGCTGTTGCAGTTCGGCCAGGGTGCGCGCCTTGTTCCAGAAGCCATGGGCAATGGCGCGAGGGAAACCAAACAGCCGGGCGCTGATGGCGCTCAGGTGGATTGGATTGAAGTCACCTGAGGCGCGGGCATAACGGCGGCCGATATCCGCCGGTGCGCGCCACTGCGCGACCTCGGCGAGGGGCAGTGGTGTTTGCGCCGTTGGGTTGACCGCCACGCCGGGCACCGACAGACCACGGCAGAGCATGCGGCTTTCGCCTTCCCAGAGCAGGCCCAACTGGTCTTCCAGGCGGGTGATCAGGCTGAACACGCCGCCCTTGCTGTGGGGCTGCAGCGGTCCCAGTTCGACGCTGACAGTAAAGGGGCCCAGGCCGCCGAGCGGGCGCAGTACGCGCACGCGGTTTTCCACATGCACCAGGCCCAACAGCGGCAGCGGGAAGCGCGCATCGGTGAGCAATTGCATTTGCAGTGGGAAGGCCAGAATGTGCGGATAGGCTGCTGGCAGGTAAGCGCTGTTGGCTATCTCACATACCCGACGATACTGCGCCAGGTGCTTGGGATCGACACTCAGTTCGGCACGCAAGCCCAGGTTCGGCAATTGCTGGCCGCGAATGCCGCGGCGCAAGGCCGCACGCAGAAACAGGCCGGGCAGGGCCGGGGGCGTGGCGAGGTGCTGCCAGACGGTGGGCATAGGCGGATTCCTTGGGCGAAGTGGCCCGCAGCTTAGCGTCTTGGTTAGCGTGGGCATTGGCCGTGGGGCCGGGCGTAACGGCGCGCCAGTCAATCGACGGGCCGGCCACATCTGACCTTGAAGCCTTAGGCTAGAGCTGCCTAAGATGGCCGCGCCTCATTCATAACAAGAATTCTTATCTATGCGTGATCTCACCGACGATGTGGCGCTGATGCGTCTGGCGTTCGACGCGCTGCGGGCCAGTGGTGCCGATCCCGATCGGGTGTTGGCGCGGCTGGGCATGCCGGCCGGCGTATTGCCTAGCGGCCGTTACCCGCACATGGCGCAAGTGCTGTTCTGGAAGGCCGCCAGCGCAGAGTGCGGCGAAGAACATGTGGGCCTGTACCTGGCTCAGCACCTGCCGGCGTTCCACGGCTTGCTGCTGGAATACATGTTTCTCTCCAGCGAAACCTTCGGTGATGGCCTGCGTCATGCCCTGCGCTACGTGCGCCTGCTCTCTGACAGCTTGAGCGCCAAGCTGGATGTTCAGGGCGAGATTGCCACCCTGACCATGGGCATGAGTGCCGACGTGCCCCGGCACTTCCCGGAGATGCTCGCGGGTGCGGTGGTTCGTATGTTCAGCGCCCTGACCGAGGGTGACTTCAAACCCCGCGAAGTGCACTTCATCCATTCAGAGGGTGCGCCGCTGGCGCGCTACGAGCAGGTCTATGGCTGCCCGGTGCGCTTCGCTCAGCCCCACTATGCGCTGGTTTTTGATGCCGCCGTGCTGGCCAAGGCCTCGCGCCACGCCGCCCCGGAACTGCTGCAGATGCACGAATCCCTGGCCCGCCGGCAACTGGCCGAGGTCGAGCGCCTGGATTTGGTGCGCAAGGTGCGCGAGTTGATCGCCGAATTGTTGGTGGATAACGGCGCCACTCTGGAGCAGGTGGCCGCGCGCCTGCACATGCCGGCCCGCCGGCTGCGCGAACGCCTGGCCGTGGCCGGCGTGCGCTTCAACGACCTGATCACCGACTACCGCTGCCGCCTGGCCAAAGACCTGCTGCTCAACAGCGACGAGCGCATCGACGTGATCGTCGAACGCACCGGCTTCTCCGAACCCAGCACCTTCTACCGCGCCTTCAAGCGCTGGGTCGGCGAAACCCCGGTGGAGTTCCGCCGCCGTGGGCGTGACGACGCCGAACGGCAGGGCGGCAACCGACCGTAGGATGGTGTGGAGCGCAGCGATACCCATCAATGCGCGACCGATGGGTATCGCTGCGCTCAACCCATCCTACGAACTGAAATAAAAAAGCCCGCCAGTTGGCGGGCTTTTTTATGCGGGATGGATCAAGCCCCGAGCAAGCTCTGGCCACACACGCGCAGTACCTGGCCGGTAACGCTGCCCGAGGTGGGCTGAGCGAACCAGGCGGCGGCTTCGGCGACGTCCTGGGGCTGACCGCCCTGGCTCATGGAGTTCATCCGTCGGCCGGCCTCGCGAATGCCCAGGGGGATGGCCGCGGTCATCTGGGTTTCGATAAAGCCCGGGGCGATGGCGTTGAGGGTGATGCCGCGCTTGCCCAGGGCTGGCGCCCAGGCGGCGGCGAGGCCGATCAGACCGGCTTTGCTCACCGCATAGTTGCTCTGGCCCATGTTGCCGGCGATGCCGCTGATGGAGGCGAGTAGCACCACGCGGCCGTTGTCGTGCAGTTTGCCGGCGTCCAGCAGGGCCTGGGTCAGCACTTGCGGGGCGCGCAGGTTGACGTTGATCACCGAGTCCCAGAGCGCTTCGCTCATGTTCTTCAGGGTTTTGTCGCGGGTAATGCCGGCGTTGTGGATGACGATATCGACGCCGTCGCCCAGCGCTGCCACCAGTTGCGCACCGGCATCCACGGCGCAGATATCCAGCGCCAAGGCCTGGCCGCCGAGGCGCGCGGCCA
The DNA here is from genome assembly GCA_019747075.1 of Pseudomonadaceae bacterium. Lineage (GTDB taxonomy): Bacteria > Pseudomonadota > Gammaproteobacteria > Pseudomonadales > Pseudomonadaceae > Aquipseudomonas. The sequence goes on from JAIERF010000361.1 coordinate 20,598, forward strand.
GGGCATCAAGCGCGTCTTTGGCCTGGTGCACGTCCAGCAGCACTACCTTGGCGCCATCGCGGGCCAGGGTTTCGCTGATGGCGGCACCGATGCCACGGCTGGCGCCAGTGACCAGAGCGATCTTGCCCGCCAGTGGGCGGCTCCAGTCACTGACCTGGGCCGCGCAGGGGCTCAGGCGCAGCACTTGGCCAGACACGTAGGCGCTTTTCGGCGAGAGGAAGAAGCGCAGGGCGCCTTCCAGTTGCTCTTCCGCGCCCTTGCCGACGTAGATCAGCTGCACGCTGCCGCCGCGGCGGATTTCCTTGCCCAGGGAGCGGCTGAAGCCTTCCAGCGAGCGCTGGACGCTGGCGGCCACCGGGTCTTTCAACGACTCCGGCGCGCGCGCCAGGATCACCACCCGCGGGCATTTGCCCAGGCCCTTGAAGGCCGGCTGGAAGAAGTTGCGCAACTCAATCAGTTGTTCAAACGAGGTTAAGTCGCTGGCATCAAAGATCAGCGCTTTGAGTTTTGGGCCGTGCTCGGCGGTCCAGCGTGGCAGACCCAGGGCGCCTTCGGCGGCGCTGTAGCTGTCGCTGGTGAGTTTGTTCAGGCAGGCGCTGGCCGCCGTGGCGAGGGCGCCGGTGCCACCCAGCAGCAGCGCGCCGTTTACCGGCTGGACGCGTCCGGCTTGCCAGCGTTCCAGGCGCAGCGGGGCCGGCAGACCAAGGGCGCCGACCAGGCGGCGACCCAGGTTGGAATTGGCGAAGGCTAAGTAACGGTCGGACATGCTCGGGCTCCAGCAGGTGGATCAAAAGTGCCGCCACTTTACCCAGCCCGGTGGATTGCGCAATTGACCGTGGCAGACTGCCGCTTCGGCATGCCGGCCAATGCCGTGGCCGCTGACGGCGCTAGGCTGCAGGGACTTACTGTGCATTCTCAAAGGAACTCTCCATGACCCAGCTGCGTCGGGTCGCCATTGTTGGCGGCAACCGTATTCCTTTCGCCCGTTCCAATACGGTGTATGCCACCGCCAGCAACCAGGAAATGCTCACCAGCGCCCTGGATGGCTTGGTGGAGCGCTTCAACCTGCACGGCGAGCGCATTGGTGATTTCGTTGCCGGCGCGGTGCTCAAGCATTCCCGCGACTTCAACCTGGCCCGCGAGTGCGTGCTGGGCTCGCGCCTGTCGCCCGAGACCACCGCCTATGACTTGCAACAGGCGTGCGGCACCGGGCTGGAGGCGGCGATTCTGGTGGCCAACAAGATCGCCCTCGGGCAGATCGACAGCGGCATCGCCGGCGGCGTCGACACCACTTCGGACGCACCGATTGGCGTGCACGAAGAGCTGCGCCATATCCTCCTGGCGGCCAACCGCGGCAAGACCACCGGCGACAAGGTCAAAAGCCTGCTGAAGATTCGCCCCCGCCACCTGGCCCCGTCGATCCCGCGCAATGGTGAACCACGCACCGGCCTGTCGATGGGTGAGTCATGCGAGCTGATGGCGCAGCGCTGGGCCATCCCCCGTGACGAGCAAGATCAACTGGCGGTGCTCAGTCATCAGAAACTGGCCGCTTCCTACGCTGAAGGCTGGCATGACGACCTGCTCACCCCTTTCCACGGCCTGACCCGCGACCAGAACCTGCGCCCGGAAATCAGCCTGGAGAAGCTCGCCAGCCTCAAGCCCTGCTTCGAGCGTGGCCCGCACGGCACCATGACCGCCGCCAACTCGACACCGCTGACCGACGGCGCTTCGGTGGTGCTGTTGGCCAGTGAGGAATGGGCCAAGGCCCGTGGCTTGCCGATCCTGGCCTACTTCAAGGATGGCGAGGCGGCGGCTGTGGATTTCGTCAAAGGCGACGAAGGTCTGCTGATGGCGCCGGTGTACGCGGTGCCGCGCTTGCTGGCGCGGAATAACCTGACGTTGCAGGATTTTGACTTCTACGAGATCCATGAAGCCTTCGCCGCCCAGGTGCTGTGCACCCTCAAGGCCTGGGAAGACGCCGATTATTGCCAGTCGCGCTTGGGCCTGAGCGCTGCGCTGGGGACCATCGACCGCAGCAAGATGAACGTCAAGGGCAGCTCCCTGGCGGCCGGTCACCCGTTTGGCGCCACTGGCGGGCGCATCGTCGCCAACCTGGCCAAGCTGATTTCGGTGGCCGGAAAAGGCCGTGGCTTGATTTCGATTTGTGCCGCTGGCGGTCAAGGTGTGACGGCGATCATCGAGTCGGCATCCAACTGAGGTAATTGCCAGGCGGCCTTGCCGTCTGACGCTTACTCCGTGATTTAAGGCGGCCCGTTTTGGCGGTGCCGCCTTTTTTTTGCGCCTGATTTTCCAGCGCCGCGTGCTCTTGTAAGGGCGGCTTCAGCCGCGAATATCCAAGGGCTGGCGATTGTTCGCGGCTCAATCCTCGGGCGTTGTGGCGGCACTCTGGGCTTCGGCGGCCAGCAGCGCTTCTTTGCGCGCCACGCCCCAGCGATAGCCACTCAGGCCGCCATCGGCGGCCACCACCCGATGACAGGGCACCAACAGGCCCAGCGGATTGCTGGCACACGCCCTGGCGATGGCGCGCGGATGGGTGGCCAGTTGTGCGGCCAAGTCGCCGTAACGACGGGTTTGCCCGCGCGGTATGGTCTGTAGCGCCTGCCAGACCTGTTGCTGGAACGCCGTGCCGCGCAGGTCCAGGGGCAAATGGGCGGCGCGCGCCGGTTCGTGCAGCTGGCTCAGGACCGCGCTTAGCCAATCGCCCAGACCGTGGTCGTCACGTTGCAGCTCGGCACTGGCAAAGCGCTGGCGCAGCTCGGCTTCAAGCGCGGCGGGCTGGTCACCGAACAGCAGGGCGCACACGCCATGGGCGCTGGCGGCCAGCAACAAGTAGCCCAGCGGGCAAGGGCTGATGCCGTAGCGCAGTGGTTCTCCGGCCGGTCGTGGCCGAGCCGGACGCGGTCCTGCTTGGCGATAGAGCGCGCGGGTGTCGGGGTAGCCGGCTTGCAACGCGGCCGCGAGCACGGACGTGGCCTCCGGCAGGGCGGCGTGCAGGCGCTGCTGGCGGCGGGCATTGGCCCAGGCATGCGGCGTCAGGCCGGTGCGGGCCTTGAAGGCGCGGCTCAGGTGTGAGGCGGATAAACCGATGCGTGCGGCCAACTCGGTCAGCGTCAGTGTCTGCTCGGCGTTATCCAGCAGCTCACAGGCAGCACTGACCAGCGCATCCAGCTGTTCAGCGGGGCTGGCGCCTTGGGGTGTGCAGCGTTTGCACGGACGGAAGCCGGCGGCCGCGGCACTGGCCGCATCACTATGAAACTGCACATTGGCGCGCAGAGGGCGCCGGGCCGGGCAACTTGGGCGGCAAAAGATGCCGGTGCTGCGCACGGCAAAGACGAAGCGCCCGTCGTAGTTGGCATCGCGTTCGCACAGTGCTTGCCAGCAGCGCTCGGGGTCGAGCATGGCGGCGTCCTCCTTGGGATGATGGCCGGATTGTCGGCCGTGGCCTAAGGCATTGCCAATGCCTATCTGACTTTCAAACTACTGACCGGCGAGGTGCAGCGCCGGCTGGGCGCGGCGGGCAGTTTGCCGTATAACGTGCGGCAGTATTAGGTGGTTACGCAGGAGCCCCGGTTAAAGCTGATGAAGACCCCAAAACGTATTGAACCGCTGGTCGAAGATGGTCTGGTCGACGAGGTGATTCGCCCGCTGATGAGTGGTAAGGAAGCCGCCGTGTACGTGGTGCGCTGCGGTGAAGAGCTGCGCTGTGCCAAGGTTTACAAAGAGGCCAACAAGCGCGGTTTCCGCCAGGCTGCCGAGTACCAGGAAGGCCGCAAGGTGCGTAACACCCGCGACGCCCGCGCCATGGCCAAGGGCTCCAAGTACGGCCGTAAGGGCCAGGAAGACGCTTGGCAGAATGCCGAAGTGGCGGCGTTGTTCCGTCTGGCTAACGCCGGGGTGCGGGTGCCGACGCCTTATGACTTCCTCGAAGGCGTGCTGCTGATGGAGCTGGTCACCGACGGCAACGGTGAAGTGGCGCCGCGTCTCAATGATGTCGATCTGCACCCGGACGATGCGCGCGAGTTCCACGCCTTCATGATTCAGGAAATCGTCAAGATGCTGTGTGCCGGCCTGGTGCACGGTGACTTGTCTGAGTTCAACGTGCTGCTCGGCCCTGACGGCCCGGTGATCATCGATCTGCCGCAAGCGGTGGATGCTGCCGGCAATAACCACGCCTTCAATATGCTGGAGCGCGATGTGCGCAACATGGCCGAATACTTCGGTCAGTTCGCTCCCGAGTTGCGCTTTACCAAGTACGCGAAGGAAATGTGGGCGCTCTACGAGGAAGGTAACCTGACCCCGGAAAGCCCGCTGACCGGTGAATTTGACGAGCCGGACGATGCCGCCGATATCGACGCGGTGATGCGTGAAATCAAGGCCGCCCTGGCCGACGAAGCGCGCCGCGTGGCCTTGCTGAACGCCGAAGACGCGCCCAACGACGAGCCGCCACCGCCGCCGTGGATGCAGTAAGCGCGCTCAGCACCAGCGCTTTACCCTCGCTGTATATTCGCGCTGCCCTGGGTCCGCCCAGGCAGCGCTGAACTCGCCTAAATCAATGCGCCGCTCCAACCGCCGTCGGTCATTTCTGATCTCGCGCCAACACCAACGGCCTCTGCGCTGTCGCAAAACTGCACCATTGTGTCCCCTTGGATGCTTGCCTAAGCACTGCCTCGGTGCATGTTTTTGCTGGGATTTGCTGTGTGCGCACGCATAGCGCTCAGCTATGTATTAGATAACAAATATACATTTGATAAATGCACGGGCGGGGCGGATTCTAATTTCGCAACCGCGATAAACCCTGCATTCAGGCGGGGTAATGCGCTCGGTTCCCTCACTGCGAAACCTGATTCCAGAGGAAAATAATATGAATAAGACTCTACGTTCCTTGCTCCTGTCCGCCA
>JAIERF010000079.1 GCA_019747075.1 Pseudomonadaceae bacterium
TAAACCCCGCGCAATCGGGTGAAGCCACCGGTCACGTTGTTAGCGAAATGAGCGGTCACGTTCACCGAAATCCGCATCCAGCAGCACCCAGTAGCGCAGCAGCCTGATGCGCGATTCAACACCATTCACACCACCCTCACGCCCCCAGAGCCGCCCCAAAAATCTTGTCGATTTCTGCTCCTGCTGCCAACCGGACATCCTTGCCAGACGATCAAGCGCAGAGTGCATGGGATTGCTCCAGGCCTGTGCGGTCTCATCGAATACAGGTATCAGCTCCAGCAACGGAACATCATTGCCCATCCCGTCCTGTTCAACCTGTTCCCAAAGATCCACTGTTAAATCTGCAACACACCAAGCCAGGAGGCGCATGAGTACGGCGAATGAATCAAAGAAATGCACACGGTCGAGCATAGGATCGAGCTCCGCCTCCTCGTTAGAAGAGAGAGCGGATACGCGTCCAACCAGAACGTCCCGCATTGCAGGGCAGCCAAAGCGAAAGACTGTCGGCGATCTGGCATAGGCACCCCACTGCCGCAACCTTCCCAAATCCGAATGCAGCTCTACGGCGTTGAGACGCATCGCCTCTTGGACGAAACCGACCCAAAATTGCTTGGAAACGTCCTGAGAGAAAAAGCCGCTGGCGAACAAGCCTATCCATTCATTCGCACGAGGCCAGAGGTAATCCAAACCCACGAAATGAGAGAGGGCTTCCGCTAAGCCTGCGTCCTGCCCTGCTCTTAACAGTCGAATTGAGGCGCTTCGCCCAAGATGTACGCCAGGAGTGTTCCATGCCTTAGCTAGCGTCTTCGCGACAGGCAAGGATGGTCTCTCTCTCCGCATAGAATCCCAAACCACTTCGCGAGAGGTCTGAAGCAGTTTGTAGACTGCGCCGAGTGACGGCAGTAATGCACTATTTCCCACAACCCTGATGGTTCTCTCATCATCGTCCAGTGATTGAAGGTGCTCATAGAGCTCCTCTGGCGACAGGTTTGCAAACAGGCGTTCCATGCAGTTTCCTTAGCCGAAAAAGATTCAGGTGGCGATCCTAGCCCAGAGTCCCTTGAGATACTGCATTGGACTTACCTTAGCCATGCTGCACCTCCACACCCACCACAGTCACAGACAAGCACTTCAACACCCCATCATTGCCAGCTTTCGGGCACTGGCCCTCAACATGCAGTCTTTTCATCAATCCCACTCCAGGACAGTCATACAAAACAGCTTTTGCTGTTTACGCAAATACCATTAACCTTTTTACACTTGTCAATAGCTTTTATTGACAGCGCTATTAAGGATGAGTAGCATCAAGCCAACTGAACAAGGAACGAAGCTGATGAAAGCCTTCGACACGACCACCCTCGGTGGTCGGATCGCCACTGCACGCAGGGCTCGTAAACTGACCCAAACCGACCTTGCGAAGCTGGTCGGCATTACCCAGTCAAGCATTGCGCTACTGGAGAGCGGGTCGTCCAAGAGCTCCCATAATGCTATAGAGCTCGCGGAGGCACTCAAGGTGCCAGTCGACTGGCTTGTCAACGGAGAGGGCCCTGCTCCTTTTGCTGATACCAGCGGGTCAAGTACTCATAATGACAGCGGTGAAAGCATCGTTCTCACTGCACAGAAATCGCTGGGTAGCTTTGCTGAACGCCTGACTTTTCTACGCGAAGAACGCCAGCTTACGCAGGCTCAACTGGCCGCAAAGTCAGGCCTTTCGCAAGCCACCATCGGAAACCTAGAAACAGAGCGCAACAAGGGCACCAAGAAGATTCTTGAGCTGGCAAACGCTCTGCATATCACGCCCGAGTGGCTGATACATGGCGGTAACCTAGCACAAGCGAAAGGAGCTTTTTTCCGTAAGGATATGGGAGTCTTGCCTGCGGAGGACACAGGCCCTGAGTACCTTAAGGGACTGTTCAGCAGCGCCAAAGTGGCTCCAGTTGTCGAAGGTGACCCAGAGCCCCAGCCTGGCATACCCCTCCCTCCCCAGCCGCGAAAATTGCCCATCATCTCCTGGGCGAACGAAGCGCTGAGCACACCAAACGAAACCCACCTGAACCATCAAGCCGAAAGCTGGTTCTTGAGCCCCTTTGAACATAGCCCTCAAGCCTTTTGGATGAAGATCTGCTTCGATCAGATGGAGCCTAATTACCTCGAAGGCGACCTGATACTGGTGGATCCGACAATCACGCCCAACAATAGCGATGATGTGGTGGTTCGGAACGCCAGAGGAATTACTGATTTTGGGCGTCTATGCCTTACACCAAGCGCAAAGTACCTAGAAATCTTTAACCCAAAGTACCCCGACAGGATGCACCGTCTAGAAGAGAGCACAGTGATCGTAGGTACCGTCACGGGCCTTGTCAGACAGCGTCGTGCCATGGCTTAGCCGTGGCACCCTTTTTTTGCCCACACTAACAGCATCTGCTATTTTTATTTGCAGCCACGAGGAAAAGCAATGACAGCGACAGCGAAACAACCCATGAACAACGACACCATTCCACAGCCAAGCATTAAGCAGCTGTTCGCCATTGTCCCCGCAAAATGGGTCAGGCAAGAACTGCTGGCCCCTATCTTTGGCATCAGCACGGAGGCTGCTCGCAAGTACCGGGGAAGCGGCCAATGGCATGAGGGCAAGCATTGGGATCGAGACCCGGCGAATCGCGTCATCTACAACCGGGAAGCCATCGAGAAATGGATGTCAGGAGCACTGTAACCATGAAAATGCCCAAAGGTGTTGAGATCCACAACGGCAGAGTCCGTATCAACTTCACGCTCAACGGCAATCGCGAGCGTGAAGTAATCCGCGACATGCCAGTCAATGACAAAACCATCGCCTACGCCAAAAGCATTCGCGAGCTGGTAGTAGACGAGATCAAACGGGGCGTTTTCGACTACAAGCGCCGATTTCCAGATTCCGTCAAAGTGACTAAAGCCGTGGAGGTTGATCAGGCGCAAAGTCCTCTTCCTGCCCAACCAGCTATCGCTGTACCCGTTGAGGTGCCTTCCGCGCCGACCACTGACTGCTTGACGGTGAAAGAGGGCGTCATGCTCTGGCTGCGCGTGGCAAAGAGCGGGACGGCGTCGACCACGTACCTCAATTACAAGTGCAAAGCAGGCCATGTGATTCGCTACTTTGGCGATACGCCTATCAACAAGGTGACGATTCAAGATCTCAGACTATTTCGTAACCATCTGGTGAAATCCGAGGACGGCTCCAAGGGACTTTCACCCAAGACGGTTAACGACGTCTTAACCGTGGCTCGGGGAGTCTGGGCTGACGCCAGATCAAACGATCTGATTTCGAGCGATCACATGAAGAACATCCACAACCACAAGGTGAAATACAAAAGCCTGGCAGACCCATTCACCCGCGATGAAATCAAACGGATCCAGCATGCAGATCCTCAGAGGCTGCGTGAGGCGCGCATGGTAGTGATGAACTGCTGGTCAGGCCTATCACGTTCTGAACTGATGGCGCTGGCCCGTGAGGACGTGGATCTCGACAACAGGCTGATCCATGTACGCCGCGCCTATGTGGACGGCATCTACCGCATTCCGAAAGAAGAAAAGCGTGAGCGCTTTGTTGAGCTTATCAAGCCAGCAGCGGAGTTGATGAAACTCATCCTGGAGGACACTACCAGCTGCAAGCCTCAACAGATTGATGTTACCCAGCGCGACAACCTGACCACTGAAGCTGAGTGCGTCACCTTCCTATTCAGGGACTGGACGACGGGCAATGCATGGCACCCTGACCACCTAGATGAATGGTTCAAGGAGCACCTGGTCAAATCCAAGGTGAACCATCGGGGCATCAACCAATGCCGCCATACTTATGCGAGCCAGGCCTTGTCCTGCCACGTCGAACTGGAGTGGCTGGCCAAGCAGCTCGGCCATGCCGACACAACCATGATTAAGAAACACTATGCAAAGCTGATCCCGACTGATACCAAACGGATGGGCAGTGCGGTGTCTGAGAAGATGGGATTTGGGGAGGATTGGAGCGGTGTATAGCGGTTTGGGAGGACTGGGTTTTGCCCCCATTTGCCCCCAATTTTGCCCCCAAGCGATTTTTTACTTTCCACAAGACAAGAAAAAGCCCCGTAACTCATTGAATTACGGGGCTTTTATGTGTGGCGGAGAGATAGGGATTTGAACCCTAGGTACTGTCGCCAGTACAACGGATTTCGAATCCGTCCCGTTCGGCCACTCCGGCATCTCTCCAGCGGCGCGCATGATAACAGCTCAAATGCTTAAGGTGAAACCCCAAAGCAGGACTTTTCGTCTGAATTCAAGCGCTTGGCCGTTTGGCTTGAGCATTGGGTAAAACGCACAAAGGCAGCCGTGGCTGCCTTTGTGCGGGGGACTCACGCTGAACGTCTTAGGCGGTCAGGCGGGTCAGGGCTTCGCGGTATTTGTCGGCGGTTTTCTGCGCGACATCGGCCGGTACGGCCGGGGCTGGCGGCTCTTTGTTCCAGCCGGTGGACTCCAGCCAGTCACGCACGAACTGCTTGTCGAAGCTCGGCGGATTGCTGCCTTCGGCGTAGCTGTCGGCAGGCCAGAAACGGCTGGAATCCGGGGTCAAGGCTTCGTCCATCAAGGTCAGGGTGCCGTCTTCATCGAGGCCGAACTCGAACTTGGTGTCGGCGATGATGATGCCACGGGTCGCTGCGTACTCCACCGCTGCGCTGTACAGGGCGATGGCGGTGTCACGCACCTTGGCGGCCAGTTCGGCACCAATGATGGCTTCGCACTGGGCAAAGGAGATGTTCTCGTCGTGATCGCCTACGGCGGCCTTGGTCGACGGGGTGAAGATCGGCGCAGGCAGCTTGGCCGCTTCTTTCAGACCGGCCGGCAACTGGATACCGCAGACGGTGCCGCTCTTCTGGTACTCCTTCCAGCCGGAACCAACGATGTAGCCACGCACGATGGCTTCTACGGCAACAGGCTGCAGGCGTTTGGCGACTACGGCACGGCCTTCCACCAGCGGCAGTTCGGCAGCCGGAACTACGTCTTCGACCTTGTCGCCGGTGAAATGGTTAGGCACCAAATCAGCCAGCTTGTCGAACCAGAAGTTGGAAATGGCGGTGAGGATCTTGCCCTTTTCCGGGATCGGCTCGGCAAGGATCACGTCGAAGGCCGACAGGCGATCCGTGGCCACCATCAGCATGCGTTTGGCGTCGATCTCATAGAGGTCGCGCACTTTGCCGGAGTAGATTTTCTTCAGGCTCAGGGAGCTGGGAGTGGTCATGGCGTATTTCCATCTTCATCTAACGAAACAGGCGAAACCCGAGGGTTTCGCCCATTGCTTGTACGTGATTAAAACTGCCCGGTTGAGCGCGACCCGCGCGCTCAACCGGAGTTATTAACCGAGGTTTTCCTGAATGCGGCTCAGCACTTCACGGGCCAGATCGGCTGGCGCAACGGTGTTGGCGTCTTTCTCGACGGAAACCTGAATGCTGTCGCCGGCCTTGGTCAGGCGCACCTGATAACGCTCGGCGCTGGCTTCGATCTCTTCAGCATCGGCCTTGCCACCGAAGAACGGTACCCAGGCGAAGGCACCTGGCTTCTTGTCGGTACCGGCATTGGCGGCGAGGTTGATGTAGTAGACGCCCAGGCTGCGGTTGAGGTCATCGATGTGAATTTGCGCGGTGTCCAACGCCCGGCCAACGCTCGACCAGGAGCGATCAAAGTCGGCGCCCAGGTTGAGGATCGGGTTGCCGTTGCCGTCGACGATCATGCTGATACGGCTCGGAGCATCGAAACCCTTGCCTGCCAGCAGCGATACGGAACCGCCCTGCTCGGCACTGCGCGACAGGTTGGCGAGCATTTCGTCCAGCAAGGCACCATCCAGGCCGGCGTTGCTGCTGGCATCAGGCCAGGCGACGTCGGCAGTGCTACCGGCCGGACGCTCGACGCTGAGGATGAACACTTCACTGGTGTTGCGCTGCACGCCAGGCTCGACACGCACACGCACACGGGTTTCCCCGGCGCTTTCAGCAAACGCGACGCGGCTGCTGAGGCGCCGAGCCAGGGTCGCCGAGACGGTGTCGAGGGACTGCCAAGCGGTGCTGAATTCGCCGATCTGCGGTTGCTCTTCGGCGATGGTGAAACCGTTGTCTTCAAAAAACTGACGAGCCACCGGCCAGACTTCGGCAGGCGGACGCTGGGCAACGATCCAGCGCGAGGCACCGCTCTTCTGCAAGCTGAAGTCACTGGCCTCGGCCACTGCAGCACTCAGAGCTGGCGGACGTGGCACTTCGAACTCGACATCGGCGGCCGGGCGAGCGCTGCTGACCGTGCCAGGAATTGGCAGCAAGGGGTCCAGACGCTTGGCGTTGAGGCCTGCAGGCACCTGCATGGGCGCCGTTTCGCGCGCCTCGAGGTAATCATTGCCGCGATCACGGAAGTAGCCGTCTTCGCCCCAGAGCCAGCCACAACCACTGGTGCTGGAAATAATCAGAGCAAGTGCGGAGAGTCCGGCCAGTCGCTTCATGCGCAACGATTCCTCAAACAAGAACAATTCCTCGATTAAACCAATATGCCGGTCTGGCGCAGGGCCTGACGCAGCGGTTCATGACAGCGCGGGCTGAGCCAGGTCAGAGGCAGACGAATACCGTCCGGCATCATGCCCATCTCGTGCAGGGCCCATTTCACCGGAATAGGGTTGGATTCGATAAACAGCGACTTGTGCAGCGGCATCAGGCGATCGTTGATCGCGCGGGCGGTTTCGGCATCGCCACGCATGGCGGCGGCGCAGAGTTCGCTCATCAGGCGCGGGGCGACGTTGGCGGTCACCGATATGTTGCCCTTGCCGCCCATCAGCATCAACTCAACGGCGGTGGCATCGTCGCCGGAATAAACCAGGAAGTCTTTGCTGACGCGGTCGAGCACTTCGCGGGCGCGCTGCAGGTCGCCAGTGGCTTCCTTGATGCCGATGATGTTCGGCACGGTGGACAGGCGCTCAACGGTCTCGGGCAGCATGTCGCACACGGTACGACCGGGCACGTTGTAGAGGATCTGCGGGATGGCGACCGACTCGGCAATGTGCCGGAAGTGCAGGTACAGGCCTTCCTGAGTCGGTTTGTTGTAGTACGGCGTCACCAGCAAACAGGCGTCGGCGCCAACGTCTTTGGCCGCGCGGGTCAGCTCGACCGACTCACGGGTGGAGTTGCCACCGGTGCCGGCAATCACCGGGATACGGCCATTGACCTGGTCAACCACACGACGGATGACCTCAATGTGCTCGCTGACTTCAAGGGTCGCCGACTCGCCGGTAGTACCGACCGCAACGATGGCGTTGGTGCCTTCTTGCAGGTGGAAGTCCACCAGTTTGCTCAGGCTGTCCCAGTCCAGACCACCCTGTGCATCCATTGGCGTGACCAATGCCACCATACTGCCCGCAATCATCACACCGCTCCTGCCGCAAAAAGAGAGGCGTAATGGTACTGGCGCCACCTGCCTTGTACAAGCGAAGGTCACGGCTGTGTTGCCGTTTACCGGCACCTGTAAATGCCAACAGAACCCAGCCGAGCATTCCCCTAGGCCGTGCTTTTCGCTAACCTCCATACTTTAGTCGGCCCGCATCTGCCCCGACCACTTCTTTGCTTTAGGAATGCTGCATGTCCACCCCTACAGTCCGCGAACAATTCCTTGTCATCAGCGCCCTGGGCGCCAACTCCATGGAGCTGACCAACGTACTGTGCCGTGCCAGCCATGAGAACCGCTGCTCGGTGATCAGCACTCGCCTCAGCCGCCACGGTGAATACAGCGCTCTGGTGCTGCAAATTTCCGGCAGCTGGGACGCCTTGGCACGCTTGGAAGGAACCCTGCCAGGCCTGGCCAAGAAGCATGAATTCATCATTACCCAGACCCGCAGCGCCGCCCAGGAAGTCCGTCCACAGGCCCTGCCGTACGTCGCTTACGTGAGTTCGGTGTACCGCCCTGACATTCTCAATGAGCTGTGCCAGTTCTTCTCCGACCATAAAGTTGAGCTGGAAAACCTCACCTGCGACACCTACCTGGCCCCGCAGACCGGCGGCACCATGCTCAACGCCACCCTGACCGTGACCCTGCCGGCTGGTACACAGATCAGCTGGCTGCGCGATCAGTTCCTCGATTTCGCCGACGCCCTCAACCTGGACGCGCTGATCGAACCTTGGCGCCCACAGACCCCGTAAGGAGCTACCCGTGGCTGTTGTCATTGATCAACCGGTTGCCGACTTCCAAGCTCAGGCCACCAGTGGCACGAGCGTTTCCCTGGCAGCATTGCGCGGCCAACAGGTGCTGATTTATTTCTACCCGAAAGACAGCACGCCAGGCTGTACCACTGAAGGCCAGGGCTTTCGCGACCGTTATGCCGACTTCCAGGTCGCCAATACGGTGATCTTTGGCGTTTCGCGCGACAGCCTGAAGTCCCATGAAAACTTTAAGTGCAAGCAGGCCTTCCCTTTCGAGCTGATCAGCGATGCCGACGAGGCCCTATGCCAGCTGTTTGATGTGATCAAGCTGAAAAAGCTCTACGGCAAGGAATACCTCGGCGTTGACCGCAGCACCTTCCTGATCGACAGAGAGGGCGTGCTGCGCCAGGAGTGGCGCGGCGTTAAGGTGCCAGGCCATGTCGACGCCACCCTGGCGGCCGCGCAGGCACTGCAAAAGGGCTGAGTTCAATACCCGAATTAATAAAGGCCGCAATTGCGGCCTTTATTAATTCAAGTGCGCGAGCGTCACGCCTTGCGCAGCCAGTAGCGATACACCCCGCCGGCCTCTTCCTCATGCACCAGGGCGTGCCCCGCCAAGCGCGCAAATGCCCGGAAATCACGCTGCGAGCCAGCATCAGTGGCCGTAACCTGCAACACCGCACCACTGGGCAGGCGATTGAGCTCCAGCTTGGCCTTGAGCAGCGGTAACGGACAATTCAGCCCAGAGGTATCCAGCACCGCGTCAGCGGCCGGCCATTCACCTTGCACATCCGTCATTTCTACCTCCGCAAACAAGGCCCGCAGGATACCCGCGGTGTACAGCCCTGGCCAGCCACCCAGCCTGGCAGCTACAGTAGCTGCCTTTACCGCCAAGAGCCCTGTGCATGAACTTTCTGCGCCCTTCTTTGCTCGCCCTGGCCTGCCTGCTGGCCAGCCCGGTGATCGCCAGCGACCTGCCTTCCCTCGGCGACTCCAGCTCATCCATCGTCTCGCCCATGCAAGAGCACGTGATGGGACGTGCCTGGTTAAGCATGCTGCGCGGCCAGGTCGGCCAGCTAGACGACCCGCAACTGAAAAACTTCGTCGAGCACAGCGTCTACAAGCTGGCAGAAACCAGCCAGGTGCAGGACCGCCGGCTGGAGTTCGTGCTGATCGACAGCGCGCAGCTGAACGCCTTCGCCGCACCCGGCGGCATCATCGGGGTCAACGGCGGCCTGTTCCTGTATGCCCAGACCGAAGCCGAGTACGCCTCAGTCATGGCCCACGAACTGGCGCACTTGTCGCAACGCCACTTCGCCCGTGGCGTCGAGGCTCAGCAGCGTATGCAGTTGCCCATGATGGCTGCCCTGCTCGGCGGCATCATTGCTGCCGCCGCCGGGGCCGGCGATGCTGGCATGGCCGCGATTGTCTCGACCCAGGCGGCGGCCATGCAGGAGCGTCAGCGCTTCTCCCGGCAAAACGAACAGGAAGCCGACCGCATCGGCATCCTCAACCTGGAAAAAGCCGGCTACGACCCCCGCGCCATGCCGAGCATGTTCGAACGCCTGATGCGCCAGTACCGCTACGACCGCAAGCCACCGGAATTCCTGCTTAGCCACCCGGTCAGCGAGTCGCGGATCGCCGACACCCGCAACCGTGCCGAGCAATACCCCGGCAGCGGCATTGAAGACAGCCTGCGCTACCAGCTGATGCGCATGCGCGTGCAACTGGTCTACGAAGAATCGCCAGGCATGGCGGCCAAGCGTTTTCGCAGCATCCTCGACGAAAACCCGAAACTCGACGTGGCCCGTTACGGCCTGGCGCTGGCCCAACTGAAAAGCGGTCAACTGGAGCAAGCGCGCGAAAGCCTGCAACCCTTGCTGCAGAAAGCGCCCAACGAAGTCATCTACAACCTGGCGCTGATTGAGCTGGACACTGCCGCCAATCGCCTCAAAGAGGCTCAGGAGCGGGTGCAGCGCCTGCTCAAGCTGTACCCCAATGACTACCCGCTGAACCAGAGCCTGGTCGACCTACTGCTCAAGCAAAACCGCTCATCCGAGGCGGAGAAGGTGCTCGACCAGCTGATCAAGACCCGCCCCAACGATCCGGACATCTGGTATCAGGTCGCAGAGACCCGCGGCCAGGCCAACAACATCATTGGCCTACACCAGGCGCGGGCCGAATATTTCGCCTTGGTCGGCGACTACGACCAGGCCATTCAGCAGTTGGACCTGGCCAAACGCCGAGCCAGCAACAACTTCCAGCTGGCCTCGCGTATCGACGCCCGCCAACAGGCGTTTATCCAGGAACAGGAGATGATCAAGCAGATGCTGCGCTAAAGCGTTGCACTCGCTGCGCACAAAAAAACCGGCCTAGGCCGGTTTTTTTGTGCGTGAACAGGTTCAGGCGTTGCCAGCCTGCTGCAAGCGCGCGGCCTGGGTGAAGTCGAGCATGCGCTTGAGCGGCTTCACCGCTCGCGGCACCAGGGCGGCATCAACAAAAATCTCGTTAGAGCCCTCGCGCAAGCACTGCAGGGTGCGCTCCAGGGTGTTCATCGCCATCCACGGGCAATGGGCACAACTGCGGCAGGCCGCGCCATTGCCGGCCGTCGGCGCCTCGATAAAGGTCTTGTCCGGGCACAACTGCTGCATCTTGTAGAAAATGCCGCGATCGGTGGCAACGATAAAAGTCGAATTCGGCAAGGTTTGCGCCGCCTTGATCAGCTGGCTGGTGGAGCCCACCGCATCGGCCAGATCAATTACCGCTTCCGGCGACTCCGGGTGCACCAGGATGGCTGCCTCGGGGTACAGCGCCTTCATGTCGTGCAGCTGCTTGGCCTTGAACTCTTCGTGGACGATGCAGGCACCGTCCCACAGCAGCATGTCCGCGCCGGTTTGCTTTTGGATATAGCGCCCCAAGTGCTTATCCGGGGCCCAAATGATTTTCTCGCCGTTATCCATCAGGCTTTCGACAATTTCCAGGGCGCAACTGGAGGTCACCACCCAGTCGGCACGGGCTTTGACCGCCGCCGAGGTGTTGGCATACACGACCACGGTGCGCTCGGGGTGCTGATCGCAGAACGCCGCAAACTCATCCACCGGGCAGCCAAGGTCCAGCGAGCAGGTCGCCTCAAGGGTCGGCATCAGGATGCGTTTTTCCGGGTTGAGAATCTTCGCCGTCTCGCCCATAAACTTGACGCCCGCCACCAGCACCGTCTGTGCCGAGCTTTGGCTGCCAAAACGGGCCATTTCCAGGGAGTCGGAGACGCAACCGCCGGTTTCTTCGGCGAGCGCCTGGATCACCGGATCGCAGTAATAGTGCGCCACCAGCACAGCGTTCTGCTTCTTCAGCTCGGCGGCGATCTCGCCACGCAAGGCCGCTTCCTGCTCAGCCGTCAACGGCGTGGGCTGCTTGGCATCCAGGTGGGCTTGCACCAACAGGCGTTCGGAAATCTGCGACATGTGCTCTGCCCCTGTAAAAATCTGACCGTGCGCCATTCAACGCGGGCGACCATAAAGGCCGGGATATTAAGTTGAGCGTAAATGGCTTTGCAAACCAGCCTCGACCGGACGACTGACCGCGCTCAATCCGTTAACCGGCATGACGATGACCGACGCTGCCGAATAAAACTCACGCACACAAAAAAGCCAGGAGACCTTAACAAGGACATCCTGGCTTTTCGCCACCTTCCAGAGAAGGAAATATGGTGGGTCGTGTGGGATTCGAACCTACGACCAATTGGTTAAAAGCCAACTGCTCTACCAACTGAGCTAACGACCCGACAGCTGTGCATGATACTGATTTAATTCATAAAATCAACACCACGCTGGCTTTATAGCGGTACCGGGTTGGATCGACGACCGCCGCCTCGGCAAAACCGGCCGCGCGCAGGCGGCAACTGTCGCACTTGCCGCAGGCTCGACCGTCATCGTCAGCCTGGTAGCAGGACACCGTCAGGCCATAATCGACGCCATGGCGCAGACCCGCCTGAACGATCTCGCCCTTGCTCATCATCTGCAATGGCGCCTGGATGCGAAAACCTTGCCCCTCGACACCGGCCTTGGTGGCCAGGTTGGCCATGGTTTCAAACGCGGCAATAAACTCTGGACGGCAATCGGGGTAGCCGGAGTAATCCACGGCATTCACGCCGATAAAGATATCGCGAGCACCGAGCACTTCTGCCCATCCCAGAGCCAAGGCCAGGAACACCGTATTGCGCGCCGGCACGTAAGTCACTGGAATGCCTGCCTCCAGGGTTTCCGGCACAGCAATGGAGGTGTCAGTGAGGGCCGAACCACCAATGCCATTGAGGTTCAGGCCAATCACCTTGTGCTCAACTACGCCCATCTGGCGTGCGACCCGTTCGGCTGCCTGCAGTTCGGAGCGATGGCGCTGGCCGTAATCGAAACTCATGCTGTAGCACGCGTAGCCGTCGGCCTTGGCCATGGCCAGTACAGTGGCGGAGTCGAGGCCGCCGGAGAGCAGAATCAGGGCTTTCTTGGTCGTCATTTCAATGTCCCGGCGCGTCGTTCCAGAGGATTTTATGCAGCTGCATCTGCAGGCGTACCGGCAGATTGTCGGCGATGATCCACTCGGCCAACGAGCGGGCATCCAGCTCATGATGGCTGGGCGACATCAACACCTCTCCGGCACGCTGCTCCAGGCGATACTCGATCAGCTTGGAAACCGCCCAGTCGTAGTCCTCACGCGAACAAATGACGAACTTGACCTGATCGTTAGCTGTGAGGTGCTGGATGTTCTCGTAGCGGTTACGCCCAACTTCGGCCGAGCCTGGGGTTTTCAGGTCCACCACGCGACTGACGCGGGTGTCGACGGCGGAAATATCCAGGGCACCGCTGGTTTCCAGGGAAACCTCATAGCCGGCGTCACACAGCTGCTTGAGCAGGCTGATGGCATTCGGCTGGGCCAACGGCTCGCCACCGGTGACACAGACATAGCGCGGCTTGTAGCTGGCCACTTGAGCCAGGATGCTGTCCAGCGACTGCAACTCACCACCACTGAAGGCGTAAGCGGTATCGCAGTACTGGCAACGCAGCGGGCAACCTGTCAGGCGAACGAACACAGTCGGTAAACCGGCGGTGCGGGTTTCACCCTGCAGGGAATAGAACACTTCGGTGATGCGTAGGGTTTCTTGCATATGGGCCACGGGCGTGACAGCGACACAGGCCATCCGCCTCCGTTGCGCCTCGTAGAGGACAAATTAGGGGGCGCAGAGTTTAACCGAAAAAATTCCAGGAGACATTTTTAACGTTGAGCACCCGACGGTCCGCAGGGTGGCCACCAGGGAGAATGAGACATAAAAAACCCGCGCCAGGCGCGGGTTTTCTTGATCGAACGGCCAGTGGCGGCCGCCTGATTGACTAGAGTCGCTTCAGGTCGCGCTGTGCCAATTGCGCCGCAGAGCTGCTGGGGAACTGCGCAATCACTTGCTGCAGAATGCCCTTGGCCTTGTCGTTGTTACCCAGGCGCTGCTCGACATCGGCGAGTTTGTACAGCGAATCCGGCACTTTGGTATGGCTGGGATAGTTCTGACTGACCTTGGCAAAGGCCTGACCGGCAGCCTGCAGACGGCCCTGAGTCAAGTTCACTTCACCCAACCAGTACTGGGCATTGCCGGCGTACTGACTGTTCGGGTATTTGCGCAGAAAGGCTTCAAACGCCTGGCTGGCCTTGTCGAAGTCCTTAGCCTTGATCAGCTCAAAGGAGGCATCGTAGTAGAGTTTTTCTTTCGCCGGATCACCCGGCTGATTGCTCACAGCGGCCGTGGCTGGCTGTGTAGCGGGAGTGCCGCTGGCGTTGATCGCGCCAGCAGCAGGGGAATTCTGAGTTGCCGGGGCGCCAGTGGCACCGCCTGACAAACGCTGATCGAGAGACTGGTAGCGTTCGAGGCCTTCCTGCTTCAAACGTTGAATCTCGTTCTGCTGCTCTTCAACCATACCGCGCAGTTGACTGAGCTCTTCCTGCATTTGCTGCAGCTGCATAAACAGCTGACTCTGCGCAGAGGCAGGGGCCGTTGCCCCGCCTCCCGCATAGGCGCCAGACGTGCCATAGCCAGCGGGTGGATAACCACTGCTGCCATAGGCGGCATTGCTGTCCACTACCGGAACCTCGGCCAACGCCGCAACCGGCAGACCGAGAACCATCAAGGCTAGAACACGCTGACACTTACCCATGGCTAATTACTTAACCAGGTTTACACGGCGGTTTTGCGCCATGCTGTCTTCGTCAGTGCCAGTAGCGGCCAGACGCTCTTTACCGTAGGAAACCACTTCCAGCTGAGCTGGCGACACGCCCTGCAGAACCAGGTAGCGCTGAACGGCCATGCCACGACGCTCGCCCAGAGCCATGTTGTACTCACGGGTGCCGCGCTGGTCGGTGTGACCTTGCAGAACTACGCGCGAACCGTCGGCTTTCAGGTCTTTAGCGTGCACGTCGAGGGCGCGCATGGCTTCCGGCAGCAGATCAGAGCTGTCGTAAGCGAAGTAGAAAGTGGTGATAGCGCGCAGAGCGGCTTCGTCAGCCATGCTGCTGTCCAGGCCCGAACCATTGCCGTTGGCGTTGTAGCCAGCGTTAGGATCGATAGCGCCTTCGCCAGCGTTGTCGCCGCCTTTAGAGGAGCAACCAGCAGCGATGGCCAGAGTCAAAGCCAGAGCAGTCAGTTTGCCAAATTTCAGCATTTCCATCGTTTAACTCCTAATGAGTTGTAGTTTATTAGGCCAAATGGCCAGGTTTTTCACTTCAGAAAGGGAGACCAGGACGGCGCACGAATCTCGCCTTGCGCGGCGATTGGCAGCGGTATTTTCACCCGCCCATTGATCGAGGCCAGCATCAGCACACCACGGCCTGCAGAGCTAGTCGCGTAGGTTACCATGGTGCCATTGGGGGCAATAGTCGCCGACTCGTCCAGATTGCTCTGGGTGAGGATTTTTACCGTACCGCGGGTCAAATCCTGGGCCGCTACACGGAACACCGAGTAACCGTCCTGACGATGGACCATCACCAGGGTTTTCTCGTCCGCGGACAGTTTCGGGTTGGCGTTGTAGTTACCGATAAAGGTCACGCGCTCAACCGAACCGCTGCTGATGTTGGTTTTGTAGATCTGTGGCTTGCCGGCGCGGTCAGAGGTGAAGTAGATGGTTTGCCCATCCTTGCCCCAGAACGGTTCGGTATCGATGCCAAAGTGGTTGGTGACCCGGCGCATTTGGCGCGAACCCAGATCCATCACGTAGATTTCCGGGTTGCCGTCCTTGGACAGCACGAACGCCAGACGATTGCCTTCCGGCGACCAGGCTGGTGCACCGTTCAAGCCTTCAAAATTGGTCAATTGCTCGCGGCGACCGGTGTCTACGTACTGAACAAAGATGCGCGGACGCTTCTGCTCGAACGACACATAAGCGATGCGCTTGCCATCTGGAGCAAAGGTTGGCGACAGAATCGGCTCGCGCGATTGCAGCAGCGTCACGCCGCGCGCGCCGTCATAGTCAGCGCGCTGCAGGGTGTAACGGGTGCTGTCCACGGAGAAGCGTTCAGCAGTGACAAACAGCAAACGGGTGGAAAAAGCGCCCTGGATGCCGGTGAGCTTTTCAAAGCCCTGGTCGGCAATGTAGTGCGCCATGTCACGCAGCTGATCCACGCCACCGCTGACATTACCCGCCATCACCTGCTGCTCGGTGGCCACGTTGAACAACGCGAACTGCACTTGCAGACGGCCGCCGGCCGGCACAATGCTGCCCACCATGACGAACTGTGCACCGAGGGCCTTCCAGTCTCGGAAGATCACTTCCGAGGCCTGGGTTGGCAGGCTGATCATGTTTTGCGCTGGAATCGGTTCAAAGATGCCGGAGTTGCGCATGTCATTGCCGATGATTTCCGCCATGTTTTGCGGTAGCACAGTGCCGCCCTGCCAGCCAAACGGCACTACAGCAATCGGGATCGCGCGGTCGTTACCGCCCGAGATCACCAGCGGATCTGCTGCCTGCACGGTGCCAGCCAGCAAGGCCAAGCCCAGCAAGGCAATACGAATCAGGGTATTCACAGGCTTAAATCCTCCGGTTTAAAGACCGCACGCCGTTGGCGATACAGCTGATCAAAAGTGGCGCGGTCCAATTGCTGCATTTCCGGGATGCGCCCTACTTTGCGCACCGCCGAAACCGCCGAACCGTCAAACGCCGAGTCGCCACTGGATCGGGCCACGCTGGCATTGGTAATGGTGCCATCCGGCAGCATCTCAATCAGTACCTCTACGCTCATACCGTTACGGGCAGAAGGCGGTCGGGTCCAATTGTCGCTGACCAGTTTAACAATCAAATCATCCAGGCTACCGGCCACTTGGTCACCTTGTGTGTCGGCCACTGCCTGCTGGTAATCGGTCGTGTCAGACAGCAACTCGGCCAAGGCCTGGGCCTTTTTGTCCTCTGCTGCCTTGCGCTTGGCCGCTTCGGCCGTGGCTTTTTTCTTGGCGTCGGCGGTGGCTTGCTTTTTGGCCTCCTCCGCGGCTTTTTTCTTCTTGGCGTCTTCGGCGGCTTTCTTTTTCTTCTGCTCTTCAGCCGCGGCCTTTTTCTTTTCTTCTTCGGCCTTTTTCTTCAGCGCTATATCGGCAAGCTTTTTCTGCTCAGCCGACTTCTTGGCCTCGTCGGCCTTCTTCGCTTCGGCGGCCTTTTTAACTTCGCTGGCTTTCTTCTGCTCGGCCGCCTTGGCGACTTCGAGTTTTTCCTGCTCGTTCTTTTTTTGTTCCAACTGCTCGGTTTCGTGAGTGGGCGCTTTGGTCTTCTTCGCCTCACCGGCAATTTTCTGATTGGTCTGGACCGTGGCCTGGCTTTGCGACTTGAGCTGGTACAGGGTTGCCTGCACGATCGGCCGCGACGGCGGCAGCTCAGGGGTCATCGCAAAGCTGACAAACAGCATGGCAAACATCAGGACGTGAAAAGTCACTGCCCAGATGACTGGCCAGAAGTAACTTTCCGAGGAGGAGCGTTCAGCCTGCCCGTGCATCAAGGCGCCTCAGTGATCAGCCCGACGTTACCCACGTCAGCCTGCTGTAGACCGCCCATGGCGCCCATCACGGTGCCGTAATCCACCGATTTATCGGCACGCACAAACACCTGCACCGGCTTACCCTGGCTGCGACTCTGATTGATGATCGCGGTCACTGCCTTGGTCATCTGCTCAAGCGTCATGGCCTGATCCTGGGCGGTATCAACATCCACCTCAGTACCCATGTTCCAGTAGTAGGTCTTGTCGGCCTTGATGGAAATGGTCAGCACCTGGGAGTTGTTGTCCTGCGGCAAGGCCTCACTGGAGACCTTGGGCAGATCGACCTTGACGCCCTGATTGAGCATGGGCGCGGTGACCATGAAGATCACCAGCAGCACCAACATCACGTCGATGTAAGGCACCACGTTCATTTCGGCGTGGGGTTTGCGTTTCTGACGAATTCTGGCCATGGCTTAAAACTTACCCCCGCAGAGAACCGAGACTTCACTCATCGCTGGTGTGAACCTTGCGGTGCAGAATGGCTTGGAACTCGTCGGCAAAGGTGTAGTAGCGGCCGATCATCATTTCGCCGCGGGCGGCAAAGCGGTTGTAGGCGATTACGGCCGGGATGGCCGCAAACAGGCCGATGGCCGTGGCGATCAGGGCTTCGGCAATACCTGGCGCTACCGTGGCCAGGGTGGCTTGCTGCACCTGAGCCAGACCGCGGAATGAGTTCATGATGCCCCACACGGTGCCGAACAGACCGATATACGGGCTGGTGGAACCGACAGTGGCGAGAAACGGCAGGCTTTGCTCAAGTTTCTCTTCTTCGCGGGAGATGGCCACGCGCATGGCACGGGCTACGCCATCCATCACCGCGCCTGGGTCGACACCAGGCTGCTGACGCAGACGGGAGAATTCCTTGAAGCCAGCACGGAAGATCTGCTCAACGCCGGAATCCGGGTCCGGGTTGCTGCCGGCCTGACGGTACAACTTGGACAGGTCGATGCCCGACCAGAAGCGCTCGTCAAAGTTATCCAGCGCCCGTTTGGCGGCACGCAGCATGGTGCTGCGCTGGAAGATCATCACCCAGGAAGTGACCGAGGCGGCCACCAAAATCAACATCACCAGCTGCACCACCACACTGGCGTTGCTGATCAGACTCCACATCGACATGTGGTCAACGGCGTTGGCTTCCACGCTTACTCTCCTGCACGGGGCTGATCGGGGTGACAGAGGCCGGCAAACGCCGTACGCAAGGCCACCGGAATCGCCCGGGGTTTCAAACTATCGGCGCCCACACAGGCCACCAGGAACTGCCCTTCACAGAGCAGCGCATTGTCCGTTGCCCGCCTGACCTGCTGACGAAAACGCAGGCTGGCACGGTTTAATTCACTTACATCGGCACTGATCAGCAACTCGTCGTCCAGTCGTGCCGGGGCGTGGTAACGCGCCTCGGCAGAATGCACAACGAACAACAGGCCCTCACCGGCCATCTGCGACTGGGCAAAGCCCAACGTCCGCAGGCGCTCGGTGCGAGCCCGCTCCATAAACTTGAGGTAATTGACGTAATAAACGATACCGCCGGCATCGGTGTCTTCGTAATACACACGACAGCGATGGGCGAACGGCTGAGCCTCATTTTGCGCGCGCATACTCTAGTGCTTACTCCACGGCTTGCCAATCGGTTCCGCTAATTGATTGACGGTCATTGGTCGTCATCGCTGGATAATTCGCTTAGCAGCGGGTCATTCATGCGTTTGGGCACGTTCAGACCAAAATGCAGATAGGCATGGCGCGTCACCACCCGACCACGAGGGGTTCGCATGATATACCCCTGCTGGATCAAATAGGGCTCCAAAACGTCCTCAATGGTGTTTCGCTCCTCACTGATCGCCGCCGCCAGGCTGTCGATCCCCACCGGTCCGCCATCGAATTTCTCGATCATGGTCAGCAACAGGCGCCGGTCCTGATGATCGAAGCCGTGCTCATCGACATCCAGCAGGTTCAATGCGCGGTCGGCAATCACCTGACTGATCTCGCCTTGGGCCCGCACTTCGGCAAAGTCGCGCACCCGACGTAACAGACGATTGGCAATGCGCGGCGTACCGCGAGCGCGACGGGCAATCTCGAACGCGCCCAGCGCTTCAATCGGCAGGCCGAGAATGCCGGCAGAGCGGCCAACGATGGTCGCCAGGTCGTCGACGTTATAAAACTCCAAACGCTGGACGATGCCAAAGCGGTCGCGCAACGGGTTGGTCAGCATGCCGGCGCGCGTGGTGGCACCAACCAGGGTAAACGGCGGCAGATCCAGCTTAATCGAGCGTGCGGCCGGGCCTTCGCCGATCATGATGTCGAGCTGAAAGTCCTCCATGGCCGGATAAAGGATTTCCTCGACAATCGGCGACAGGCGATGGATTTCATCAATAAACAGCACATCACCGGCTTCCAGATTGGTCAGCATCGCCGCCAGATCGCCAGGACGCTCCAACACCGGCCCTGAGGTGCTCTTGATCGACACGCCCATTTCTTGGGCAATGATATTGGCCAGAGTGGTTTTGCCGAGCCCTGGCGGGCCAAAGATCAGGGTGTGATCGAGGGCTTCCTGACGACCGCGTGCGGCCTGGATAAACAGCTCCATCTGCTCACGCACACTGGGCTGACCAATGTAGTCGGCCAGGCTCAGCGGCCGAATGGCGCGGTCGATCTGCTCATCACGCTCACGCGGATTGGCGGTAATCAGGCGATCAGCTTCAATCATGACGAATTATCCGGCGGCAGTTGCCCATGCGTTCAGCCCATTCCCTTCAATGCACGACGAATCAGGTCTTCACTGGACAAGCCATCTTCCTTAATACCAGCCACCGCACGACTGGCTTCCTGCGGCTTATAACCGAGGGAAATCAGTGCACTGACAGCATCATTCTCCGCGCTTGAGACTGCCGGGCCCGCGCTTGGTTCAATCACCAGGGTCGACATGCCCGGCAGGGTTTCCCAGGCTTTGAAGCGATCCTTCAATTCCACCAGCAGACGCTCGGCGGTCTTCTTGCCAACACCCGGCACTTTCATCAGCGCCGAAGTGTCCTGAGCCTGCACGCAGCGCACCAGCTCATCAACCTCAAGCCCGGACATCAGCGCCAGCGCCAGCTTGGGCCCAACCCCGTTGAGACGAATCAATTCACGAAACAGCTCGCGGTCGCGCTTTTCATAAAAGCCATACAGCAACTGGGCGTCTTCACGGACCACCAGATGGGTGTGCAAGGTCAACGGCTCGCCCACCGCAGGCAGGCGATACAGGGTCGTCATCGGCACTTCCAGCTCGTAGCCGACACCGTTGACGTCGATAACCAGGTGCGGCGGTTGTTTCTCCGCCAGGGTGCCACGCAAGCGTCCGATCACAAAACCTTCCTCAAGTTGAATTACAGGCGCAAACGGCCGCCGCGACTGCGCGCACCTACTAGCCCATGCACGCTCAGGGTTTGCCGGGTATGGGCATGACAGAGGGCGATGGCGAGGGCGTCGGAGGCATCGATCTGCGGCTTCTGAGTGAGCTTCAGCAGGTGCATGACCATCAACTGCACCTGCTCTTTGGCCGCCCCGCCGCTGCCGGCAATCGCCTGCTTGACCTGGGTGGCGGTGTACTCGGCGATTTCCAGCCCGGCCTCGGCAGCGGCAACAATTGCTGCCCCGCGCGCCTGACCCAGCTTGAGCGCGGAGTCGGCATTCTTGGCCATAAACACCTGCTCGATCCCCATGGTCACCGGCTCGTAGCTCTGGATCACTTCCCGCACACCGCGAAAGACGATTTGCAGGCGCTCCGGCAGAGGTCCGCTGCCGGTACGAATACAACCCGAAGCGACATACTCGCAACCACGGCCAAGATCACGGACCACGCCGTAGCCGGTGATGCGCGAACCGGGGTCGATACCCAAAATCAGGGTCATGCTGTCTTCCGCCTGTAGCGCCGCACACTGTCAGCAACACTGTTTATTTATCCAGCAGCGAGTATAGGGAGTCGCGCCGGCGGCGTCACCCGTCGCCATAAAAAAACCGGAAGCGCCTGCAGCAGCTTCCGGTTGTGTTCCCCCCCCCGCACGATCAGTCCAGCTGCTCCAGCAGCTCGTCGGCGATCTCGGCGTTGTGGTAGACGTCCTGAACATCGTCGAGGTCTTCGAGCATGTCGATCAGTTTGAGGACCTTCTGCGCCACGTCCAGTTCGGTAATCGGCGCACTGATAGATGGAATCATGGCGATTTCCGCCTCATCTGCCTTGAATCCTGCGGCGCTGAGTGCCTCGTTGACGCCATGAAAGTCGGCAAAGCTGGTCGACACCAGGGCCGAGCCGTCCTCGCCCATCTCCACGTCATCGGCACCCGCTTCCAGCGCAGCCTCCATCAACGCCTCTTCGTTGACGCCCGGTGCAAAGCTGAGCTGCCCCTTGCGGTCGAACATGTAGGCCACCGAGCCATCAGTACCGAGGTTGCCGCCACACTTGGTGAAGGCATGGCGTACGGCGGCCGCCGTGCGATTGCGGTTGTCGGTCATGGTTTCTACGAACACCGCCACACCATTGGGCGCGTAGCCTTCATAGCTGAGCTCGACCATATTGTCGGCTTCGTCGGCACCGGCGCCACGGGCGATGGCGCGATCAATGGTGTCGCGGGTCATGTTGGCGGTCAGGGCTTTGTCCACCGCCAGACGCAGACGCGGATTGTCCGCCGCCAGCGCACCGCCCTTGGCGGCGACTGTCAGCTCACGGATCAGCTTGGTGAAGATCTTGCCGCGCTTGGCGTCTTGACGCCCTTTGCGGTGCTTGATGTTGGCCCACTTGGAATGACCAGCCATAACACTCACTCCGTTTATTGCGAATTCGATATCGATGCAGCGGGGTGTGAGCGTTCGAGTCTCTCCACCCCATAACGAAGAAGCCTGGAAAACCAGGCTTCTGTTGTCGCTTTACTCAGCTTTCGGCTGCTCGCGCAGGCGAATGTGCAGCTCGCGCAGCGCCTTGTTATCCACCTCACCCGGAGCCTGAGTCATCACGCAGGCCGCGCTCTGGGTTTTCGGGAAGGCAATCACTTCACGGATCGACTGAGCACCGGTCATCAGCATTACCAGACGATCGAGACCGAAAGCCAGACCACCGTGGGGCGGTGCGCCGAATTTCAGGGCATCGAGGAGGAAGCCGAACTTCTCCTGCTGCTCGTCTTCGCTGATGCCGAGCACACGGAACACCGTCTGCTGCATGGCACGGTCGTGGATACGGATCGAACCGCCACCCAGTTCAGTACCGTTCAACACCATGTCATAGGCACGCGACAGCGCGGCCGCCGGATTGGCCTCCAGCTCGGCCGGGCTGCAGCTTGGCGCGGTAAACGGGTGGTGCATGGCAGTCAGGCTGCCGTCGTCGTTCTCTTCGAACATCGGGAAGTCGACAACCCACAGCGGTGCCCATTCGCAGGTCAGCAGATTGAGGTCGTGACCGAGCTTGATCCGCAGCGCGCCCAGGGCTTCGCTAACGACCTTGGCCTTGTCGGCACCGAAGAACACGATGTCGCCATCGACCGCACCGACGCGATCAAGGATCACATTGATGTTGTCCAGCGGGATGTTTTTCACGATCGGCGACTGCAGACCTTCAACGCCAGCTGCGCGCTCGTTGACCTTAATGTAAGCCAGGCCGCGGGCACCGTAGATACCGACGAACTTGGTGTAATCATCGATCTGTTTACGCGGCATGCTCGCCCCGCCCGGTACACGCAAGGCGGTGACACGGCATTTAGGGTCGTTAGCCGGGCCGGCGAAGACTTTAAAGTCGACATCCTTGAGCTGATCTTCAACGTCCACCAGCTCCAGCGGGTTGCGCAGGTCCGGTTTGTCCGAACCATAACGACGCATGGCTTCGGCCAGGGTCATGTGCGGCAACTCGCCGAATTCAACGTCCAGGACTTCTTTGAACAGCTGGCGAATCATCTTCTCGGTGATAGCCATGATGTCGGCTTCGTCGAGGAAGCTGGTTTCGATGTCGATCTGAGTGAATTCCGGCTGACGGTCGGCACGCAGGTCTTCGTCGCGGAAGCACTTGGCGATCTGGTAGTAACGGTCGAAGCCGGCCACCATCAACAGCTGCTTGAACAGCTGTGGCGACTGCGGCAAGGCGAAGAAGCTACCGGCGTGGGTACGGCTCGGCACCAGGTAGTCACGCGCACCTTCTGGAGTGGCGCGGGTGAGGATCGGCGTTTCCACGTCGAGGAAGCCGTTGTCGTCGAGGTAACGACGAATGCTGCTGGTGATGCTCGAGCGCAGCTTCAACTTGGCGGCCATTTCCGGGCGGCGCAGGTCGATAAAGCGATAACGCAGGCGGGTTTCTTCGCCGACGTCGGTGTATTCGTTAAGCGGGAACGGCGGGGTTTCGGCTTCGTTCAACACTTCCAGGTCGTAGCCCAGCACTTCGATGGCGCCGGAGGCCATGTTGGCGTTGCCGGCACCGGCCGGACGCAGGCGCACCTTGCCGGTGATCTTCACCACATATTCGCTGCGCACGCGGTCGGCGACGGCGAAGGTGGCCGCGCGATCCGGGTCAAACACCACCTGGGCCAGACCTTCACGGTCACGGATATCGAGGAAAATCACCCCGCCGTGGTCACGACGACGGTGCACCCAACCGCAAAGGGTGACTTCCTGGCCGTCCAGGGTCTCGTTCAACTGGCCGCAATAGTGGCTGCGCATCATGATCTTGGCTTCTCGTAATTCGATGGTTCAGGGGTGCTGGTTATTCGGACTTGTCGCCGCCAGCCAGGTTCTTTTTCGCGCCGGTTTTAAAGTCGGTCTCATACCAGCCGCTGCCTTTCAGGCGAAAACCAGGCATGGACAACAGCTTCTTCAACTCGGGCGCCTTGCAGGTCGGACAGTCGACCAGCGGCGCATCGCTGAACTTCTGAATGGCTTCCATTTGGTGACCGCAGGAAGCGCATTGGTAATCGTAAATCGGCATTAGCTCATCTCGGCAATCGGAAAAAACCCGCCGCAAGCCCGCGCCCAGCGGCAAAGGGCGGGATTATATATGGTTAAGCGAGGCTGTGCAGCCGCGCGACCTGTCACATTCTCCGTGGCTTCTATACTGAATGGGCTAGTTTGCTGCCCTGCGGAGAGTCGCCATGACCATACCCCGTTCCGATGACCTGTCCACCGACCTGCTGGAAGACTTCCGCCTGGATGCCGCCGAGCAGTTTCCGCGCTGCGAGCAACTGCTGATTGAGCTGGAGCACTACCCCGACGATGAACCGCGCTTGCGCGAACTGTTTCGCGTCGTGCATACCCTCAAGGGCAACCTGGGTTACGTCGGCCTCAATCACCTGATGCCACTGCCGCAAGCCATGGAAGACGTGCTCGACGCCTTGCGCGAGCGGCGGATAGACTTCGACAGCCTGCTCGGCGACATCCTGCTGCTGAATCTCGATCACCTGCGCGAACTGATCCGCGAAGCACTGGGCGGCGGTGCAGCGCGCATCAATCCGACGCAAATGCTCGAACTCAGCGAGGCCCTGCACAGCCTCGCGGGCGGCGCACCCGCCCGACAGAGCGAGCTGCGCCGCACCCTGCTGCGGCAACTCGACCCCAGCACCCAGCTGCAGCAACCGAAGCCCCAGCAAGCCCCGCCGATTCAACACCTGCTGGCGCAACACGGTATCGACACCGATGCCGACCTGCTGTTTTTTGCCGAATTGATGCAGGCCGGCGAACGTCGCTCCCATTACTGGGAGGGTCGTGGCCAGCGCCTGCTGAGCCTGGCCCTGACGATTAATGAGCTGGGAGGCAAGCCCACCGAGCCAGCACAACTGGCCGCCGCCGTGTGCCTGCACGACCTGGGCATGGCTTTTCTGCCCCTGGAGCTGCTGCATAAAGAGCAGAATCTCAGCCGTGACGAACGGCGGCAGATGCAGGCCCACCCGCGCCAGGGCTTTGAGCTGCTGCGGCGCATGCCCAAATGGGCGGCTGCCGCAGAAATCATCCTGCAACACCAGGAGCACGCTGACGGTTCTGGCTACCCCAAGGCCCTGACGGAGATCGAAATCGCCCCCGGCGCGCTGATCCTTGGCATCGTCGACACCTTCGATGCACGCACCCACGAACGCGCCCACCAGACATTGAGTAAGCGCCCGCTTATGCGCGCCATTCTGGAAATCAACGGCCTGGCCGGGCGCCAGTTCAGCAGTCACTGGGTCGAGGTGTTCAACCGCGCCCTGCAACAACAAACCGGGTACACACCACACTGAGCCGCGGACGACGACCATGACGCCAACAGCGCCTATCCATGACGGCTGAATACGCTACTGGGGCGCTAGCAAGTCAACCGAAGAGCCCCCTAGCACGCAGGTGCGCTGATATCTGGCAGCCGTTGCGATCTAGGGCTTTCACTAGGCATCGGCACAGGAGCTGTTCTATGCTTGGACCTTACGGACCTTCGCCTCAGTGACGAGCATGAGCCAACAGCCCAAAGCACCTTCTCTTTTAGCCCAGTATCCTGAGGAAACCCGCGAAGCCGCGGACCTCCTCAAGCATGCTGTGCCGCTCATGATGCGCCACCAGATCCCGCCAAACCCTGTGCATTACGCCCTCTGGTACACCTATAGCCAGGGCAATAATCCAGACTTGAACCGCCGCCTGGACAAGGTTGTCAGCAACTTTGACGTCTTCCCGCCGGAAACCGCCCCTGAATTCATAGAATAAGTGCAACGTTTGAAACGATAGGCAGAGAGTCAGCCACCGGTAGAATCCAGGCTC
>JAIERF010000345.1 GCA_019747075.1 Pseudomonadaceae bacterium
GCGGTTGCTGTTTGTCGAGGAGTTTGCGTGGCCCATCTTGCCCAGCGTCGCTGGTACCCCATCGTTTTTGCCATTGCCGGCCTGGTGCTGTTGCCACTCAGCGTGCTGCTGCTCAGTTGGCAGGAGGTGGATGGCGAGATCTGGGCGCACCTGTGGCAAACCCAGATGCCGCGCCTGCTGGGCAATACCCTGGCGTTGCTGCTCGGCGTCGGCGTCGGCGTGACCCTGCTGGGGGTGAGCCTGGCCTGGCTCACCAGCCTCTGCGAATTCCCCGGCCGGCGCTGGCTGGATTGGGCGCTGATGCTGCCGTTTGCGATCCCGGCCTATGTGCTGGCGTTCGTCTTTGTCGGCCTGCTGGATTTTGCCGGGCCGCTGCAGAGCCTGCTGCGCGAGTATGTGGACAGCAGCCTGCGCCTGCCGCGGGTGCGCTCCACCGGCGGGGTGATCGTGGTGCTGGTGCTGGTGTTCTATCCCTACGTTTATCTGCTCGCCCGGGCGGCCTTTCAGGCCCAAGGTCGCGGCTTGCTGGAAGCGGCGCGGGTGCTCGGTCAGTCGCCTTGGCAGGCGTTCTGGCGGGTGGCCTTGCCGGTGGCGCGGCCAGCCATTGGTGCCGGCTTAGCCTTGGCGTTGATGGAAACTCTGGCGGATTTCGGCGCGGTGTCGGTGTTCAACTTCGACACATTCACCACCGCCATTTACAAGACCTGGTACGGCTTCTACAGCCTCGGCAGCGCCACTCAGCTGGCCAGCTTGCTGCTGCTGGCGGTGGCCTTGCTGGTGTATGGCGAGCGCCGCGCCCGTGGTGCCGCGCGACCAATGAATGAGCGGCCGCGCGGCAAAGCGCTGTATCACCTGCGCGGCGTGCAGGCGCTGGCGGCCAGCGGCTGGTGCGGCCTGGTGTTTGCCTGTGCCTTCGTTATCCCGATGCTGCAGTTACTGGTGTGGGTCTGGCAGCGCGGTCGTTTCGACCTGGATGAGCGCTATATCGGTCTGATCTTGCACAGCCTCTACCTCGGTGGCCTGGCCGCCCTGCTGACCGTGGTCGTCGCCTTGCTGCTGGTGTTTGCCCGCCGTCTGGCGCCGACCCGTACGGTGCGCAGTGCGGTGGCGGTGGCCAATCTCGGTTATGCCCTGCCGGGTTCGGTGCTGGCGGTGGCGCTGATGCTGGCGTTCAGTTACCTGGACAAGACCCTGGTGATGCCGCTGTCGAGCCTGCTCGGCGGCGCCGGCAAGCCGTTGCTGCTGGGCAGTCTGGCGGCTTTGCTGCTGGCCTATCTGGTGCGTTTTATGGCGGTGGCCTACGGTCCGCTGGAAGGCGCCCTGGCACGTATCCGCCCGTCCCTGCCGGAAGCCTCGCGCAGCCTCGGGGTCGGTGGCGCCGGTTTGTTTGTGCGCCTGTACCTGCCGTTGCTGCTGCCGGGCGTGCTGTCGGCGGCCTTGCTGGTGTTTGTCGATGTGCTCAAGGAAATGCCCGCCACCCTGCTGATGCGTCCCTTCGGTTGGGACACCTTGGCGGTGCGCATCTTCGAAATGACCAGCGAGGGCGAATGGGCCCGCGCCGCCTTGCCGGCCTTGAGTGTGGTGCTGGTCGGCCTGCTGCCGGTCATAGTGCTGATCCGCCGTTCGGCCCGTGGCACCGGCTGACGGGTGTCCAGTGGCCGACTCAGCGGCTACAATGCGCGCCATTTGCTGCGGCCCAGAGAAATAAACTGGCTCTGCCGAGGCTTTCACGGTGTCGCCAAAGGCGCGCCAAAGCCCAGGCCAGAGCCGCCCGCAGCGTTGCCACGCCCGCAAGGAGTCCTCCATGGGACAGCGCACACCCCTCTACGATCAGCACCTGGCTCTGGGTGCCAAAATGGTCGATTTCGGCGGCTGGGACATGCCGCTGCATTACGGTTCGCAAGTTGAGGAGCACCATCAGGTGCGCCGTGACTGCGGGGTGTTCGACGTGTCGCACATGACCGTGGTGGATGTCAGCGGCGCCCAGGCCAAGGCCTACCTGCAGCATCTGCTGGCCAACGACGTGGAGCGCCTGCAGCTGCTGGGCAAGGCCCTGTACAGCGGCATGCTCAACGAGCAGGGCGGGGTGATCGACGACCTGATTGTTTACCTGGCGGCCGACGGCTACCGCGTGGTGGTCAATGCGTCGACCCGCGACAAAGACATCGCCTGGATGGAGAAGCAGACCGCCGGTTTTGACGTCGTGCTCAACGAGCGCGCCGACCTGGCCATGCTCGCCATTCAAGGCCCCCAGGCCCGCGCCAAGACGGCCGAACTGGTCAGCACTGCCCGCGCCACCCTGATCCACGGCCTCAAGCCGTTCCAGGGTCTGCCCGACGGCGAGTGGTTTATCGCGCGCACTGGCTACACCGGTGAAGACGGCTTGGAAATCATGCTGCCTGCCGCCGAAGCCCCGGCCTTCCTGGCCGAGCTGGTTGGCGCCGGTATCGCCCCGATTGGCTTGGGTGCGCGCGACACCCTGCGCCTGGAAGCCGGGATGAACCTCTACGGCCAGGACATGAACGAAGACATTTCGCCCCTGGCCGCCAACATGGCTTGGACCATTGCCTGGGAGCCGGCCAGCCGTGACTTCGTCGGCCGTGCTGCCCTGCAGGCCCAGCAAGACGCCGGCGTGGCCGACAAACTGGTCGGCCTGGTGCTGGAAGAGCGCGGCGTGCTGCGCGCTCACCAGGTGGTGCGCGTCGAAGGCGCCGGTGAAGGCGAAATCACCAGCGGCAGCTTCTCGCCCACCCTCGGTAAGTCGATTGCCCTGGCGCGGGTGCCGGCGGCCACTGGCGAGCGCGCCGAGGTGGAAATTCGCGGCAAGTGGTACCCGGTACGTGTGGTGCAGGCGAACTTCGTTCGCCACGGCAAGGCTTTGATCTGATCGACGGTCGGTGCTCGCCGCTGCGGTGGCGAGCATCGTTGACCTGCTAACTTTATTCGGGCACTGCGTTGCCCATCCCTGTTACTGAGGAGCTTCACATGAGCAATATCCCCGCCGATCTGCGTTTTGCCGCCAGCCACGAATGGGCCCGCCTGGAAGCCGATGGTTCGGTCACCGTGGGTATTTCCGACCACGCTCAGGAAGCCTTGGGTGATGTGGTTTTCGTTGAGCTGCCAGAAGTCGGTGCCGAACTGGCTGCCGGCCAGGAAGCCGGTGTGGTGGAGTCGGTGAAAGCCGCTTCGGACATCTACGCGCCGATCGCCGGTACCGTGTTGGCCGTCAACGACGTGCTGACCGACAGCCCTGAGCTGGTCAACAGCGACCCGTACGCCAGCTGGTTCTTCAAGCTGCAGCCGAGCAATGCTGCCGATGTCGACGCCCTGCTCGACGCCGCCGGTTATGCCGCTGCCTGCGCTGCCGAAGCCTGATTACCGGTTAATTCCACAAAGCCTCGTCCTTCGAGGCTTTGTGCATTTTGAGAGCATGAACATGTCCCAGTCCTTGTCCCAACTGCAGCAGTCCGCTGCGTTTTTGCGCCGTCACCTCGGCCCCGATACGCCTGAGCAGCAAGCCATGCTTGAGGCCCTGGGCCTGAGCAGCCGTGCCGAGCTGATCGAGCAGACCGTGCCGCCGGCGATTCGCCTGAATCGCCCGCTGGACCTGCCGCCCGCGCTGGACGAGGAAGCCGCCCTGGCCAAACTGCGTGGTTATGCCGAGCAGAACCAGCTGTGGACCAGCCTGATCGGCATGGGCTACAACGGTACCGTGACCCCGGCCGTGATCGTCCGCAACGTGCTGATGAGCCCGGGCTGGTACACCGCCTACACCCCCTATCAGCCGGAAATTGCCCAGGGCCGTCTGGAAGCGCTGCTCAACTTCCAGCAACTGACCATCGACCTCACCGGTCTGGACTTGGCCAGCGCCTCGTTGCTCGACGAAGCCACCGCCGCGGCCGAAGCGATGGCCATGGCCAAGCGCGTAGCCAAGAGCAAGAGCAACCTGTTCTTCGTTGACCAGAACTGCCATCCGCAAACCATCTCGGTGGTGCAGACCCGCGCCGAGGCCTTTGGCTTTGACGTGGTCATCGACAGCGTCGACAACCTCGCCAGCCATCAGGTGTTTGGTGCCTTGCTGCAGTACCCGGACAGCTTCGGCGAGATCCGCGACCTGCGCCCGCTGATCGAGCAACTGCACGCCCAGCAAGCCCTGGCGTGCGTGGCGGCCGACCTGCTCAGCCTGCTGCTGCTGACCCCGCCGGGTGAGTTGGGTGCCGACATCGTGCTCGGCAGCGCCCAGCGCTTCGGCGTACCGATGGGCTACGGCGGCCCGCACGCCGCCTTCTTCGCCTGCCGCGACGAGTACAAGCGCGCCATGCCGGGCCGCATCATCGGCGTGTCGAAAGACGCCCGTGGCAACACCGCCTTGCGTATGGCCCTGCAAACCCGCGAGCAGCACATCCGCCGCGAGAAGGCCAACTCCAACATCTGCACCGCCCAGGCGCTGCTGGCCAATATCGCCAGCTTCTACGCGGTCTACCACGGCCCGGCGGGCCTGAAGAACATCGCCCAGCGTGTGCAGCGCCTGACCGCCTTGCTGGCGACTGGCCTTGAGCAGAAAGGCTTGAAGCGCCGCAATGCGCACTTCTTCGACACCCTGACCATCGACGTCGCTGACCAGCAGGCAGCGATCCTCGCCCGCGCCCATGTTCAGTGCATCAACCTGCGCGTGATCGACGCTACGACTCTGGGTGTCAGCCTGGATGAAACTTGCAGCGCCGACACCGTGGCCAATCTGTTCGACCTGTTCCTCGGCGAAGACCACGGCCTCGACGTCGCCGCCTTGGACGCTACCGACGTTGCTTCGGGCATCCCGGCCACGCTTGCGCGTACCTCGGCGTACCTGACCCACCCGGTGTTCAACACCCACCACAGCGAAACCGAAATGCTGCGTTACCTCAAGCAGCTGGAGATCAAGGACCTGGCCCTGAACCAGTCGATGATCCCGCTCGGC
This sequence comes from Pseudomonadaceae bacterium, assembly GCA_019747075.1. Classification (GTDB taxonomy): domain Bacteria; phylum Pseudomonadota; class Gammaproteobacteria; order Pseudomonadales; family Pseudomonadaceae; genus Aquipseudomonas. The sequence goes on from JAIERF010000345.1 coordinate 4,958, forward strand.
TCCTGCACCATGAAGCTCAACGCCACCAGCGAGATGATCCCGATCACCTGGCCGGAATTCGCCAACCTGCACCCCTTCGTGCCAGCTGAACAGGCCGAAGGCTACAAGCTGATGATCGACGAACTGGATGCCTGGCTGCGCGCGGTCACCGGTTTCGACGCCATCTGCATGCAGCCCAACTCGGGTGCCCAGGGCGAATACGCTGGCCTGCTGGCGATCCGCAAATACCACGAGAGCCGTGGTGATGCGCACCGCAATATCTGTTTGATCCCGGCCTCGGCCCACGGCACCAACCCGGCGTCGGCGCAGATGGCCAGCATGCGGGTGCAGATCGTCGAGTGCGACACCCAGGGCAACGTCGACCTCGACGACCTGAAGAAGAAAGCCGCCGAGGCTGGCGACCAGCTGTCCTGCCTGATGGCCACCTACCCGTCGACCCACGGCGTGTACGAGGAAGGCATTCGCGAAATCTGCGAAGTCATCCACGCCCACGGCGGCCAGGTGTACATGGATGGCGCCAACCTCAACGCCCAGGTTGGCCTGACCCGTCCGGCCGATATCGGCGCCGACGTGTCGCACATGAACCTGCACAAGACTTTCTGCATCCCTCACGGCGGTGGCGGCCCAGGCATGGGCCCGATCGGCGTGCGTGCGCATCTGGCGCCGTTCGTGGCCGATCACCCGGTGGTCAAGATCGACGGCCCGAACCCCGGCAACGGCGCGGTCAGCGCTGCGCCCTGGGGCAGCGCGAGCATCCTGCCGATCAGCTGGATGTACATCGCCATGATGGGCCCGCAGTTGGCCGACGCCACCGAAGTGGCGATCCTCAACGCCAACTACCTGAAAGAAAAACTCAGTGCTGCCTATCCGGTGCTGTTTAGTGGCCGTAATGGCCGGGTGGCCCACGAGTGCATCATCGATATCCGCCCGCTCAAGGCACAGACCGGGATCAGTGAAGAAGACGTGGCCAAGCGCCTGATGGACTACGGCTTCCACGCCCCGACCATGTCGTTCCCGGTGCCGGGCACGCTGATGATCGAGCCGACCGAAAGCGAGTCCAAGCATGAGCTGGATCGCTTTATCGAAGCCATGCTCAGCATCCGCGCCGAGATCGCCAAGGTCGAAGCCGGCGAGTGGCCAGCCGAGAGCAACCCGCTCAAGGGCGCGCCGCATTCGCTGGCCGATGTCACCGGCGTCTGGGAGCGGCCGTACAGCATCGCCGAGGCGGTTACCCCGTCGCAGCACACCCGTGACCACAAGTACTGGCCAACGGTGAACCGCGTCGACAATGTCTACGGCGACCGCAACCTGCACTGCGCCTGTGTTCCGGTGGATGACTACCGCTAAGCGTTAGCCGCAGAAACGACAAGGCCGCCCACTGGGCGGCCTTGTCGTTTGTGCAGCGTGCATCCACCCCGCTTACCAGCGGTTGCGCACTTCTTCGGCAAAGCCGGGCAGATGATTGAGTTGCAGGACCTGGCCATTATCGAGGGTGACGTGGCCGCGGTAATGGCCGAACACCTGATGCTGTTCGGAGGCCAGGAGCAGCAGGTTGAGTTTGCTGTTGCGGTCGACACAGGGGGTGAAGTCTAGCTGCAGACGGCCATCGTTGCTGCGCATCTGCCAGGGCTTGAGCCAGTTCTTACGGTCGAAATGGAACGCCACCTGATCCAGCTTGTGGGCCACGCCGCGGTACAGCAGCAGGTTCTCGCTGGCCGGGCTGCGGTCGCTGAAGCCGTAGCCGAGGTTGAGGCCGAAGGGCTCGCCGTCGACATAGCCGGACGCCGAGGCCCAGTACCAGGTGTTGTTGTAGGTCCACACGCCACGGCCCCAGTCGAGCACGCCGAGGTCGCGCACCGGACTGAGGTGGTAATGCTTGCCGGCCTGGCGGAATTGGCCGCTGGCCTGCAGGCAGTTGAGCTTGGTGTTGTAGTAGAAGGCTTTGCGCTGCTCGGCCCATGAGGTGGCGATGTTCATCGACTCATGCTGTGCGGGCAGGCGTAAGGTCAGCTCGCCTTCGATGCCGCGGCCATGGGGGCCCTGGAACTGCGCGCTGGAGAAATGCACGCGGTGTTCGCCGCCGATGCGCTCAATCTGCAGGCTCAGCTGCCCATTGCTGAACTGGATGGCGCCACTGTCGGCCGTTTCCGGGAAGGCGTGGCGGCCCAGCGGCAGCGGCTGCAGGGTGTCGATTTGCCAGCTGCGACCTAGCGCCAGATCGACTAGGCAGATCGCATAAAGCCCGATATAGCCGAGGTTACTGGCGGTCAGGCAGATGGCGAATTGCTCGGGGGAGACCACGGCGTAGTAGTCCCACTCCTTGATCCGCCAGCTGCTCGCGGCGACGGCCTGGCGCTGGTATTGCCAGTGGGGATGGCGCGCCCAGCCGGGCTCGGTCAGGGTACCGTTGGCTTGCAGAAGCGGGAGCTGTTCAACGATCTCATGCTGCATGGCCTGTCTCTTAGTCTTGTTATCGGGCAATTGCCAAGCATAAGAGTGTGGGACAGACGTGCCAATGTCGAGGGATGCTGGCGCTAATCCTGATGCTGGATTAGCGCCAGCGGCGGATCAGTCGGCCTGCTGCACCTTGAGCAGTACGCCATCCTGGCCGACCACTTTGATCGGTGTGCCGGCGGGCAGGTCGGGGCCGGTTACCAGCCACAGGCTGTCGCCGGCCTTGATCTTGCCGCGGCCGCCGACGATGGCTTCGTGCAGCACGAACTGCCGGCCCTGTAGCTCGCTGCCGCGCTGGTTCAGCCCCGGTTGGTCCGAAGGTTTGGCCGCCGCCCGCTGGCGTCGCCACCAGAACACCGCGGTGAGGATCGACAGGCAACCGAACAGCAACAGCTGCCAGGCCCAGGGCAACTCGGGGAACAGGTACAGCAAGGCGCCGACAATCGCCGCCGCCAGGCCGGTCCACAGCAGGTAGCCGCCAACGCCGAACACTTCGAGGATCAGTAGCACGCTGCCGAAGGCCAGCCAGTCCCAGAAGGACAGGTTTTGCAAATAGTCCCACATAGCGCTTAGGCCTTTTTGTCGCCGAAGGTGGCTTTGACGATTTCACCGATGCCGCCGATCGAGCCGATCATCTGGCTGGCTTCCAGCGGCATCAAGATCACCTTGCTGTTGTTGGCAGAGGCGAGCTTGCCGAGGGCGTCGATGTACTTCTGCGCGACGAAGTAGTTGACCGCCTGCACGTTACCGGCGGCAATCGCCTCCGACACCATGCGCGTGGCTTCCGCTTCGGCTTGGGCCGCCCGTTCGCGGGCTTCGGCTTCGAGGAAGGCGGCCTGGCGCTGGCCTTCGGCTTCGAGAATCTGCCCCTGCTTCTTGCCTTCGGCAGTGAGGATCGCCGCGGCGCGCAGGCCCTCGGCTTCGAGGATCTGCGCGCGCTTGATGCGTTCGGCTTTCATCTGCCCGGACATGGCGGCCATCAGGTCGGCGGGCGGGCTGATGTCCTTGATCTCGATGCGGGTGATCTTGATGCCCCAGGGCGCGGTGGCTTCATCCACGGTCTTCAGCAGTTTTTCGTTGATCGCGTCGCGCTGGCCGAGCATCGCATCCAGTTCCATGGAGCCGAGCACGGTGCGGATATTGGTCATCACCAGGTTGCGGATGGCGTGTTCGAGGTTGTTCACCTCGTAGGCGGCCTGGGCCGAGTTGATGATCTGGAAGAAGCAGATGGCGTCGATCTGCACCGTGGCGTTGTCGGCGGTGATCACTTCCTGCGGCGGAATATCCAGCACGCTTTCCATCACGTTGAGCTTGCGGCCGATACGGTCCATCACCGGCACGATGATGTTCAGGCCCGGCTTGAGGGTGTTGGTGTAGCGGCCAAAGCGCTCCACCGTCCATTCGTAGCCCTGCGGCACGACCTTGAAGCCCATAAACAGAATGGCCACTGCGAGGCCGACGAAGAGCAACATGACACTGCCGATTTCCATAAAAACTCCTTTTTTAGCGGGCCGGCGGGCGCGTTTGCCGCACGGGGGTCAGTCAGCATGGGCCAGAACCGGCGCTCAGCGCAAACCCGCGAGGCTCAGGCGCTGAGCAGCGGTTGCAGGGCCGCGGCCAGCAGCGGCGCCATGGCGATGGCATTGCTCGGGTGGGCGATGCAGTCGGTGCTCCACACCTCGCCGACGCCGGCGGCCTTGATCACCGCCAGGGCATCGCCGGCAAACAGCGCGTGGGTCACGGCGACATCCACCGAGGCGGCGCCAGCGGCCAGCAATTGGCTGGCGGCACCGGCCAGGGTACGCCCGGAGCTGGCCACATCATCCAGCAGCACCACCTGGCGGCCGCGAAAATCCAGCGCCGGCAGCTCGATGCTGACGTGCCGATCGCCGCTGCGCACCTTGCGGCACACGCCCTGGTCGAAGTTGAAGGCTGCAGCGGCGGCCTCGATCCACTGCGCCGACTCAGCATCCGGGCCGAGCAGCAGCGGCTGTTGGCGCTGTTCGGCGATCAACTGGGCGAGCATTGGCGCGCCGGACAGGGCGATGGCCGCCTCACCCAGCGGCACCGCCTGCTGCAGGCGCTCGATGCGGTGCAGGTGCGGGTCGACGGTGACCAGCCCCTCGAAGTGCTGGGCAATAAAGGCGCCGACGATGGTCTGGCTGACCACCTCGCCGGGGTTGAAGGCGATGTCCTGGCGCATATAGGCCAGGTAGGGCGCCACCAGCAGCAGGCGTTGCACGCCGAGGGCGCGGGCCTCGCCGGCCACCAGCAGCAGCTCGACCAGTTTGTCGTTGGGGCGGTCGAGGCTGCGGTACAGCAGCACCTGGCGTGGTATGGCCTGGCCGGCGCCGAACGGCAGGCGCAGGCGCAGCTCGTCATCGGGGAAACGGTGCCGCTCGATGGCCGCGGCGGGCAGGCCCAGGGCCTCGGCCAGGCGCAGGGCCGGGGCCTGTTCGTCGGTGAAATACAGCAGCAAGGAACCCATCAACACTCCACAAATAACGGGGCCAGGCTGTCGGCGCTGCCGATGCTGAAACCATCGGCACGCGCGCAGGCCTGGCGGGCAAATTCCAGATCGGCCGGGTAGGCCGCATACACGCGGTACAGCGGCGTGCCGGGTTGTACCGGCTCGCCCAGCTTGCGCAGCAGGTCGACGCCGGCGCCCTGTACCTTCGGCGCCCCGGCCAGGCCGGCGATACGCGCCAGTTGCAGGTTGTCGATGCCGGTCACCACGCCCGCGCTGGCGGCGCTGATGTCGAAACTCAGCGGTGCCAGCGGTGGGTGGCGGTAGTCGAACGGCTTGCAGCCTTGGGCGCGGATAATCGCCTGCATCTTGGCCAGCGCGCGGCCGGAATCGAGGATATTGCGGGCGATGGCATAGCCGTCGCCACCGCGCACATCGGGGTCGAATTCGAGCATCCGCCCGGCCAGGCGCAAGGCCTTCTGGCGCAGGTCGATGGGCGCATCCGGGTCGTTCTGCAGCACGCGCAGCACGTCGCGCGCCTCCAGCACCGGGCCGATGCCGCTGCCCACCGGCTGGCGGCCGTCGCTGATGATCACGTCGATGACCAGGCCCATGCGCGCGGCGACAAACTCGAACAGCTTGCGCAGCTTCTGCGCCTCGGGCATCGAGCGCACCTTGGCGGTGGGGCCGACCGGGATATCCAGGACCAGGTGGGTGGAGCCGGCGGCGATCTTCTTCGACAGGATCGAGGCGACCATCTGCCCCGGCGAGTCGATCGACAGTGGCCGTTCGACCGAGATCAGCACATCGTCGGCCGGCGACAGTTCGCTGGTGCCGCCCCAGGCCAGGCAGCCGCGGTGTTCGCGGACAATCTCTTGCAGGCGGGCGAAGGGCAGCTCGACGTTGGCCAGCACTTCCATGGTGTCGGCGGTGCCGGCCGGCGAGGTGATGGCGCGCGAGGAGGTCTTGGGGCAGAGCATGCCGTGGGCGGCGACGATCGGCACCACCAGCATCGAGGTGCGGTTGCCGGGAATGCCGCCGATGCAGTGCTTGTCGACCACCGGTTGTTCACGCCAATCGAGGCGGCGGCCGACGTCGGCCATGGCGTCGCTGAGGAAATACACTTCCTCGCGGTCCAGTTCGCCCTGGTTGCAGGCGACCACGAAGGCGGTCAGCTCGATCTTCGAGTAACGGTGTTCGGCGATGTCACGCACGATGCGGCGGAAGTCTTCACGGTTCAGCCGCTCGCCGGCGATCTTGCGGTGCAGGGCCGGAATCGAGCCGGCCGGCTCGGCCTGGGAGATGCTTGCCGGATGGCCGTTGGCCACGCCGAGCTGGGCAAAGGCGTCTTCCGACAGGCCCAGCTCATCGACGCCGACGATGCAGTCGTCATCCACCACGTTGAGGCTGGCGAGGATCCGCCGGCCGTTGGCGCGCACCTCGACCTTGGACAGCGCCTGGAAGCCCTCGGCGCGGTACACGGCGCAGTCGCGGTGCAGGTAGGCGACGTTTTCGCGGTAGGTATCGATGGCCACCCGGCGCAATTGCAGGGAGGCGGCCACGGCCGGGGCAGCGGGTGAAGTGCTCATGATCGGGACGGGCTACCTGGAGGAACGCTAATAGCCATTAGGGTGCGCGGCGGCTGCGGGCCTGGTCAAGGCTGGCGCGGCGCCTCAGAGCCTGTTCAATGTCTCGCGAGCTAGAGCCAGACAAGGCAAAAATGACCGAGGGAGCAGAGTTTACAGGCTGTAAATGAGCATCCCGAGGTCATTTTTAACGCCGTATGGCCGACGTGCAGCAGGCATTAATAGGCTCTCAGGCCGGAGGCTTGATCGGGATCAGGTGCAGGCCGGTTGCGCCGGGTCGGCGGCCACCACCCGGTTGCGCCCGCTCTGTTTGGCGGCGTAGAGGAGGCGATCGGCGTGGTTGATCAGGTGTTCGAGCTGCTCTTGCTCGGTTCGTTGGACCACGCCGCAACTGCAGCTCAGGTTGACCGGTTGTTCACCTGCGCGCAGGGCGATGGCTTGGATCGCCTGGCGCAGGCGTTCGGCCAGGGCATGGGCTTCGCCAAGGGCGGTTTCCGGCAGCAGCAGGAGAAACTCTTCACCGCCCCAGCGTGCGCTCAGGTCGCCGGCGCGGCAGCTGCCGGCCAGCAAGCTGGCCACTGCCTGCAAGGCCTGGTCGCCGAAGTCGTGGCCATACTGGTCGTTGAGGCCCTTGAAGTGATCGAGATCGAGCATGATCAGCGACAACGGCCGCTGATTGCGCAGGCTGGTGCTCCACAGCGGCGCGGCCTGCTGATTGAAGCCACGGCGGTTGAGCAGCGCGGTCAGCGGATCGCACTCGGCCAGGCGCTCGGCCAGCAGTTTTTCTGCCTGCTGCTGGCGCACCTTGAGGCTCAGCGCCAGCGCCAGCAGGGTGGCCTGGAGGATGATGCCGATCTTCACCGCGCCGTAATTCCAGCCGGTGAAGGGCAGGGCGCCCCACACGGTCAGGGTGCTAATCACTGCGCCGAGCATGCCGCACAGGGTGGCGATCCGGTAATAACGCCCCGCCACCTGGCGCTGCCTTAGGGTGGTCAAGCCCAGCAGTGCCATGCTGACGGTGAAGATCAGGCCGAAGGTGAAGGCAATCAGGGCCTCGGCCACCGGTTGGTGCAGCAGCAGGCTGATGACCAGGGCAATCACACTCAGGGCAGCCGTGGCTTTGAGCAGGCGCAGGGCCTTGGGCGCGTGTTCGGCCAGCGCCAGGAAGCTGCTGGCGAACAGCAGCCCCGCCGCGCCGAACAGCAGCATGCCAATCAGGATGATGTGGCTTTGCAGCCCCGTGTTGTCCATCCAGACCCAGGCAAAGCCATGCCCGGAATAGGCGAAATTGAGCAGGGCAAACAGGCTCAGGTAGATCGAGTAGTATAGGTAGCTGCGCTCGCGTAGGCCGATGAACAGCATGCTGTTGTAGACGATCAGCGAGAGCAGGAAGCCGTAGATCAGGCCGTAGACGAACTTGTACTCGCGATCACGGGCGAGAAAGGTCGACTCGGCCATGACTTCGAACGGCAGCACCAGCGGGTCCGGGCTCTGCGCGCGCAAGTAGAGTTGGCTGTGGCCGCTGGGAATCAGTACCGGCACCACATAGCCAATTCCGGGAATCAGGCCGGCGGCGCCGGGCAAGGCATCGCCCAATTGCCATTGCCCCAGGCGCTGACCGGATTGCACCAGGGACAGTTGCAGGTGGTCGACCCAGGTCGTGCCCGTGACCACCTGGACCGGGATGGGCGCGGCGCTGGGGTTGAACAGCTGCAGCTGCAGCCAGGTCGGGCGGCTGCCGATGCCAAAGTTGAGAATCGGCTGGTGGCCGGGCTGGCCAAACCCCTGCTGAAAACGACTGATGGCCTGCTCGACCGTGAGTGGGGCGTCCGCCTCTTGCAGCACCTGGCTGTACCGGCCGGCGGGGCCGAGGGGCAGGGCGTCGACCTGCAAAGCTTGGGCCCGGACGCCCTGCGCCAGGCCCAGTTGCAGGCACAGCAGAAGCAGGTACAGGCAGGAGGCGAGGTGTCGCGGCATGGTCATCGGCTCAGCGGTTGCGGGTGGCAGCAGCCCCAGTCTAGTCGTTGCTGCTGGCCAACGGCCATGCCTGGTGGGTCAGGGCCGGGAACAGGCTATTTCTGCTCGCTCTGCGGCGTGACGCGCAGCACTTCTTCAATGGTGGTCAGGCCGGCAGCGACCTTCTGCGCGCCGGACAGGCGCAGGCTGCGCATGCCTTCCTTGAAGGCCTGGCGGCGCAAGGCCACGAGGTCGGTGCCCTCGGTGATCAGGGTCTTGATATTGTCGTTCAGCTGCATGATTTCATACACACCGGCGCGGCCACGGTAACCGGTGTCGCGGCACTCCAGGCAGCCCACGGCTTTTTGCGCGCCGGTCGGCACCGGTGAACTCCAGGGCCGGGTCAGGCTCTGCCAGTCGTCCTCGGAAATCTCGTGGGGCACTTTGCAATGCGGGCACAGGGTACGCACCAGGCGCTGGGCCATCACGCCGAGCAGGGTGGCCTTGAGCAGGTAGTGCGGCACGCCAAGTTCCAGCAGGCGGGTGATGGCGCTGGGCGCATCGTTGGTGTGCAGTGTGGAGAGCACCAGGTGGCCAGTAAGCGCCGCCTGGATGGCCATCTCGGCGGTTTCCAGGTCGCGGATTTCGCCGACCATGATGATGTCCGGGTCCTGGCGCATCAGGGCGCGCACGCCGCTGGCGAAGGTCAGGTCGATGTTGGCCTGCACCTGCATCTGGTTGAAGGCCGGCTCGACCATCTCGATCGGGTCTTCGATGGTGCACAGGTTGACTTCGCTGGTGGCCAGCTTTTTCAGGGTGGTGTACAGCGTGGTGGTTTTGCCCGAGCCGGTGGGGCCGGTGACCAGGATGATGCCGTTGGGCTGGGTGGTCATAAACTCCCAGCGGCGCAGGTCATCCGGGGAGAAACCGAGCTGGTCGAAGCTTTTCAGCAGTACTTCCGGGTCGAAGATACGCATCACCATCTTCTCGCCGAAGGCGGTGGGCAGGGTCGACAGGCGCAGCTCCACCTCGCCGCCGTCCGGGGTCTTGGTCTTTACCCGGCCGTCCTGGGGTTTGCGCTTTTCCGCGATGTTCATCCGCCCCAGGGATTTCAGGCGGCTGACGATGGCCATGGTCACTTGCGGCGGGAATTGGTAGACGGTGTGCAGCACGCCGTCGATGCGAAAACGCACGCTGCCCTGTTCGCGCCGCGGCTCGATATGGATGTCGCTGGCGCGTTGTTGGAAGGCGTACTGGAACAGCCAGTCGACGATGTTGACGATGTGCGAGTCGTTGGCGTCTGGCTCCTGGTCGCTGGCGCCGAGCTTGAGCAGTTGCTCGAAGTTGCCGAAATTGCCGAGCTTCTGGTCGATGCTGTTGGCGCCGCTGACCGACTTGGCCAGGCGGAAGAACTCCACGGTGAAACGCTGGATGTCGCCGGGGTTGGCCACCACGCGCTTGATCGGGCGCTTGAGCACGTGCATCAAGTCGCTTTCCCACTTGTGCACAAAAGGCTGGGCGCTGGCGATGGTCACAGCGTCTTTATCCACCGCCACGGCGAGGATCTTATGCCGTTGGGCGAAGGCGTAGGACATCAGCGGAGTGACCGCAGCGACGTCGATCTTCAGCGGGTCGATGCGCAGGTACGGCTGGTTGGCCAGGGCGGCGAGCCAGACGGTGAGGCTTTCCAGTTCGAGCTTCTTACCCGGATGGCGCAGGTCGTCCAACTGCTGGCTGGCGATAAATTCCAGCGGGTGCTGCTGGTTGTTGACCGCGCTGCGGCGGATGGTCAGGCACTGTTCGGCCGTGGCCTGGGTCAGGTAGCCCTGGCTGACCAGCTCACGCAGCAGGTCATTGAGATCCAGCAAGCGATCCGGAGCAGACGAGGCGTGCGCAGGCATAAAGCATCCTTGGGGTGTGACGACAGGCGGTCAATTTAGCGCGTTTGCCGGCGCCGTGGTGGGTTTTAACCGGCCACGGCACGGGCACATCGGCAGTGCCTGTGAGCTTACTTGACCAGCACTTTCCAGGCTTTGAGGCTTTGCACAGTTTGCGCCTGGCTCATGCGCTCATCCAGCAGCTCCGGGCTGATTGGGCGCTGGGCCAGTTCGCTGAGCTTGCACAGCTCACCGTACAGACGGTCGACTTCCGGCACATCCAGCACGTTGCGCGCCAGGTGTAGCCAGGTCAGCAGGCGTTCCAGGCGCGGCAGCTGCTCGGCCAGGTCTTCCGGCTGCTGCTGGTAGCGCTTCAGTTGCAGGTCGGTGCCTTCGTCTTTCAGCAGGGTCGGCAGCCAGTTGCCCAGTGCCGCGGCGCCCTGGCGGTTACCGCGGTTGTTGCGCCCGGCGGTCCAGGCGCGGGCCAGCAACCAGCGCGACAGGTTGAGCGAGAACAGGCCCCAGCGGGTGCCCTGCAGCTCTGCGGCGAACTGCGCCGGGGCGGCCTGACGGGTGCTGTCGTCGAGTACGCCGGCCTGCACCCGTGGGCGCCACTCGTTGAGCAGGGCGTCGAGCAGGCTGCGCAACTCGCTGCTGCTGCTGCGCGGGGCGGCCTGGCCGAGGCTGCCGAGCAAGGCGCGCAGTTCGCTGAGTTGCGCGACCCAGTCGACCAGCAGGCGCCAGTGGCCATTGAAGCGGTATTGCTCGGCCAGGCGCTGGCTGCTGCCCAGCAGATGCCAGGCCAGCGCTGCGAAGGCGTCGTCCAGCGGTTGCTCGGCGTCGATGGCCGGCGCCGGCAGGCTGAGGCTGTAACTGTTGGCGTCGAACAGGCGATAACCGCGCTCGGCCTTGCTGATATCGCAGGGCATCAGCGCCAGGTCGGCAGCCAGTTCGGCGGCCAGCTCCAGCAGGGCGGCAGGTTCGCCTTCGCGCAACTCCAGCTCCAGCTCGCAGATTTCTTCTTCGAGCTTGCCGGCGACCACTTTGCCGAGGTCGAGGGCGGCCTCGATGACCACCTTGGCTTTGCCACGGCCCCAGGCGATTTCGGCTTTTTCACGGACGAAGTCGGTGCTGAAGATGGCTTGCAGCTGCTTCTTGTCCAGTTCGGCCAAGCTTGCTGGCCAGCAGTCGGCGGTCAGCTTCTTGGCATCCAGCTTGGCTTTGCTCAGCGGCCAGTCGTATTCATTGCGTTCGGACAGGCCGGCCACGCTGTGCCCGCGGGTCTTCAGGGTCTGGATGATGTCGTCGCCGTCGCGGCGGATGCGCAGGGCCACCTTGGCCTGGGCCAGGTCACGTGCCGGGGTGTCGAAGTACTGGTTGAGCAGTTCGTGGCGGGTCCAGCCACTCTTGTTGCGCTTCTTCAGCAACGGGTGCTCGCGCAGGGCAGCGAGGGTCTCGCGACTGACTCGCAGCTTGATTTCGGTTTCTTTCTGCATGATCGAGTCTCGCGAAAAATGGGGTGGCTCAAGCGCACAAAGCCGCCCATGTGGCGGCTTTGTGAAGTAACGCTGCAGGCGAGCTTAGACGAACAGTTTCACGCCCAGCCAGAACAGGCCGGCGGACAGTGCAATGGTGGCCGGCAGGGTCAATACCCAGGCCATCAGGATGGTGCGCACGGTGCCCAGTTGCAAGCCGCTCTTGTTCGCCACCATGGTACCGGCGACGCCCGAGGACAAGACGTGGGTGGTGGACACCGGCAGGCTGTAGATGTTGGCCATGCCGATGGCAATAGCGGCGGTGATCTGCGCACTCATGCCCTGGGCGTAGGTCATGCCCTGCTTGCCGATCTTCTCGCCGACGGTCAGTACCACGCGCTTCCAGCCGATCATGGTGCCCAGGCCGAGGGCCAGAGCGACCGCGAGGATGACCCAGAACGGGGCATATTCGGTGGTAGCAGTGAGGTCTTTACGCAGCTTGTCGAGGTCGGCCACTTCACGCTTGGGCAGCTCTTTGAGCTTGCTGACCTTCTTCGCGGTGTCGTCCAGGCACAGCAGGTAACGGCGCACCTGGGTGCGATCCTGTTGCGCCATGCTGTTGTAGTCGGTCACCCCGTCGAGGGTCTTGAGCAGCGCGGCGATGGTCGGCTCGGTGAGTTTGACGTCGCAGCGGAATTTCTTCGGCAGTTCGGTGGTGCCGTTCTTGCCGAGGGCCAGGTACTCATTCAGCGAGTCGTTGTTACGGGTGTAGAACTCACTCAAGTGCTGGGCCGCGTCGCGGGTACGCTCGATCTGGTAGGTGGTGCTGTTGAGGTCGAGGACGAACTTGGCCGGCACGATGCCGATCAGCACCAACATGATCAGGCCGATACCCTTCTGGCCGTCGTTGGAGCCGTGCACGAAGCTCACGCCCATGGCCGACAGGACCAGCACCAGGCGGTTCCAGAACGGTGGGTGTTTCTTGCCGTCGATGCTCAGGCGTTGCTCGGGGTTGGTGTGCATCTTCGATTCACGGCGCAGCCACTTGAGGCCGAGCAGGATCAGGGCGGCGACGATAAAGCCGGCGGCCGGCGAGAGCAGCAGCGACAGGGCGATATCGATCGCTTTTTGCCAGTTCACTCCGGTGCTCAGGGGGATGTCGGCGATCAGGGCGTTGGCCAGGCCAACCCCGAGGATCGAGCCGATCAGGGTGTGCGAACTGGAGGCCGGAATGCCGAAGTACCAAGTGCCGAGGTTCCAGGCGATGGCGGCGCTGAGTATAGAGAACACCATCACCAGGCCATAGGCGGTGTTGGTGCTGATCAGCAGCTCGACCGGCAGCAGGTGGACGATGGCATAGGCGACGCCGACGCCACCGAGCAAAACGCCGAGGAAGTTGAAGCAACCGGACAAAATCACCGCCAGGTGGGGTGGCATTGCCTTGGTGTAGATCACCGTGGCCACCGCGTTAGCAGTGTCATGGAAACCATTAATGAATTCGAAGGTCAGGACAAAGGCCAGAGCCAGTAACAAGCTCACAGCGACCCAGGCATCAAGCCCACTGAAGATATCGAACATGACGGTTTTGTGACCGATGGAAGTTAGGGGGCGCGAATTATGCCAGAACGTCACTGGCTTTGCTGACGCGATCCGCCGAACGTATCGTCAGGCCATGGGAGGCGGGCGTTTGCGGCTGTGCGTTGGGCGTTTCTTTTGCCTGGCCAAGGCGGCATGATGGCCTTTGGTTACAGGAGACCGCCCATGCCCCTGCCTTCCCTTAAAGAGCAGTTTGCCGCCTTGATTGCCGCGCCTTCGGTGAGTTGCACCCAGCCCGCCTGGGATCAGTCCAATCTGGCGGTTATCGAGTTGCTGGCCAGCTGGCTGGGTGACCTCGGCTTCGCCTGCGAGGTGCAAACCATCGCCCCGGGTAAGGCCAATCTCCTCGCTACCTATGGCAGTGGCCCCGGCGGCTTGGTGCTGGCCGGTCACAGTGACACCGTCCCGTTCGACGCAGCGTTGTGGCAGAGCGACCCGCTGGCCCTCACTGAGGCTGGCGACCGCTGGGTAGGCCTGGGCGTGTGCGATATGAAGGGCTTCTTCCCGCTGGTGATCGAAGCGGTGCGCACCTTGCTTGATCAGCCGTTCAAGCAGCCCTTGCTGATTCTCGCCACCTGTGACGAGGAAAGCTCGATGTCCGGCGCTCGCGCCCTGGCCGAAGCCGGTCGGCCCCTGGGGCGAGCGGCGGTGATTGGTGAACCGACGGGATTGAAGCCCATCCGCCTGCATAAAGGCGTGATGATGGAGCGCATCGATATCCTCGGTCAGAGCGGCCACTCCTCCGACCCGAGCCTGGGTCGCAATGCCATGGATGCCATGCATGCGGCTATCGGCGAACTGCTGGTGCTGCGCCAGCAATGGCAGCAGGAATACCGCAACCCGCTGTTCAACGTGCCGCAGCCGACCCTCAACCTCGGTTGCATCCATGGTGGCGATAACCCCAACCGCATCTGTGGCCAGTGCTCCCTGGAGTTCGACCTGCGGCCGCTGCCGGGCATGGACCCTGAGGTGCTGCGCGCGGCGATTCGGCAGAAGCTGCAACCGCTGGCCGAGCAGCGGCAGGTGCGTATCGAGTACGGGCCGATCTTTCCCGGTGTGCCGCCTTTCGAGCAGGCCGCCGACAGCGAATTGGTGCGCCTGGCCGAGCGTCTTACTGGCCAGGCCGCCGATGCGGTAGCCTTTGGCACCGAAGCGCCGTATCTTCAGCAGCTCGGTTGCGAAACCCTGATTCTTGGGCCCGGCGACATCGCTTGTGCGCACCAGCCCAACGAGTACCTGGAGCTTGCGCGGATCGAACCGACGGTGCAGATTCTGCGCCAGCTGATCGACCACTACTGCCTGCGGCCGAGCCTGTGAGCCGGCGCTGTCATTTATCTGTATCAAGGAGCTTGAGCGTGCTGCAGCCCCAACTTCGACGATAACGCCGTGACCTCTTGCTTCGGCCCGAACTTGGAACTGGCGCGGCAAATTCGCGCTTTCTCGCAGTGCAACACAGGCTCATTTGCTCATGCACGACTACGTTAACTGGCTCCGTCACGCGTCCCCCTATATCAACGCCCACCGCGACTGCACCTTTGTGGTGATGTTGCCCGGTGAGGGTGTGGCCGATGCCAACTTCGGCAATATCGTCCACGACCTGGTGCTGCTGCACAGCCTTGGCGTGCGCCTGGTACTGGTGCATGGCTCGCGCCCGCAGATCGAAACCCGGCTGGCGGCCCGTGGCCTGACGCCGCACTTTCACCACAATTTGCGGATTACCGACAGCTCGACCTTGGAATGCGTGATCGACGCCGTCGGCCAGATGCGCATCGCCATTGAGGCGCGCCTGTCCATGGACATGGCGGCCTCGCCGATGCAGGGCGCGCGCTTGCGGGTGTCCGGCGGCAACTTCGTCACCGCGCGGCCAATCGGCGTGCTCGAGGGGGTCGACTATCACCACACCGGCGAAGTGCGCCGGGTCGACCGCAAGGGCATTGGTCGCTTGCTGGACGAGCGCAGCATCGTGCTGTTGTCGCCGTTGGGCTATTCGCCTACCGGGGAGATTTTCAACCTCGCCTGCGAAGACGTGGCCATGCGCGCGGCCATCGACTTGCAGGCGGACAAACTGCTGTTGTTCAGCAGCGAGCGTGGCTTGCTGGATGACGCCGGTGCGCTGATCCGCGAACTGCGTCCGCAGCAGGTGCCAGCCCATCTGGCGCGGTTGGGTAGCGATTACCAGGCCGAGTTGCTGGATGCTGCCGCCCAGGCTTGCCGGGCCGGCGTGGCGCGCAGTCATATCGTCAGCTACAGCGCCGATGGCGCCTTGCTCACCGAGCTGTTCACTCGCGACGGTGGTGGCACCCTGGTCAGTCAGGAGCAGTTCGAGTCGCTGCGTGAGGCGACCATCGACGATGTGGGGGGGTTGATCGACCTGATCAGTCCGCTGGAAGAGCAGGGCATTCTGGTGCGCCGCTCCCGCGAGGTGCTGGAGCGCGAGATCGAGCAGTTCAGCATCGTCGAGCGCGATGGTTTGATCATCGCCTGTGCGGCGCTGTATCCGATTGCCGACTCGCAGGCGGGTGAGCTGGCGTGTCTGGCGGTCAATCCGGAATACCGCCACGGCCGGCGTGGCGACGAATTGCTCGAACGCATCGAGGAACGTGCCCGCGCCCTCGGCCTGCAGACCCTGTTCGTGCTGACCACCCGCACCGCCCACTGGTTTCGTGAGCGCGGCTTCCAGCCCAGCGGGGTCGAGCGTCTGCCGACGGCGCGGGCCTCGCTGTACAACTATCAGCGTAATTCGCAGATCTTCGAGAAGGCCTTGTAAGGCGCTTTGCGTGCCGGGCCGCGCCCGGCACGCCGCTCGTCACATCTGCAGGATGCTGGCTTGGTAGGCCGCGACGAAGGCGTCGAAGTCGCCCTGGGGTTCGGCTTCCATGGCCTGCTGCTGTTGCAGCGACTCGCTCACTGAGGCGGTGAAGGCGGCCTGTTCGGCAGCACTCAGCGGCTGGCTGCGCAGGGTTTCGGCATGGGCGCGACTTTGGCGTAACGCGAACTGGGCAAAGCTCTCGCCGTTCTCCTGCAGTTGCGCGAGAACCTGCGCCGACGGCGTCAGGCTCGGGTCGGCGACCTTGGCCCGCTGCAGCGCCAGGCTGGCGGCGTGGGCGTCGCCGCCGTGGCTCTGGTCGAGCAGGTCAGCCAGCGGCGCGATGCTGTCCAGCAGTTGCGCGGCCAGGCTGCTCAGTTCAACGTTTTGCCCTTCGTGCAGCAGTTGCAGGCCGGGGCGCCGGCCTTCCTTGACCACGGTGAGGAAGTTGGCGCTGGCCGCCCGGCATTCGCCGCTGACCAGGCTCGGACTGTCCTCAAGGGCGCAGAACAGCAGGAAGGCGTCGAGGAAACGTGCCTCGGCCAGGTCGATGCCCAGCGGCAGGAATGGGTTGATGTCCAGGCAGCGCACTTCGATGTACTGCACGCCGCGAGCCATCAGCGCCTGGATCGGCCGTTCACCGCTGTCGGTGACGCGCTTGGGACGGATGGTCGAGTAGTACTCGTTCTCGATCTGCAGGATGTTGCTGTTCAGCTGCAGCCACTCACCGTCTTTCTGCGTGCCGATCTCGGCATAGGCCGGGTAGGGCGTGGCCACGGCCTGGCGCAGGCTGTCGGTGTAGCTCTTGAGGTTGTCGTAGCAGGGCGTCAGGCCGCTCTGGGCGCTGCTCTGGTAGCCCAGGTCGCTCATCCGCAGGCTGGTGGCATAGGGCAGGTACAGGGTGTCGGCATCCAGTTGCTGCAACTGGTGCGGGCGGCCGCGCAGGAAGCCGGCGTCCAGGGCCGGCGAGGCGCCGAACAGGTACATCAGCAGCCAGCTGTAACGACGGAAATTGCGAATCAGGGCGATATAGCGCGCCGACTGGTAATCGCGGTCGCCGAGGGTTTCGCCTTCGTCAGCATGCAGCAGGGGCCACAGGGCTTCCGGCAGGGAGAAGTTGTAGTGAATGCCGGCAATGCACTGCATGGTCTTGCCGTAGCGCAGGGCCAGGCCCTGGCGATAGACGTACTTGAGGCGGCCGATATTGGAGTTGCCGTAGCGGGCGATCGGAATCACCTCTTCCTCGGGCAACGGGCAGGGCATCGACGGGCTCCACAGGTACTCGTCGCCGAGCTGGCTGTAGGCGAAACGGTGGATGCGCTGCAGCTCTTCCAGTGTCTGCGCCGGGTCGGGGCGTGCGGCGGTGATGAACTCCAGCAGCGACTCGGAATAGTCGGTGGTGATCTGCGGGTGGGTCAGGGCCGAGCCCAGCGCCTGCGGGTGCGGGGTCAGGGCCAGCTGGCCATTGCCGTCAACGCGCAGGCATTCGCGTTCGATGCCGTGCAGGCACTGGCTGAGCAGAGGCAGGTTGGCGCGCTCGCCGAGCAGGGCCATGCGACGGGACAAAAGAGGGCTCAAAGTACGATTCCTTGAAGGCGGCCTTTACGCGGCTGACCGGCAAATATGGGGATGCTTGCGGCGCTCTACAAGGGTGCAGCGCGGCGACCGGGGTGAATTAATCACCCGGTCATTTAGTTTTAGCAGGCGGACGCGGTCGCAGGAGGACCGCCTTACTTGCAGATAAAGGTGGCCTGGGCCGTGGCCACCAGCTTGTCGCCCTGCAGGGCGCGGGCCTCCAGCACGTGCACCTTACGTCCGGCATTCAGCACCTTGGCATGGCAGATTACCTCGCCGTCGCTGACGGCGCGGATGTAGTTGATCTTGCATTCCAGGGTCATGCTGCCGGCTTCGCCGCCGAACAGGCTGTGGCTGGCCTGGCCGAGGGCGGTGTCGATCAGCGAGAACAACGCGCCGCCGTGCATCCGCCCGTGCAGGTTGAGCAGCTGTGGTTGCATGCTCATGCGTACCTGGGCTTCGCCGTTCTCGGCTTTGTCGATGCTCATGCCCAACAAATCACTGAAGGCGCTGTTCTTGCCGACAGAAGCTTGCTCGCTCATGGCTACTTCCTCATGTTCTTGGCGTTGGCGAACAACGCGGCCATGCCGGCGTTGGCCGGGGCGGGCTTGTCCTGGCTGGAGTGGCGCTCGGTGCGCGGGGTGTTGCCGCCCGGCTTACTGCCACGTGCGCCGCCGCGCGGGCCTTCAACTTTCTCGCCGGGGGTGTCGCCCATGCGCATGCTCAGGGCCACGCGGTTGCGCGGGATGTCCACTTCCATGACCTTGACCCGCACGATGTCACCGGCCTTGACCACTTCGTACGGGTCTTTGACGAACTTCTCCGACAGCGCCGAAATGTGTACCAGGCCGTCCTGGTGCACGCCGATATCGACGAAGGCGCCGAAGTTGGTCACGTTGGTGACCACGCCTTCCAGCTGCATGCCCAGTTTGAGGTCCTTGAGGCTTTCTACACCTTCCTGGAACTCGGCGGTCTTGAACTCCGGGCGCGGGTCGCGACCGGGTTTTTCCAGCTCGACGAGGATGTCACTGACCGTTGTCAGGCCGAACTGCTCGTCGGTGAATTGCTTGGGGTCGAGGCGCTTGAGGGTGCTGGCGTCGCCGATCAGCGAGCGAATGTCACGGCCGGTGTTGGCGGCGATACGCTCCACCAGCGGGTAGGTTTCCGGGTGCACGGCGGAGGCGTCCAACGGGTTGTCGCCGTTCATCACGCGCAGGAAGCCCGCGGCTTGTTCGAAGGTTTTGTCGCCCAGACGTGGCACTTTCTTCAGCGCTGCGCGGGTCTTGAACGCGCCGTGGGCGTCGCGGTGGGCGACGATGTTCTGCGCCAGCGTCGTATTCAGGCCGGAGATGCGCGCCAGCAGGGCCACGGAGGCGGTGTTCACATCGACGCCGACGGCGTTCACGCAGTCTTCCACCACCGCGTCCAGGCCGCGGGCCAGTTTCAGTTGCGACACGTCATGTTGGTACTGGCCGACGCCGATGGATTTCGGGTCGATCTTCACCAGTTCGGCCAGCGGGTCCTGCAGGCGGCGGGCGATGGATACCGCGCCACGCAGGGACACGTCGAGGTCGGGGAATTCCTTGGCGGCGAGCTCGGAGGCCGAGTACACCGAGGCGCCGGCCTCAGACACCATGACCTTGGTCAGCTTCAGGCTCGGCAGCTGTTTGATCAGGTCGGCGGCCAGTTTGTCGGTCTCGCGGCTGGCGGTGCCGTTGCCGATCGAGATCAGGTCGACCTTATGCTTGGCGCACAACTTGGCCAGGGTCATCAGGGTGCCGTCCCAGTCGTTGCGCGGCGCGTGCGGGTAGACGGTGGCGGTGTCCAGCACCTTGCCGGTGGCATCCACTACCGCCACCTTGCAGCCGGTGCGCAGGCCCGGATCGAGGGCCAGGGTCGCGCGCGGACCGGCCGGCGCGGCCAGCAGCAGGTCGTGCAGGTTGCGGGCGAACACCATGATCGCCTCGTCTTCGGCGCCTTCGCGCAGCTCGCCGAACAGGTCGGTTTCCAGGTGGGTGTAGAGCTTGACCTTCCAGGTCCAGCGCACCACTTCGCCCAGCCATTTGTCTGCTGGACGGCCCTGGTTGCTGATGCCAAAACGTTCGCCGATCATGCCCTCGCAGGGGTGCATGCTGCCTGGCAGTTCATCGCCGACTTTCAGCGATGCGCTGAGGAAGCCCTCGTTGCGACCACGGAAGATCGCCAGGGCACGGTGCGACGGCACGCCCTTGAAGCGCTCGTCATGTTCGAAGTAGTCGCGGAACTTCGCCCCGTCTTCTTCCTTGCCGGCCACTAAGCGCGCGCTGAGGGTGGCTTCCTGTTTGAGGAAGTTGCGCAGGCTGGCGAGCAGGGTGGCGTCTTCGGCGAAGCGTTCCATGAGGATGTACTTGGCGCCTTCGAGTACGGCCTTGATGTCGGCGAAGCCTTTTTCGGCGTCGATAAAACGCGCGGCTTCGCTTTCCGGACTCAGGCTTGGGTCGTTGAACAGGGCGTCGGCCAGTTCGCCAAGGCCGGCTTCCAAGGCGATCTGGCCTTTGGTACGGCGCTTCTGCTTGTAGGGCAGGTACAAGTCTTCGAGACGGGTCTTGGTGTCGGCCAGGTTAATCTCGCGGGTCAGCTCGGGGGTCAGCTTGCCTTGCTCGTCGATGCTGGCGAGGATGCTGGCGCGGCGGTCGTCCAGCTCGCGCAGGTAGCGCAGACGTTCTTCCAGATTGCGCAGCTGGGTGTCGTCGAGGCTGCCGGTGACCTCTTTGCGGTAGCGGGCGATAAAGGGCACGGTGGAGCCTTCATCCAGCAGCGCTACGGCGGCAGCCACCTGTTGAGGGCGCACGCCCAGTTCTTCGGCGATGCGGTTGTTGATGCTGAGCATAGAGACACCTGACGCAAAGTGAACACAGGCAGGCCGGCAGGCCCGTCGCAAAATGGCCGGCATTATACCCAGCGCGGCAGGCTGCGGGGCGCCCTGCACCGGGCAGGACAAATCTGCTAACAATGGCTGCCGTACAGGCGGACGGTGGCTGCGCCATAATCGCCCCATCATGAAAGGAGTCGTTATGCCCCCTGAATCGAAAGTTGTCGTCGCCGAAGGCGAAAAAATCCTCATCGTCGATGACGATCCCGGTCTGCGTCGTTTGCTTGAGCGCTTCCTCAGCGAGCAGGGCTACCGCGTGCGCGCGGTGGAAAACACCGAACAGATGGATCGCATGCTCAGCCGTGAGCTGTTTCACCTGCTGGTGCTCGACCTGATGATGCCGGGCGAAGATGGCATGGCCGCGTGCAAGCGCCTGCGCGATGGCAACAACCAGATGCCGATCATCATGCTCACCGCCAAGGGCGACGAAGGCAGCCGTATCCAGGGCCTGGAGCAGGGCGCCGACGACTACCTCGGCAAGCCGTTCAACCCGCGTGAATTGCTGGCGCGGATCAAGGCCGTGCTGCGCCGTCAGGCACCGGTGGTGCCGGG
>JAIERF010000143.1 GCA_019747075.1 Pseudomonadaceae bacterium
GAACAGGCTCAACGCATCCTTAAAGACGTCTTCGGCTATGACCATTTCCGTGGTCGCCAGCAGGCGATTATCGAGCGCGTGGCCGGCGGCGAAGATGCTCTGGTGCTGATGCCCACGGGCGGCGGCAAGTCGCTGTGCTTCCAGGTCCCGGCGCTGCTGCGCGACGGCCTGGCGGTGGTGGTGTCACCCTTGATCGCCCTGATGGACGATCAGGTGGCCACCCTGGAAGAGCTGGGGGTGGCTGCGGCCGCGCTGAACTCGACCCTGAGTGCCGAGGCCCAGCGCGAGATCGCCGCGCGCATCCGCCGCGGCGAGATCAAGATGCTCTACCTGGCCCCCGAGCGTCTGGTCCAGCCGCGCATGCTGGATTTCCTGCGCGGCTTGCAGATCGCCCTGTTTGCCATCGACGAGGCCCACTGTGTGTCGCAGTGGGGCCATGATTTTCGCCCGGAATACCTGCAGTTAGGCCAGCTGGCCGAGCTGTTTCCCAATGTGCCGCGCATCGCCCTGACCGCCACGGCGGACATGCGTACCCGCGAGGAGATCGTTCAGCGCCTGCATCTGGAAAACGCCGAGCGTTTTCTCGCCAGTTTCGACCGCCCCAATATTTTCTATCGGATCGTGCCCAAAGAGCAGCCGCGCAAGCAGTTGCTGGGTTTTCTCGCCGAACGCCGCGGCGATGCCGGCATCGTTTATTGCCTGTCGCGCAAAAAGGTCGACGAGGTGGCGGCGTTCCTCAGTGCGCAAGGCTTCCCCGCCTTGCCTTATCACGCCGGCCTGCCCAGCGACCTGCGCGCCTATCACCAGAAGCGCTTCCTCAACGAGGAAGGCCTGATCATGGTCGCCACCATTGCCTTCGGCATGGGCATCGACAAACCCAACGTGCGCTTCGTGGCCCATCTGGACCTGCCCAAATCCCTGGAAGCCTATTACCAGGAGACCGGCCGCGCCGGTCGTGACGGGCTGCCGGCCGACGCCTGGATGGCCTACGGCCTGCAGGATGTGGTGCAGCTCAAGCAGATGCTCAACAACTCCGATGGCGATGAGCGGCACAAACGCCTGGAACAGCACAAGCTGGACGCCATGCTGGCGTTGTGCGAGCAGATTCGCTGTCGCCGTCAGGCGCTGCTGGCCTATTTCGACGAAGACATGCCCAACCCCTGCGGTCATTGCGACAACTGCGTCGACGGCGTGCAGACCTGGGATGCCACCGAACCGGCCCGCCAGGCGCTGTCGGCGATTTATCGCAGTGGTCAGCGTTATGGGGTCGGCCATCTGGTCGATCTGTTGCTCGGCCGCGACAACGACAAGGTCCGCAGCCTCGGTCATCAGCACCTGTCCGTCTTCGGGGTCGGCAAGGCCCTTAGCGAGGGCGAGTGGCGCACCTTGTTCCGCCAGTTGGTGGCCCGTGGCCTGGCCGACGTCGACCTCGAAGGCTACGGTGGTTTGCGTCTGTCCGAGACCTGTCGGCCATTGCTGCGTGGCGAAGAGCCTCTACAACTGCGCCGTGAGCCGAAAGCGCAAAGCAGCGGGGCGGGCAAAGGCTCTGGCAGCAGCGCCAGCCAACTGGTGCGTATTGAGGAGCGCGAGCAGTGGGAAGCCTTGCGCACCCTGCGCCGCAACCTGGCTCAGGAGCATTCGGTGCCACCGTATGTGATCTTCCCGGATGCCACCTTGCTGGAAATGTTGCGCAGCAAGCCCGGCTCCCTGGCCGAGATGGCCCAGGTCAGTGGGGTTGGCGCACGCAAACTGGAGCGTTACGGCATGGCCTTTCTTGAGGTGCTGCAAGGTGCTGCCGAGGCGCCACGGGTGGTGGCCGACCTGCGCCATGAGCTGATCAGCCTGGCCTGTGCCGGCATGACGCCGGCGCAGATCGCCCGGCAACTGAACTGCTCGGAGAAGAACGTCTACAGCTTGCTGGCCGAGGCTATCGCCGCTCAGCAACTGTCCCTGGAACAGGCTCTGGATCTGCCCGAGGCGCTGCTGGGCGAGATTCAGGAGGCCTTTCTCGATGGCGAAGGCGAGCTGCCGCCGGTGGCCAGCCTCACTGAGCAGTTCCAGGGGCGCGCCAGCGAGGGCGTCCTGCATTGTGTGCGTGCGGCGTTGCAGGCGGAGTTTGAGGTCTGAGGGGCGCTTCGCTGTGGACGTTTGCAGTCATTAATCTGGCATTTGTGCTCGGCGGAAATGTGGCACTCTCAGGGTCAGGCTACAGTCAACAGAGTTCGGTGCTGGAGAGTGCAGGGTGGCGCAACATCACGAGTGGTTAGGCGACGTTGGCTCCAATTCATACGCGGATCAGCTGGCGGTAGGGTTTCGCCGGCTGCGATTCACTCCGCTGCTGGAGCAGGAGTACCTCGATTTTGTCCGTAACGACCGCTTCGAGCTGCAACGCACGGCGCTGCCAGGCGCCATCGTGTTGTGGCTGGGTTTTACGGCTGTCGATCAACTGCTGATCGAGTCCGCCGAGCGTTGGTGGATGCTGGCGGTGCGGCTTTCTGTGCTGGCATTTCTGCTGGTGTGTGGCTTTTTGCTGATTCAGCGCCGTTATACCCAGTTGCTCAATCCGCTGACGATCGCCTGCATTTCCGTGCTGGGCGTTGGCGCGGCGGCGGTCGTCGGCATTGCCCATGGCGTCGACCCCAGCTATCCCTACGAGGGGTTGTTGCTGGTCTGTATGGCCGGCTACTTTCTCGCCGGCTTGCGCTTGTCCGAGGCATTGATCAGCCCGGCCTTGATGCTCAGCAGCTACCTGCTGTTCGAGTTGCTGGTGGGCATCCCGACGGCGCGGCTGTTCAATAATTTGATGTTTCTCCTGTTCGGCAACCTGATCGGCATCGTCGGCTGCTACCTGCTGGAGTACAAATCCCGCGAGCATTTTCTGATTAGCCGCCTGATGCGGGTGTTGGCTGATCACGACAGCCTGACGAATTTGCACAACCGGCGCAGTTTCAATCGCCAGCTGGAGCGCTTGTGGCGCTTGGCGCAACGCGATGAGGTGAGCCTCGCGCTGTTGATCTGCGACATCGATCACTTCAAGGCCTACAACGATCACTACGGCCACCAGGCGGGCGATTATGTGTTGCAGCGGGTCGGGCAGTTGCTGGCCCAGGCTGGACGGCGGCCGCTGGATATGGCCGTGCGTCTGGGCGGCGAAGAGTTTGCCGTGCTGCTCTATGACATCAGCCTCGATGAGGCGCAGCAGCGCGCCGAGAGCCTGTGCGCGGCCCTCGAACACTTGCAGATTGCCCACGAGGCCTCGACCACTGCGGCGGTGGTCACCCTGTCCGTGGGCGTGGCCTGCCTGCAGCCACAGCCGGGTGGGGCGCTGACCCAACTTTACGAACGTGCCGATCGGGCGCTGTACGTGGCCAAGGGCGCCGGGCGCAACCAGGTGGCACTGGCCTGCACGGCGGTCTGAGCGCTGGCTGATTTGGTCCCTGGGGTTGGCGTGATGAGTGACTGGCACAGCCGTCGCGCGGTGCTAGCATCGCCGGCCTAGTCATTGTGAGCAGCGACGTATGGACCAGCTGATCAAGGCCGACGGCCAACCCCATTACGGCCAGTTTGCCGCTGCGCCGGCGCAGATCAATTACCGTGATTTTGACTTCCGCTCGCCCATGGGCCGCCCCTTGGGCCGCTTGGCGAAATGGCGGCGGTTTCACCAGTTCCAGTACTTCGGTTTGATCAGCGAAGAGCTGATCGGCGGTTGCGCCCTGGCCAATCTGAGCCTGGCCGGGGTCGGCTTTGTCTATCTTTTCCATCCGGCCTCCGGGCGCATGATCGAACGCCAGTTCAAGTTGCCCCTGGGCTTTGGTAGCCAGTTTTCCCAGCAGCCGAATGACGGCGTTTGCGAACTGCGCTGGGGCGGCAACTGCCTGCGCCTGGAAAATCATCCAGAGCCGCTGGAAAAAAGCCTGCTGGTGGAATTGGACGACGGTACGCGTATCGAAGCGCGTTTTTCCGAGGCCGAACCGGCGTTCCAGCCCATGTGCCTGTGTACACCGACGGCCGCCAATGGCTGGGTCTACGCGCAGAAGGTGGCCGGGGTGCGCTGCAGCGGTACGGTGCACAGTGCGCTCGGTGATTTCGACCTGCAGGCGATCAATGCCTTTGCCCACCACGATTGGTCCGCCGGTTATATGCGCCCGGAGACCTTCTGGAACTGGGCGTGCCTGTCCGGTCAGGCAGGGGCGCAGCGGGTCGGACTGAACCTGTCCTGCGGGGTCAATGAAACCAGCTTCACCGAGAACTGCTTCTGGCTGGATGGCGAGTTGCTCAAGGTCGATACCGTGCGTTTCGAGTTCGATCGCCAGCAACCGCTGCGGCCCTGGCGTATCCACTCCTTCGACGGTCAGGTGGAGCTGCGTTTCGAGGCCCACGGCCTGCATGAAGAGCGTACCAACCTGGGCCTCATCGCCAGTAACTTCAAACAGATTTTCGGGCGCTTCACAGGTGTACTGCGTCCCATTGGCCGTGCAGCGGTGCCGATCGATAACCTCTGGGGCTTTGTCGAAGATCAATATGTGAAGTGGTAAGCGGGCGGTGATGCTTGTTCTCCAAGCGCAGGTCATGCTTAGCTGACTAATAATTAGTACAAGCAGCCGCACGAGCCTTCTATGCCGCAGTTCCAGCAACATCGCTTTGCCATGCAGTTGGCGCAATTGTCCCGCGCCTGGCGCGCCGAACTGGATCGCCGCCTGGTAGGACTTGGCCTGTCCCAGGCGCGCTGGCTGGTTCTGCTCCATCTGGCCCGTTTCGATACGCCGCCGACCCAGCGTGAGCTGGCCCAGAGCGTCGGGGTCGAGGGTCCGACCCTGGCGCGCCTGCTCGATGGCCTGGAGGCGCAGGGCCTGGTCAGTCGCCAGGCAGTAGCCGAAGACCGGCGGGCCAAGCAGATCACCCTGAGTGCCAAAGCTCAGCCGTTGATCGAGCAGATCGAGGCCATTTCCACCCAATTGCGCCAAGAGCTGTTCGCCGGTATCGATCCGGTCGACCTGCAGCATTGCCAGCGTGTGCAGGAGCGCATCCTGGCCAATCTGGAGAAACACTGAACGAGCGAAGCGCCGGTTTATTGTCGGTAGCCGGCCTTGGTGACGGTGTTTTTTGTGATCGACTTCGCGCAAATATGGCTATTTGTGAGCCTGTTCGCCTATGCTGCAGGTATGCCTGATGGCATTTGGTCTCCACGCCGGTCACTGGCGGGCGAGTGAGCCATGCTGATCAGGTAGCCGGGTCGCACACGGACCGTAGATCCCCCGACATTGCACATGTATGTCTCACCCCCTTTCATCGCCACAGGGATGCGCTGGCGAGGGCGTCTGTATGACGTGGCGGTGGGCCATTCGGTTGGAGGTTATATGGCGCATGTACGCAAGCTGCTGCTGACGCTGGCGTCAGGCTCGGCCCTGTATTCCGGGCTGGTGCCAGCACTGGGGCTGGGCGGGATTACTCTGCATTCCGCTCTCAATCAGCCCTTGGAAGCTGATATCGAACTGCTGCAAATGGGCGATTTGGACAGCGGAGATATCCGCGTGCGGCTGGCCTCAGAGGCCGACTTCGCCCGTTCTGGGGTAGACCGACTGTTCTTCCTCAACGACCTGCGCTTTACCCCGTTGCTGCGTGGCAATCGCCATATCATCCGGGTGGTTTCCAGCAAGCCAGTGCAGGAGCCTTACCTGAATTTTGTTATCGAAGTGGCACGGCCCAATGGCCAGCTGCTGCGCGAATATACGGTGTTGCTCGATCCGCCCAGCTCCTCAGCCTATAGCGCCGTGGCAGCTGCCCCGGTTGCCGAACAGCCGCGTGCCAGCGCTGCGCGTTCGGCCCCCGTCGCGGTGGCAGACTTGCCGCCAGCAACCCAGGGGCGGCGTTATCAGGTGCAGCGTGGCGACAGCCTGTGGCTGATTGCCCGGCGCCTGCGTGATGCGGGCAGCAGCCTGTCGCAGTCGGCGTTGATGGACGGGCTGTATGGCCTGAATCCACAAGCGTTCGTGGCCGGTGACAAGAATCGCCTGTCGCTGGGCGCCAACCTGCTGTTGCCGGATGCTGCAGTGACTGCGACTGCGACTGCGACTGCGGATAGCGTGACTGCGGCGCCTGCCGTTGTGGCCGACGCGCCATCGGCAGCGCCGGCGAGTGCGCCCGAGGTTGCCCAAGTCGCGGCACCAGCCAGCGCCGAAGTTCAACAGCGGGTGGATCAGGAACTGGCCCAGCGGGCGGAAGAAAATCGCCAATTGCAGGCGTCGATGCTGGCCTTGCAGGCCCAGTTGCAGGCATTGCAGGAGCAGATGCAAGCCAAGGATCAACAGCTGGAATTGCTGCGTGCCGATCTGGCCAGCGCCGCTCAAGCCGTCGCCCCTGCCGCCGTGAGCGCTCCAGCAGCCGTCGCTGCGCCTGTTGTGAGTGCGCCGGCCGCTAGGGATCTTCCGCTAGAAGAGGCGCCTATGGGCTGGCATTGGCCGGCCGGTGGCCTCAGCGTGCTGCTGGGCGTACTCGGGGGGCTGGCCTTGTGGTGGCGTCGGCGTCATCCCGCGGCCGCTACGGTCGCTGTTGCGGCACCGCTGCGTGAAGTGCCGCCGGTTGTGCCGGCGCCTGTTGCTGTTGCCGTCACTGCGCCTGTAATCGCAGCCCCGGTGGCGCCGCGTCCTGCGGCCGCCGAAGCGGATGCCCTAGATGGGGCCAATATCTACATCGCCTACGGCCGCTTTGGCGAGGCACTGATGGTGCTGCGCCAGGCCATTGAGCTTGAACCGCAGCGCAGTGACTTGCGCTTGCGTTTGCTCAGCGTGCTGGGTGAGTTGGGCGACGGCGCAGGCTTCAATCAGGAAGAGGCGGCGCTGCGTGAGCAGGGCGTCGAACTGGAGCAGCTGGATCATTTGCGCGCCCGTTATGCCAGCCGCCTGCTGGTGGCGCCCCATGCCCATGCCCCGGAGCCGCTGGAAGATGCCGTCCTGCTACTGGATGACGTGCCAGCGCTGGAGGCCAGTACACCGGCTGCGCTGGATGAGTTCCAGTTGAACCTGGATGACCTGTCGCTGGACACCGACTGGGACCTGCTCAGCCCATTCAAGACGGCGGCTTCCACCCGTAGCCGTGCCCCTGACTTGGCGGTGGTGGCCAATGATCCGGCGTTCCGCTCGGACTTGCGCCAGTTGCCGGAGGTCAGCGAACTGTCGGCCGAGCAGCACGCCGACAGCGCCTTTGCCGATTGGCCCGTGGCAGGGGCGAAAGACGAGCTGATTCTCGACGACGCCTTTACCGATGCCTTTGCCCGTGAGCCGCTGAAGCGTAGCCAGGCAACGGAGTTGAACGATCTGCAGCACCTGGCCAGCAATCGGCAGAATCTGGTCAAGCTGAACAAGGCGCTGGCCTATATCGAACAGGGCAATCTGGCCAGTGCCTGCGACATCCTCAACGAGGTGATCATCGAGGGTGACGACGAGCAGAAGCTCGAGGCTCGGGCACTGCTCGCACGTATTGCCTGAACCACGGAGTGTTAGCGCAACGCCGCAGCCATCGTGCTGCGGCGTTTTGTTTTAGTCGCCTGCTGGGCTGCCGTTGCGGCGCCAGGCTCGCTACTATCGGCGGCCCTTAGTCGAGAGCATGCAGATGAACACGTCCAAAGCCGAAGTGGTGATCAGTTATTGCACCCAGTGTCAGTGGTTGTTGCGGGCGGCCTGGTTGGCCCAGGAGCTGCTCAGCAGCTTCAGCGATGATCTGGCGCGGGTCAGCCTGGAGCCGGCCACGGGCGGCACCTTTCGCATTACCTGTGACGGTGTGCAGGTGTGGGAGCGCAAGGCCGATGGCGGCTTTCCCGAGGCCAAGGAACTCAAACAGCGGGTTCGCGACCAGATCGATCCGCAGCGCGACCTCGGCCACAACGATCGCTGAGACGGGGCGACCCTTTAGCTGAGGTCGTCGACACTCGGGCTGTGTTTGCTCAGCCTCGCCGAGAGCACCGTGGCCAGCACGATCAGCGCGCCGCCACAGAGCATGCGCAGGCTCGGTTGTTCGTGGAACAACCACCAGGCGAAGGCAATGCCGTAGACCGGCTCCAGGGCAAACACCACCGAGGCGCTGCGGGCGTTGAGTACGCGCAGGCTGGCGACGAACAGGCTGTGTGCCAGGGCCGTGCAGAGCAGGCCGAGCAGGGCGATCCACAACCAGTCGAAGGCGCGCACCGTCGGCAGCAGGCTCCAGGCCAGGGGCAAGCTGCACAACAGGATGCTGATGTTCTGCCACAGCGCCGCCTGGGCCGGGTGCAGGCCGCGGGTAGTGGCGCGGTTGCTCACCGACACCAGGGCGAACAGCAGGCCGGAGAGCACCGCCCAGGCGAGGCCGAGGGTGGCCTCGCTGGCGAAGTCAAAATGCGGGGTGACCAGTACCAGGCCCAGGCAAACCAGGCCAACCACCGCCCATTCGCCCCGGCTGACCCGCTCCTTGAACAGCAAGCCTTCGAGCAGCACGGTAAAGGCCGGGAAGCTGGCGAAGCCAAGCGTGGCCACCGCCACGCCCGCGACCTTTATCGCGATAAAGAAACTCCACCAGTGCCCGCCAAGCAGCAGGCCGGCACCGGCCAGGGCCAGGCAGCGCTGCCAGTTGGGACGCACCTGGGCGGCGCCGCGCTGGGTGAACAAGGCGAGGGCGGCGACGGCGAACAGGGCGCGGCCGAAGACGATGACGATCGGAGCGGCCAGAGCCAGCTTGCCGAAAATCCCGGAGAGGCCGAAAAGCAACGCGCCCAGATGCAGGGCCAGGAGTGCCTTACGCCGGTTCATGCCAGGCGCACCTTGCCTGGGCTGTGCAGCGGCACGGGCTGGAAATATTGCCATTGGATGATGTGCATAGGCGCCTCCTGAGTAGCCCCAGAGTCTAGGCGGCGCCTGTATGCCCGGTCTGTCGCGCTACTCGTGGAATTTGTCGCGAGACTCGCGGCGCAGCTGACGCGGCGTGCTGCCCAGTTGGCGCGCCAGGGCTGCGGTGAAGGCGCTCTGCGAGGCATAGCCGACCCGCGCAGCGACATCACCCACCGCCAGATTGCTGGTCAACAGCAGCTCGCGGCCCAGTTGCAGGCGGCGGCTGCGCACATGGTCCATGGGCGTCTGCCCGGTTTCGGCGAGAAAGCGCGCATGGAAGCGTGCCGTCGACAAGCCGCACAGGCGCGCCAGGTCGGCTACCTGCAGCGGATGAGCGCAATGGCGGGCGATATGGGCGTCGATCAAGGCCAGGGGCAAGCCAGGTTGGGGCGCGGGCTGGCTGCTGCTGAGGCTGGCCAGGAGCAGGGCGGCGCCTTGCTGGGCGATCACCTCGTCATTGATCGGGCTGGCGGCCAGCCAGTTGACCAATTGGCTCTGCGCCGGATTGAGCAGCACCCGGCCGGGCCGTTCGAGCAGGCGCCGGCCGGCATCGGCATGCACCCCCAGGCGCTGCTGCAACCAGCCGCCGGCGGGCACATCGAGGACCAGGCAGTGGCTGCCCGCCGGGCTGGCGCAGGCGTGATGGGCGCTGGGCGGCACCACGGCGAGGCTGTGGCTGAGCACCTGGCAACCCTGGCCTGCCACCTCGAAATCCAGGCAGCCGGACAGGCCGAACACCAGTTGGGCGTGTGCGTGGCTGTGGGCGATCTGTTCGTGGCGGTACTGGCGCAGGGAGAGGACCGGGTGCATGACAGGCTCCTGAAACGAGCCGGCAGTCTACACCGCCACGACAATTGGGCGGCTGTCATTGAACTGCCGCCCAATTGTCATGGCGCTTTCATTGCCGTGACTCAGGCTCGGGGAAATCCAAGCCGGAAGCCGCCGATGACCAGTGCCCAGCTCGCCAGACCGACCCGCAAGCAACGCGTGCGCACCCTCTGGGTGTCGGACGTCCACCTCGGCACCCGCGACTGTCAGGCGGAACACCTGGCGGCGTTCCTCAAGCGCTATCACGCTGACAAGGTCTATCTGGTGGGCGACATCATCGACGGCTGGAAGCTGCGCAGCGGTATCTACTGGCCCCAGGCCCACACCAACGTGCTGCGCCGTCTGTTGACCATGAGCAAGCGCGGCACCGAGGTGATCTACGTCACCGGCAACCATGACGAATTCCTGCGCCGTTATTCATCGTTGCTGCTGGGCAATATCCAGCTGGTGGACGAGGCCGAGCATGTCACTGCCGATGGCCGGCGCCTGCTGGTGGTGCACGGTGATCAGTTCGATGTGATTACCCGCTATCACCGCTGGTTGGCGTTTCTCGGCGACAGTGCCTACGAGTTCACCCTGACCCTCAACCGCTGGCTCAACCATTGGCGCGGGCGTTATGGCTATGGCTACTGGTCGCTGTCGGCCTACCTTAAGCACAAGGTCAAGTCGGCAGTGAACTTTATCAGCGACTTCGAAGAAGCCATCGTCCATGAGTGCGCCAAGCGTGGCTTCAATGGCGTGGTCTGCGGCCATATCCACCATGCCGAAATCCGCCAGATGGGCGAGGTCGAGTACCTTAATTGCGGCGACTGGGTGGAGTCGTGCACGGCCTTGATCGAACACTGGGATGGCCGTATCGAGCTGTATCGGCTGGCGGAAGATCAGGCGCGCCAGGCCAGCCTGGCTGCTGAGGCCCTTACCAATCCCGAGCCCGTCCTATGAGGGTGTTGATTGTCAGCGACGCCTGGCTGCCTCAGGTCAATGGCGTAGTCACCTGTCTGCAGGCTTTGGTGGCGGAGCTGCAGGGGCTGGGCCATCAGGTCAAGCTGCTGACGCCGCAGGATTTTCGCCATCTGCCGTGCCCCAGTTACCCGGAAATCGCCCTGGCCTGGGACCTTTGGCGGGTTGGCCCGGCCATTCGTGCGTTTGCCCCGGACATGGTCCACCTGGCGACCGAAGGGCCGCTGGGGTGGGCGGCGCGCTGTTGGCTGGACCGGCGTGGGCTGGCGTTTACCTCGGCCATTCATACCCACTTTCCGCAGTATGTGACCACCCGCTGGCCGTGGCTGCCGCTGTCCTGGGGCTATGCCTGGCTGCGCGCGTTTCATCGCCCGAGTCAGGCGGTGCTGGTCAGCACGCAGCGGATGGCGACGGAGTTCGCCCACTGGCGTCTGAGCAATCTGCAGCTGTGGCGCAAGGGCGTGAATACCCGACTGTTTCAGCCGCAACCAGGGCGCACGGAATCGTCGCCGCCGGTGTTTCTGTATGTCGGTCGGGTGGCGCCGGAGAAGAATATCGGTGCCTTTCTCGATCTCGACCTGCCGGGGAGTAAGCGGGTGGTCGGCGATGGCCCGCAGCGCGCAGAGCTGCAAGCCCGCTACCCGCAAGTGGAGTTTCTCGGCTATCGCCAGGGCGCGGCGTTGGCCGAGGCCTATGGCGCGGCCAGTGTGCTGGTGTTTCCGTCGCGCACCGACACCTATGGCCTGGTGATGCTTGAGGCCCTGGCCTGCGGTACGCCAGTGGCGGCATTTCCGGTGGCCGGGCCGCTGGACGTGCTGACCGCAGACGTCAGTGGGGTGATGAACGAGGATTTGCGCGAGGCCTGCCTGGCGGCCATGAGTCTGTCGCGAGAGGCCTGCGCGACGCTGGCGGCGCAGCAGTCCTGGCGCGCCTCGGCGCTGGAGTTTCTGGCCCGGCAGGTGCTACTGGATGGCCAGCCCTGTCAGCTGGGGCTGGCGCCTTCAGCCTGAGGTTAGAGAATGACCTTGTCGCGCAGCTTCTCAGCCGCCAGGTTGAGGGCCTGGATGACCTTTTCCTTGTCGTAGTTCTGGATGCCGTTGGTGTCCAGGTACATGGAAAAGCCCGGCAGCTCGTGCTCCAGGTAGCTGGAGCTGGCGCCGAGGTCGCGGCGAAAATCCACCACCTGGTAGATCTGCACCGGGCGAGTAAAGCCCTTGACCGTGATCTGGCCCTTGTCGCGGCACATGATCACGTCCTTGACCAGCGAGTAGGCCTCGTGGGAAATGAGAATTTCGCCGGATTCGGCCGCGCTTTCCAGGCGGCTGGCGAGGTTCACTTCGCGACCGATGATGGTGTAGTCCATGCGGGTATCGGCGCCGAAGTTACCCACCGTGCAGTAGCCGGTGTTCAGGCCCATGCGGATTTCCAGCGGTTTGGTGATGCCCTGGGCGCGCCACTGCTGGCGCAGCACTTTCATGTGCTTGCGCATGGCAATGGCCATCGATACGGCGGCCACGGCGTCCTTTTTTGCGCCTTGGCTGGCTGGGTCGCCGAAGAACACCATCACGCAGTCGCCGACGAATTTGTCGATGGTGCCGCCGTACTTCAGGGCGATCTTCGACATCTCGTTGAGGTAGGTGTTGAGCAGGTCGGTGAGGGCTTCGGCTTCCAGCTCTTCGGCCAGCTCGGTAAAGCCCTTGATGTCGGAGAAGAACACCGTGAGCTTCTTGCGCTGGGTTTCCAGGCGTACGTGCTTCTTGCCGCTGAAGATCATTTCCCAGACCTGCGGAGACAGGTACTTGGCCAGGTTGCGCGCCAGGCGGGCGGCCTTTTCCTGCTCGCGCTTGATCTCGCCGCGGGCTACCGCCAGGTTCAGCCCTTGCTGGTGGACGAAGTAGGCGGTGATGCAGATATACAAGGTGGTAAACAGCACGCTGACCACGGCCACCAGGGCCGGGGTATTGGCCTTGAACTGCAGGTTGATCAACGCCGCGGTGAAGATCGTACCGCTGGCCGCCACCAGCAGGGCCAGGCCCAACTGGCGCAGGCCGCCATTGATTAGGGCGCTGAATGACAGGGTCAGCATTAGCATCAGGCAAGGTACTACCGAGAAACCCAGCAAGGCGGTGGCGGCCCCGGCATGCAAGGCGTCGAGAAACAGCAGCACCAGGTAGCTCTGCTGCGGGTGGTCGTATTTGAAGCGGGCGCTTAGGTGATGGGCCAGGTGCGGGTAAAGCAGGGCGTAGGGCACGATCCACAGCAGTTCATTGCCGAAGTAGTGGGCGTAGTTGCCCGCGGCCACGCTGGCGGCCACGGCGATATAGGCGAGGATGCGCGAGTAGTATTCACGCAGGGGGGGAGTCGGCAAATTGTTCGGGCGAGCGGGGCTGACAGCTTTCATACGAATTAAACGATCCCTGCTGATGACTGACGCCTCTAGTGGGCGTCTGGGCGGTCTGCAAACCTGGGCCTGAAGTAACCTGGCCGGGGATCATAACCAAGCCGTGCGACAGCCGCCAAGCAGCACCGCCCAACGGCGTGCGCAGGCGGTTCAGCGGGGGAGTGGTTTAGAAACGAATGCGGCCGGTAAAGGCGTCCTTGAGCATCACCCAGTCGCCGAGAAAGCTGTACAGCGGGTATTGGAAGGTGGCCGGGCGGTTCTTTTCAAACACGAAGTGGCCGACCCAGGCAAAGCCATAACCGGCCACGGGCAGCAGCCAGAGCAAGGCCCATTGCTGGGTGGCGATGGCATAGCCGAGGATGCTCAGCACCAGCAGGCTACCGACGTAATGCAGGCGCCGGCAGATGTCGTTGCTGTGCTCCTGCAGATAGAAGGGGTAGAACTCGGCAAAGCTGTTGAAGCGTTCGTGGGTTTGGCTGGACATGGCATACCTCGGGGGTTGGCGGTGCCTGCAGTGTAAGTGGAGTGTCTTCGTGGGCCAGTGACATTGAGTGCCAGTTTAGTATCCTTGGGCCGCCAGCGCCCTGTCTGGCTGTCCGTTAGCCCTCCAGAATAAGAATAGTGTTATGAGCCAACGTACTACGTCGTCGAGCTGGGCCCTGGGCATTGTCCAGGCCCTGGAAATGGGCGGTGTCGATTGCCGTAGCCTGTTTCTCGATCTGGGACTGGACTACGCCGCCCTCGATGACCCGGATGCACGCTTTGCCCAGGACAGCATGACCCGCCTGTGGCAACGAGCGGTGGCGGTGTCGGGTAATCCGGCCATCGGCCTGAACATGGCCAAGGTGGTGCGCCCCGGCTCCTTTCATGTGGTCGGCTATGCCCTGATGTCCAGCCATACGCTGCAGGAAGGCTTTGCCCGCCTGGTGCGTTACCAGCGGATCATTGCCGAGGGTGCGGACTTGAGTTTTCGCCCCTTGGGGCAGGGTTATGGCTTGATCTTGAGCATTCATGGCGATCACCTGGCGCCGGCCCGGCAGAGTGCCGAGGCTTCCCTGGCCTGCACCCTGGCGTTTTGCCGGTGGATCAGCGGCAAGCCGATTACACCCTTGCAGATCTGCTTTCAGGGCGAGCCGCCCAGTGATCTTGAACCCTACCTGCAGGCGTTCCAGGCACCGCTGAAATTCAATTGCGAGCACTACGCGCTGATCTTTGCTCGCAGCGATCTGCAGACGCCATTGCCCACAGCCAATGCGGCCCTAGCCCAGTTGCATGATCGCTTTGCCGGTGAATACCTGGCACGGTTTTCCGAGAGCCGGGTGACCCACCAGACCCGTCAGGTGGTGTGCCGCCTGTTGCCCCAGGGCGAGCCCAAGCGCGATGCCGTGGCCCAGGCGTTGTGCCTGTCGCAGCGCACCTTGCAGCGGCGCTTGCAGGAGGAGGGTACGAGTTTTCAGCAGTTGCTCGACGATACGCGCCGTGAACTGGTGGTGCAGTACCTGGCTCAGCCCAACCTGACCCTGCTGGAAATTGCCTATTTGCTCGGTTTTGCCGACCCGAGCAATTTCTTCCGCGCCTTCCGCCGCTGGTTTGCCAGCACGCCGGGCGAGTACCGCGCCCGGCTCTAACGCCGGTCAGTGCTTCCAGAACGCCTTGGTCAGCAGCACCAGCACGGTGAGGATTTCCAGGCGGCCCAGCAGCATGCCGATGGTCAGCAGCCATTTGGCGGCATCCGGCAGGGTGGAGAAGTTGCCGACTGGGCCGATGATCGGCCCCAGGCCCGGGCCGACGTTGCACACGGCGGTGGCGGCGCCGGTCAGGGCGGTGACCCAGTCCAGGCCGATCAACGCCAAGCCCAGGGCAATCAGGCCGATGGTGATGGTGAAGAAAAACGAGAAGGTGATCAGCGAGCGGACGATGTCTTCGTCGAGGTTGTGGCCGTTGTATTGCTGCTTGATCACCGCGCGCGGGTGGATCAGCTGCTGCAAGTTGGCTTTGAGCAACACGTAGGCGACCTGGAAGCGGAAGATCTTCAGGCCGCCGGCGGTGGAGCCCGAGCAGCCGCCGACAAACGTCAGGTAGAAGAACAGCAGCACCGAGAAACTGCCCCACAGGGTGTAGTCGCCTAGGGCGACGCCCGTGGTGGTGACCACCGAGGTGACGTTGAGGGCCACGATGCGGAAGGCATCCATCCAGCTGTGTTCGGAGTTGGCCCACAGCCAGGTGCCGAACACCAGCCAGGTCAACACCAGAAAACCGACGAAGCCGCGTACCTGATGATCCTTGAACAGAGCCTTGCGATTGCCGCGCATTGTGGCGACATACAGGGTGAATGGCAGGCTGCCGAGCATCATGAACAGGATGGCCACCCAATGCACCGCCGGCTGACGCCAGTTGGCCATGGAGTTGTCGGAGGTGGAGAAGCCGCCGGTGGAAATCATCGACATCGAGTGGTTGATCGCGTCGAACGGGGTCATGCCGGCGAGCCAGAAGGCGCCAAAGCCCAGCAGGGTCAGCAGGCTGTAGATGCCGAGAATGTACTTGGCGGCCATGTGCGAGCGCGGCATGACCTTCTCGCCCCAGTCTGAGGACTCGGTCTGGAACAGGCGCATGCCACCGACGCGCAGCAGCGGCAGAATCGCCACCGCCATGCCGATAAAGCCGATGCCGCCTAGCCAGTGCAGCATCGAGCGCCAGATCAGCAGGCCCGGCGAGGCGTGGTCGAGACCAGTGAGTACGGTAGAGCCAGTGGTGGTAATGCCGGACATGGTCTCGAAGAACGAGTCCGTGTAGCTGATGTGTTGGATGATCACCATCGGCAAGGCGGCGAAGCAGCACACCACCACCCAACTGGCGGTGGTCAGGAAATACATGTCGCGAGGGCGCAGGTGGGCGTCCTTGGGCCGCCCGGGCAGCATCATCAAGACCCCGGCGACCAGGCAGATCAGGCTGGACCAGAGGAAGGCGTTGAGGTCGTCATGGCGCTCGAACAGCATCAGGGTCAGCATCGGGATCGTCATGCTGACGGCCAGGGTGATGAGAAAGATGCCAAGAATGAAACCGATGATGCGCAGGGTCGAAAGGGCCATGACGTCGGCTTGGGCTCGCAGGGAACGGGGGCGCCATTCTACTCGTGCGGCGGGCCCTGTAAATCAGAGCTTTGCCGAGGCCGGTTGGGCTGTTGGCTGGATTTGCCCGCAAGGGCTGCGGCGTGATCGGCTAGAATGCCAACTCTTTGATTTGGAGGTGGCCGATGGAGGCGCTTGACGCTCTGCTTAACCGTGTTTCTGTACCGCGTCTGACTGAGCCCGCGCCGGATGCCGCCCAGCGCGAGCTGCTGTTCCGTGCCGCTTTGCGTGCCCCGGATCACGGCCAGTTGCGGCCCTGGCGTTTTCTCACCTTCGAAGGCCCTGGGTTAACTGCGTTGGGTGAGTTATTCGCCACTACGTTGCTGGCCGAACAGCCTGACGCCAAGGCCGAAGCGCTGGCTAAGGCCCGTGCCATGCCGCTGCGAGCGCCGTTGCTGGTGGCGGTGATCGCGCGCCTGCAGGCCCACGCCAAGGTGCCGCAACAGGAACAGATTCTGGCGGCCGGTTGCGCCGCCCATGGCCTGTTGCTGGCCGCCCATGCCCAGGGCCTCGGCGCCGTCTGGCGCACCGGCGAGCTGTCCCATTCCCGTGCGGTCGCGTCCGGGCTGGGGCTGGCTGCGGATGAGCAGGTCATTGCCTTTATCTACCTAGGTACGCCGGCGGGCGAGTTGCGTACGCCGGTGCTGCTCGACGCCCAGGACTTCGTCAGCGCCTGGCCCGCGGCTTAATGCGCCTCGGCCAGCGGTAGTTGCAGGCAGGCGATAAAACCGCCGTCGCTGGCGTTGCTCAGCTCCAGCCTGCCGCCATGGCGCTCGGCGGCGCGGCGCGCGATGGTCAGACCGAGGCCGTGACCGCTGCTGTCCTGGCCGGGCACGCGATAGAAGGCTTCGCCCAATTTGGGTAGTTGCTCGGCGCTGACGCCGGGGCCGTGATCGCGCACGCACAGGTGCAGCCATGGGCCTTGGCGGCGGGCACTGATCTCAATCGGCTGCGCCTGCGGGTTGAAACGCAGGGCATTGCGCAGCAGGTTGTCCAGCGCCCGTTCGAGCATCGACGCCCAGCCCAGGCAGTGCAGGTCAGGTTCCAGCTGAATACGGATCTGCTGCTCGGGATCACTTAAGCGGGCGTCCTCCTGCAGTTTGCCCAGCAGCCCGGGCAGATCAATCAGTTGGGCGGGCCCCGGATCGGCATCCATGCGCGCCAACGCCAGAATTTCGCTGATCAGCGCTTCCAGGCGATCGCACTCCAGGTCCAGGCGCGGCCATAGCTGCTCGCGCTCGGCGTTATCGGCGCGTTCGGCCAGGGCCAGGGCGATGCGCAGGCGCGCCAGCGGCGAGCGCAGTTCGTGGGAGACGTCACGCAGCAGCTGACGCTGGCTGCTGATCAGGCTTTGCAGGCGCGCGCCCATGCGGTTGAAATCGTTGGCCAGTACGCCGAACTCGTCGCGGCGGGTGGCCAGCTGCGCCAGGCTGGTTTGTTGGTACGTCGTTTGACCGAGGTCATGCACGGCGCTGCGCAGGCGTTGCAGCGGGCGGGTAAACGACAGGGTCAGCAGCAGGCTGAACAGGCTGATGACCAGCAGGCTGATCACCAGCGCGCTGAGCGGCCAGAGCAGGCTGTCACGGTGCCAGGCGGCGAGTTCCGGGTAGGGGATGCGATAAATCAGCAGGTAGCTGGTGCCGCTCTCGGGGCTGGTGTATTCGCCGGTCAGGCGCCGCCACGGCAGGCGCTGTTCATTGTGCTGGCGGGCTTCGAAGGCTGCGGCGCGGCGCGGAAAGGTGCCTTTGACCAGCGGCTCACCTTCGTCGTCGAGCACCTGTACATCGACGTGGAAGCGCTTTTTGCGTTTTTCCAGGTAGGCCTGGGCGACTTGCGCGCCACGGTTTTCATACAGTTGGGCCCAGCGCTCGGCGAGGCCGTCGATAGCCGGGTGGTGGTTGAGGACCCAGGTGTCCTGGTTGAGAGCCTTGCCCAACAGCAGGGTTAAACCCACCAGTACGGCGAAGACCAACCAGAAGCTGGCAAAGATGCGCCAGAACAATGACCGCACGGGGACTCCTCAATGGCCAAAACCCGCCGGCCCATAGGGGTGGCGGGTGGTGTGTGGGTTCGGGACTGCGGCCAAATGGCCGTAGACCCTGGGTGCTTATTCGGCTTTTTCTGCGCGCTGGGCTTTCCAGGCTTGGAATTCGACCATTTCGGCGTGGCGCTCGGCCATTTTCTGCAGCGCGGCGTCGTAGCCTTTTTGCTGTTCTGGCTTGAGCAGGGCGCGGATGGCTTGCTCGTTCTTGGTTTTGGCCGCTTTCAGTTCGTCCTGCATGGCTGTCTGTTCGGTTGCCGGCAGTTTGTCCATGTAGCGTTGGGTGATGGTGCGGTGGCTGTCCATCTGCTCGCGCATCAGCTTGCCGATGCTTTGGCGCTGTTCCTTGCTCAGGTCCAGTTCTTTGAGCATTTGTGCGCCGTGCTCACCGCCATGACGCTTGCCATCTTCGGGCATGGCCAGGGCAACGGCTGGCAGGGTGGCAGCGAATAACAGAGCGATCAGGGTCTTGCGCATGGTCGTGTCCTCGTCTCGATCCCGGCGGGTTACCGGATGTGGCCAGTTTAAGGAGCGCAAGGTCAGGGGCGGTCAGGCAAGCGTAAAGGCTGGGTAAAGACGGCGGGTAAGGGCGTGACTCAAAGGCTGTAGTAATAGCCGCGGCTGCGCAGGGCGACGATGCGCGGACGGCCGTCGTCGTGGGGGCCGAGCTTCTTGCGCAGGTTGCTGACGTGCATGTCCAGGCTGCGGTCATAAAGGGTCAGCTTGCGGCCCAGGGCCAGTTGCGCCAGGGCTTGCTTGTCTACCGGTTCGCCGGGCTGCTGCAGCAGGGCTTCGAGGATGCGGCTTTCCGACAGGGTCAGGCTGATTTCCTGCTCGCCGATGCTGACTACGCCGCGGGCCTGGCTGTAACTGAGGTCGCCGAGTTGCAGTTGGCTGACCGTGGCTGGCGGCAGGCTGCGGCGCAGCACGGCACGCAGGCGTGCGGTGAGCTCGCGCGGATCACAGGGTTTGGCCAGGTAGTCATCGGCGCCCAGTTCCAGGCCGAGGATGCGGTCCAGTGGCTCGCCACGGGCGGAGAGCATCAGTACCGGCAGCTCTGGGTGCTCGCGGCGCAGGTGCTTGAGCAGGTCCAGACCACTGCCGTCGGGCAGCATGACGTCGAGAATCACCGCATCCGGGCTGCTTTGGGCCAATAGGGCGCGGGCGCTGTGAGCATCGTGGCAGGCACTGACCTGAAAACCTTCCTGGCTCAGCCAGCGGCTGAGCAGGTCGCACAGTTCGGTGTCGTCATCGATCAGCAGCAGTTCGCTCATAGGGTGCTCAGTTGGCCCATTCGCGCCGAGAGCGGCGTTTGCCGCGGGCGAGCATGCCGAGAATAAAACCGAGGATGGCCACCGCGCCGCCGACGGCAAACCATTGCTGCTGTTCGCCGAGGAAACGTTCGGGTTGCTGCGCCTGGGCCGCTTTTAGTTGCAGCTTGAGGCGCTGGTTGTCCTGGCGCAGGCGGGTCAGCTGGGCATTTTCCTGCTCGGCCTGACTGCCTTCCAGTTGCGCGCTGAGTTCACCTCGCAGGCGCTCGCTCTCAGCCAGGCGCTGCTCCAGCTGATCGAGCTGGGCATTCATGGCGCGCACCTCGGCGTTGACCACACTGGTGATGACCGGGGCGGGCGTCTGTTCGGCCAGGGTGGCCTGGGCAAACACGCTGAAGCTGACGACGAGAGCAAGCTGGCTGAGGCGCATGGGAACTCCGGTTTCCTGAATTATTATTCTTGTGGTTGGCGGGGCGGGCGGCGCCTTGCCTCAGGGCAAGACTTGCTTGAACGGTTTGACCAGTACGTTGGCATACACGCCGGCGGCACGGTAGGGGTCGGCATCGGCCCAGCTTTGCGCGGCGCTGAGGGAGTCGAACTCGGCCACGATCAGACTGCCGCTGAAGCCGGCAGCGCCGGGGTCGTTGCTGTCGATGGCCGGGTGCGGGCCGGCCAGCACCAGACGGCCTTCGCTCTGCAATTGGGTCAGGCGGGCCAGGTGGGCCGGGCGTGCGGCCAGGCGCTGGTCGAGGGAGTTGGCAATGTCGGTGGCGATGATGGCGTAGAGCATGTCAGTCCTTGGAGTCGGTGGGCCCATTGGCCGGTTGTTCGTCATGCAGGTGGCGCGACAGGTAGATGCCCTGGCCCACTAGGAACAGCAGGGTCATGCCCAGGCTGCCGAACACCTTGAAGTCGACCCAGATGCTCTGAAAGGTAAAGGCGACGAACAGGTTGGCGCTGCCGGCAATCAGGAAGAAGGCGATCCAGGCCAGGTTCAGGTTGCGCCACACCGGCGCCGGCAGGCTGATGGCATGGCCCATCATGCGCTGGATCAGCAGCTTGTCGCCGATCCAGTGGCTGCCGGCAAAACCCAGGGCAAACAGCCAGTTAACCACCGGGGCTTTCCATTTCAGGAAGGTTTCGCTGTGGAAGGCCAGGGTCATGCCGCCGAACAGCAGGCAGGCCGCCAGGGTCAGCCATTGGCCTTTCTCCAGGCGCTTTTGCACGGCGAACAGGGTGCCGTAAACCACCACCGAACTGGCGATCAGTACGCCGGTGGCGCTGAAAATACCGCCCAGTTCAATGCTCTGGCCGGCGAATTCGACGGTGCGGGGATCCAGCTTGAAAACGATGAAAAACAGCAGAAGCGGGATGAAATCGATGAATTGTTTCACGGCAGCAGCCAGGACGAGGATGTGACGGCATAATAACAAACATCAAACATAGCGAAAGTAGCCTGATGAACGTCGATCTGCACTGCCACAGCACTGCTTCCGACGGCGCCCTAGCGCCGGCGGCAGTGGTGGCGCGCGCCCATGAAAACGGGGTGCAGATGCTGGCCCTGACCGATCACGACACCCTTGAAGGCCTGGATGAAGCCCGCGCGGCGGCCCAAGCCTTGGATATGCACTTTATTAATGGCGTAGAGCTGTCCTGCACCTGGGGCGGGGCGACCATTCATGTGCTGGGCTACGGCTTTGCCGCCGATGCGCCCGCCCTGGTGCAGTCGATCAGTGAGTTGCGTGACGGCCGTTGGCTGCGTGCCGAGGAAATCAGCCAGCGCCTGGCGGCCAAGGGCATGCCCGGTGCGCTGGATGGCGCCCGCGCGGTGCAACAGGAGTTGGGCGACAGCGGCAACGCGCCGGCCCGCCCGCATTTTGCCGAGTTTATGGTGCGTGCAGGTTTTGTTCGGGACCGTGCTGAAGCGTTTCGCAAGTGGTTGGGTTCGGGCAAGCTCGGCGACGTCAAACAGCACTGGCCGACCCTGGAACAGGCCGTCGGCACCCTGCGCGAAGCTGGCGCCTGGGTCAGCCTGGCGCATCCCTGGCAGTACGACTTCACCCGCAGCAAGCGCCGGCGCCTGATCGCGGAATATTGCCAGTCCGGCGGTCAGGCCCTGGAAGTGGTGAATGGCATGCAGCCCGCCGAACAGGTTGGCGGTTTGGCCATTCTGGCCCGTGAGTTTGCCTTGCTGGCCAGCGTCGGCAGTGACTTTCATGCCCCCGGCGAGTGGTCTGAACTGGGCCTGCATCGCCCGCTCCCCGAAGATCTGTCGCCCTTGTGGGTTCAGTTCGATCATGACTATTCATCACCTGCATGCTGAAGAGGCAACCGACGTGAGCCAATTTTTCCAGATTCATCCGGAAAACCCGCAGGCGCGCCTGATCAAGCAGGCGGTAGAAATCATCAAGAACGGCGGTGTGGTGGTTTACCCCACGGACTCCTCCTATGCCGTTGGTTGCCACATCGGCGACAAGTCCGCGGTTGAGTGCATTCGCCGTTTGCGCCAGTTGGACGACAAACACAACTTCACCCTGGTGTGCAGCGACCTCTCGCAGTTGGGCCTGTTCGCCAAGGTCGATACGGGCGCCTTTCGCCTGCTCAAGGCCCATACGCCGGGGCCTTACACCTTTATCTTGAATGCCACCCGCGAAGTGCCGCGCATGCTGATGCACCCCAAGCGCCGCACCATCGGCTTGCGCGTGCCGAGCCATCCGATTGCCATGGCCCTGCTGGAGCAGCTGGGCGAGCCGTTGATGAGCGTCAGCCTGATCATGCCCGGTGAGACCGAGCCATTGAGCGACCCGTACGAAATGCGCCAGGTACTCGAACACCATGTCGATCTGATCATCGATGGCGGCTTTGGCGGCCTGGAGGCCTCGACCGTGATCAACCTGTCTGGCGACGAGCCGGAAGTGATTCGCGTCGGTTGCGGCGACCCCGCGCCCTTTGCGGCGCAGGCCTGATGAGCGAAACCTTGGCTCCCGTCGATCCGGCCAGCGCCCAGCAGGAGTTGCCGTTTGCCTTGGTGTACGGCCAGGCCGTCACCGAGATGCCGCTGGACCTGTATATCCCGCCGGATGCTCTGGAGGTGTTTCTCGAAGCCTTCGAGGGGCCGCTGGACCTGTTGCTGTACCTGATCCGCAAGCAGAACATCGATGTGCTGGACATTCCGGTGGCCGAGATCACCCGCCAGTACATGGGTTATGTCGAGCTGATGCAGTCGGTGCGCCTGGAGCT
This sequence comes from Pseudomonadaceae bacterium, assembly GCA_019747075.1. GTDB lineage: Bacteria > Pseudomonadota > Gammaproteobacteria > Pseudomonadales > Pseudomonadaceae > Aquipseudomonas. The sequence continues at coordinate 22,725 of JAIERF010000143.1, forward strand.
GGCCGCCGAGTACCTGGTGATGGCCGCCATGCTGGCCGAGATCAAGTCGCGCATGTTGCTGCCGCGCTCGGCAGCCATCGAAGAAGAGGAAGACGACCCGCGTGCCGAACTGATCCGCCGGCTGCAGGAATACGAGCGCTACAAGGCTGCCGCCGAAGGCATCGACCAGTTGCCGCGGGTCGGCCGCGACCTCACTGTGCCGCGCCTGGAGGCGCCGCAGGCCAAGGCGCGCAAGCTGTTGCCGGATGTCAGCCTGGAAGAGCTGCTGTTGTCCATGGCCGAGGTGCTGCGGCGTGCCGACATGTTCGAGAGTCACCAGGTCAGCCGCGAAGTGCTGTCGACCCGCGAGCGCATGAGCGAAGTGTTGGAGCGCCTGAAAGGCGGTGCCTTCGTGCCCTTTGTCGCGCTGTTTCTGGCCGAAGAAGGGCGCCTGGGCGTGGTGGTGACCTTTATGGCCGTGCTGGAGCTGATCAAGGAACAGCTGGTGGAGCTGGTGCAGAACGAGATCTTTGGCCCCATTCACGTCCGTGCGCGGGCTGAATAATTGACCTGGCGACTCAGCCGCAGGCAAGCGACTCAAGAGTGCAACGATGAACCTGAACGAACCCCGTGAACTGGCCTCCTTGCTGGAGGCCTTTATGCTCGCCTCGGGCAAACCGCAGTCGCTTGAGCGCTTCTATGAGCTGTTCGAGGAAGCCGAGCGGCCGGAGCCGGCGGTGTTCAAAAAGGCCCTGACGCTGTTGGGCAAATCCTGCGAGGGCCGTGCCTTTGAGCTGCAGGAGGTGGCCAGCGGCTATCGCCTGCAGGTGCGCGAGCGTTACGCGCCCTGGGTTGGGCGGTTGTGGGAGGAGCGTCCGCAGCGCTATTCCCGCGCCATGCTGGAAACCCTGGCGCTGATTGCCTATCGCCAGCCGATCACTCGCGGTGAGATCGAAGACATCCGCGGCGTGGCGGTCAACAGCCAGATCATCAAGACCCTGCAGGAGCGCGAGTGGATTCGCGTGGTCGGCCATCGTGATGTACCGGGCCGACCTGCGATGCTGGCGACCACCAAGGCCTTTCTCGATCACTTCAACCTCAAGGGCCTGGACGACTTGCCGACCCTGGCGGCCTTGCGCGAGCTGGAGCCCGAGCCGCTGCTGGCGTTCGACGAAGACCTGCCGGTGCCCGCCGGCCTGCAGGCGCGTGCCGACGCCGAGCTGGATGCGTACGGCGAGCCGCTGCCGGCCGAACCGCGCGATGAAACCAGTTTCCGCAGCCTGCTGGCCGAGCTGGATGGTATGGAGCAGGGTCTGAAGACTGACTTCGATGATTTGCTTGAGCGGCCCGAAATGCCGGAGCTCGCGGCGTTGGCGGAGGTTTTGCCTGCGCCTGTGGCTGACGCCGTTATCGTCGAAAGCGCACCTGAGCTGGATGCCGAAGCCGAGGAAGAGGCCGCGCTGGCGCGGGCAATCGCCGCCGAGGCGCTGGAGCGGATGCGCGATTGAACCTGCCGTTGGGCGACTGATCTCACTGCCGGTTGTCGTTGCGCTAGGCTCAGTCGTGCGCGCGGCTGGTAATGAGCGTATGATTCGCGCCCTTTTGGCGATTAGTCGCCGCGCTTTATCCATCACTATTAATTAACTGTCACACCGGGAGGTGCCCAGATGAGTGAGTCCGAATACAGTCCCGCCGGGGAAAAACTACAGAAAGTCATGGCGCGCATGGGCTTAGGCTCGCGTCGTGATATCGAGAGCTGGATCAGCCTCGGTCGCGTCAAGGTCAACAACAACGTGGCCACCTTGGGCCAGCGGGTTGATTCCTTGGACGCCATCAGCCTCGATGGCCGCCTGCTCAAGCGCGAAGAAGGCGGTGAGTCGGTTCGTCGTGTGCTGATCTACAACAAGCCCGATGGCGAGATCTGCACCCGTGACGACCCAGAAGGCCGTCCGACCGTGTTTGACCGCCTGCCACGGCCGAAAGAAGGCCGCTGGATCAGCATCGGTCGCCTCGACATCAACACCACCGGCTTGCTGATGTTCACCACTGACGGTGAGTTGGCCAACCGCCTGATGCACCCCTCCAACGAGATGGATCGCGAGTACGCAGTGCGCGTGCGCGGTGAAGTCGACGAGGAAATGATCGAGCGCTTGAAAGCAGGCGTGGTCCTGGAAGACGGTCCGGCACGCTTTACCGACATCAAAGAAGCGCCTGGTGGCGAAGGCTTCAACCACTGGTATCACTGCGTGGTGATGGAAGGCCGTAACCGTGAAGTGCGTCGCCTGTGGGAATCCCAGGGCCTGGTGGTCAGCCGCCTGAAGCGCGTGCGCTTCGGTCCGGTGTTCCTCACCTCCGACCTGACCATGGGTCGCTGGCGCGAAATGGGCCAGCGTGAGGTGGATATCCTCAGCGCTGAAGTTGGCCTGACCCCGATTGCCTTGCCGGGCATGAAGGAAAAGACCCGCGAGAAGCTCGATCGTATGCAGCGCAAGGCGGCCAAACCGGTTGGTCGTGGCGAGCGTCCGGCGCGTACCTTGCGTCCGGCCCATGGCGGTGGTGACAGCGCTTCCCGTCCGTCTGCGCGTCGTGAAGGGGCTGAAGGTGCGCCACGTGCGCCGCGTCCGCAAGGCACTGGCGAGAATGCCGAGCGCGGTTCGCGCACGCCACGTCCTGCAGGCCGTAGTGATTCGTCTGAGCGGGGTTCGCGTCCAGCGGCTCGTGGCGACTCGTCGCGCGGTACGCCGGTGGCTGATCGTCCGAACGACAGCGCTAACAAGCGTCCAAGCAAGCCAAGTGGCCGTGCCGGTGTTGAGTTGGCCGATCGGCCAGCGCGCAAACCTGCCGGTGCGCCGGCCAAGCGTGGCGGTCGACCGGCTGGCGACGGCCAGCGACCAGGCTTCGGGCGCACACCGCGCAAGCCGCAGTAACAAAAATGGGCTCCCTCGGGAGCCCATTTTTTTGTCTCGAAGTTGCTTAGCCAGCCATGGCCAGGCGGTTGCGGCCGTCGCGTTTGGCGGCGTACAGGGCGGTGTCTGCGCGGCGCAGGACGCTGTCGACGGATTCAGCCGGCAGCAGGGTGGCGCAGCCGAGGCTGATGGACAGTTCGATGGCGCGGCCCTGGGCCAGGCATTGCAGGTCCATTACCGCGTGGCGCAGGCGTTCGCCCACCATGGCGGCAGCCTCACGGCTGGTGTTGGACAGCACCACGAGAAACTCTTCGCCGCCGAAGCGGAAGATCATGTCGATATTGCGCAGCTGGGCCTTGAGGGTCGCGGCAATGGCTTTCAGCACTTCGTCGCCGGTGCTGTGGCCGAAACTGTCGTTGATGCGCTTGAAGTGGTCGAGGTCGAGCATCAGCAACGACAGCGGTTGCTGGGTGCGCCGTGCTACGTCCACTTCCCGCTGCAGCACCTGATCCATGGCCAGGCGGTTGCCGGTATCGGTCAGGGTGTCGCGCAGGGCGCTGCGCATGGCGTTGCGATAAAGCAAGGCGTTACGCAGCGGGAACAGCAGGCTGGCCAGCAGGGATTCGAGTTGGCCGAGTTCTTCTTCGGCAAAGCGCACACCACGGCGGAAGGTCAGCTCGCCGAGGTATTCGCCTTCATGGCTGAGGCGGTAGCACGCCGAGTGGCTGGCGCGCTCGCCGAGGTCCAGACGCAGGTCGCTGGCGGCCAGTTGATAGCTCAGGGCACCCAACGGCACCAGGCGCTGCACTTCACGGAAGAACAGGCCGAGGATGCGTTCGACGTCGAGGCTGGTCTGCAGTTGCAGGCTCAGCTGCTGGCGCAATTGGGCCAGGCTGACCGGGCGCAGGGACTGCGTGCGGTTGCTGGAAAAGCCCAGGCGCTGCAGTTTGGCGGCGTCGAAATCGATGGTGTTGGTTTGGCTGTGGGTGACCATGGTGAACCTCTGGCGCTAAGTGCTGCGACAGTAGGCATAGAGCGAATTCCATGCCAGGTTCTGGATTTAGGTGAAAAGGCTTTGTTTATCAGTGGGTTGATGGCGGTGTGAGGTGTCGTATGGCGAGTCTATGCCGGTTCTCTGGCGCGGCTGCTGGCAATCTGATGCCGCTTGGTAGATGAGGCCGCCGGAAAACCGGCGGTGGTTTGCCCTTGTATCTTTACTGCGCGTCGAAAGCCTGGCCGTTGACGCCGATGCTGTCTGGACCCATCAGGTACAGGTAGAGCGGCATGATGGCTTCGGGCAGCGGGTTGTTGGCTGGATTTTCGCCCGGATAGGCCTGGGCGCGCATGCCGGTGCGGGTGGCTCCGGGGTTGATGCTGTTGGCGCGGCCTGGACAGATGCCGTCCATCTCGTCGGCCAGTACCTGCATCAGGCCTTCGTTGGCAAACTTCGAAGTGGCGTAGGCGCCCCAGTAGGCGCGGCCCTTACGACCGACGCTGCTGGAGGTGAAGATCACCGAGGCATCCTTGGACAGCTTGAGCAGCGGCAGCAGGGTGCTGGTCAGCATAAAGGTGGCGTTGACGTTGACCTGCATGACGCGCATGAAGTTGTCGCCGGACAGCTGCTCCAGCGGTGTGCGCGGGCCGAGGATGGCGGCGTTGTGCAGCAGGCCATCGAGGTGGCCGAATTCGCGCTCAACCATAGCCGCCAGTTCGTCGTACTGATGCGCCAGGGCGGTTTCCAGGTTGAAGGGGATGACGGCGGCCTGTGGGTAGCCGGCGGCTTCGATCTGGTCGTAGACCTCGTTGAGGTTGTCCTCGGTCTTGCCCAGCAACAGCACGGTGGCGCCGTGGGCGGCATAGCTCAGGGCGGCGGCGGCGCCGATGCCGCGACCGGCACCGGTAATCAGAATGATGCGGCCCTGCAGCAGGTCGGGGCGGGCGGTGTAGTCGAACATGGCGGGTATCTCGTTATTGCGTAGATGGGTTTGCGCTGCAGCCGGGTGGCTCAGCAGCCGCAGAGGGCGCGATCAAGGATCGTGCGCAACTCGGCAGGGTGTTTGACCACTACATCGGCGCCCCAGTGGCTGGGGTTGTCATCGGGGTGGATGTAGCCCCAGGTGACCGCGGCGGTTTTACAGCCGGCGGCGCGCCCGGCTTCGATGTCGCGGGCATCGTCGCCGACGAACAGGGTGGCGTTGGGGGCAATGCCGATTTTCTCGCAGGCCAGCAGGAGCATTTCCGGGTCGGGCTTGCTGCGGCTGACGTGATCCGGGCAGACCAGCACCGCCGAGCGCTGGGCCAGGCCAAGTTGCTGCATGATTGGTTCTGCGTAGCGCAGTGGCTTGTTGGTGGCCACGCCCCAGATCAGTTTGGCGTGCTCGATGTCGGCCAGCAGTGACTCGATGCCGGCATACGGGCGGGTGAGGATGGCGCAGTGCTGCTGGTAGCGCTCCAGAAACTCCTGGCGCAGGTCCTCGAAGCCGTCGGCCTCGGGGGCCATGGCGAAGGCGCTGGCGACCATGGCGCGAGCGCCGCCGGAGACCTGGTCGCGAACTACATGCTCGGCCACCGCTGGCAAGTCGCGGGCCTGGCGCATGGCCTGGCACACGGCGATAAAGTCCGGCGCGCTGTCGAGCAGGGTGCCGTCCATGTCGAAAAGCACAGCACGCAGGCGCATCAGTCTTCCTTCAGGGTCTGGATCATGTAGTTGACGTCGACATCGCTGGACAGCTTGTAGTGCTTGAGCAGCGGGTTGTAGGTCAGGCCGATGATGTCTTTGACCTGCAGGCCGGTGTCACGGCTCCAAGCGCCCAGTTCAGAGGGGCGAATAAATTTCTTGAAGTCATGGGTGCCGCGCGGCAGCAGGCGCATCAGGTACTCGGCACCGACAATCGCAAACAGGTAGGCCTTGGGGTTGCGGTTGATGGTGGAGAAGAACACCTGGCCGCCCGGCTTGACCATGGCGTGGCAGGCGCGGATCACCGAGGAGGGGTCGGGTACGTGCTCAAGCATTTCCAGGCAGGTGACTACGTCGAACTGCTCGGGCATTTCCTCGGCCAGGGCTTCGGCGGTGGTTTGTCGGTAGTCGACCGACACGCCGGATTCCAGTTGATGCAGGCGGGCTACCGCTAAGGGGGCTTCGCCCATGTCAATGGCGGTGACCGTGGCACCACGCAAGGCCATGGCTTCACTGAGGATGCCGCCGCCGCAGCCGATATCGAGCACCTTCTTGCCGGCCAGGCTGACGCGCTCGTCAATCCAGTTGACCCGCAGCGGGTTGATGTCGTGCAGTGGCTTGAACTCGCTTTCGCGGTCCCACCAGCGGTGCGCCAGGGCTTCGAATTTGGCGATTTCGGCGTGGTCGACGTTGCTCATATCAGCACCTGTAAATTAAGACTGAAAAATAATGAATTAGCGGGCCGCGATGCGCTCGCCCCACTGGCGGGCGGTCGCCAGCAGGCGTTCCTCGTCCAGGCGGGTTAGCTGGCGGTTGTCGAGCAATTGCTTGCCGCCGACCCAGACATGTTTTATTGCTTCGCGGCTGCCCGCGTAAATCAGTTGCGAGACCGGGTCATACACCGGCTGCAGGCCCAGGCCCGAGAGGTCGAAAGCCAGTAGGTCAGCCAGCTTGCCCACTTCCAGCGAGCCGGTGTGAGCGTCCAGGCCCAGGGCGCGGGCGCCGTTCAGGGTGGCCAGACGCAGGGCGCGATGGGCGTCCAGGGCAGTGGCTGAGCCGGCCGTGGCCTTGGCCAGCAGGGCAGCGGTGCGGGTTTCGTTGAGCAGGTCAAGGCTGTTGTTGCTGGCGGCACCGTCGGTGCCAATGGCTACGTTGACGCCGGCTTGCCACAGCCATTCCACCGGGCAGAAGCCGCAGGCCAGTTTCAGGTTGGACTGCGGGCAGTGAATCACCGAGCTGTTGCTTTCTACCAGCAGGGCCAGGTCGTCGTCGCTGATCTGGGTCATGTGCACGGCCTGGAAGCGCGGCCCCAGCAGGCCCAGGCGGGCGAGGCGGGCCAGTGGGCGTTCGCTCCATTGGGCCAGGCTCTGCTGCACTTCGAAGGCGGTTTCATGCACGTGCATATGAATGCCGGCGTCCAGCTCTTCGGCCAGCATGCGGATGGTTTCCAGCTTGTCGTCGCTGACCGTGTAAGGCGCGTGAGGGCCGAAGGCAACTGACAGGCGCGGGTGCTGACGCAGGTCGTCGAACAGGTGCAGGCCCTTGCGCAGCGCCTCGTCGGCATCGCGGGCGCCAGGAATCGGGAAGTCCAGCACCGGCACGCTGATCTGTGCGCGGATGCCGCTGGCGTGGATCACTTCGCTGGCCACTTCCGGGAAGAAGTACATGTCCGAGAAGCAGGTGATGCCGCCTTTCAGTTGCTCGGCGATGGCCAGTTCGGTGCCGTCGCGCACGAAGGCTTCATCGACCCAGCGCGCTTCGGCGGGCCAGATGTGCTGTTCCAGCCAGGTCATCAGTGGCAGGTCGTCGGCCAGGCCGCGAAACAGGGTCATGGCGGCATGGCCGTGGGCGTTGATCAGGCCGGGGCTGAGGAGCATGTCCGGGAGCTCGCGCACTTCCTTGGCGGCGTGCTTGAGCGCCGTGGCCCGTGGCGCGATCAGGGCGATACGGCCGTCGCGAATGCCCAGGCCGTGATCCTTGAGGACCACTCCGGCGGGTTCGACCGGCACCAGCCAGGTGGGCAGGAGCAGGAGGTCGAGCGGGGCGCTGGCGTCGGGCATGTCGGCTAATCCGGTGAGCGGCTCTGGCGTGGCGCTGGGGCGACGGGCAGAGGGCTGGTGTGTCGGGGTTAAGGGCGCGCCAGTATACCCGAGCGTCTTGTGGGGCGGCTCGCTATAATCGGCGGCTTTTGGTTTCTGGGTGTGGGGTAAAGGTATGCGCGAGCAATTGTTGGCGGCAGAGAAAGTGACCGCCATTGCCTGGCGCGAGGGTGCGCTGCATTTGCTTGATCAGCGCTCGCTGCCGTTTACACAAACCTGGCTGGCCTACGATTCGGCCGCCGCAGTGGCTGAGGCCATTCGTTTGATGGTGGTGCGCGGTGCGCCGGCCATTGGCATTGCCGCGGCCTATGCCGTGGTGCTGGCGGTGCGCGCACGGGTGGCAGCAGGCGGTGACTGGCAGGCGGCGCTGGAGGAGGATTTTCGCCTGCTCAGTGAGTCACGGCCGACCGCGGTCAATCTGTTCTGGGCGCTCAACTGCATGCGTGAGCGTTTGCAGCGGCTGAAGGCAGGTGATGATCCGTTGCGGGTTATGGAGCAGGAGGCGGTCGGCATCCATGCCAGTGACCGCGAGGCCAATCTGACCATGGCGCAGTTGGGAATGGAGGTTATTCGCCAGCAGCAAGGCAATTCCCAGCCAGTCATGACCCATTGCAATGCGGGTGCGCTGGCGACCGGTGGCTTTGGTACGGCGCTGGGGGTGATTCGCGCTGCCTATTTGGAGGGGCTGGTTGAGCATGTGTATGCCGATGAAACCCGGCCCTGGCTGCAGGGTTCGCGCCTGACCGCCTGGGAATTGGCGTGTGACGGCGTGCCGGTGAGCCTGAATGCCGACTCGGCGGCGGCCCATCTGATGAAAACCAAGGGCATTACCTGGGTGATCGTCGGCGCCGACCGGATTGCCGCCAACGGTGATGTGGCCAACAAGATCGGCACCTACCAGCTGGCGGTGAATGCTATGCACCACGGCGTGCGCTTTATGGTGGTGGCGCCCAGCTCGACCATTGATATGAGTCTGGAAAGCGGCGACGAGATCCCTATTGAGGAGCGCGACGGTGGCGAGTTGCTGGAGCTGGCCGGTCAGCGGATTGCTGCCGATGTACCAGCGCTGAATCCAGTGTTCGACGTGACGCCTGCTGACTTGATTGACTATCTGGTCACCGAGAAAGGTGTGGTCGAGCGTCCAGATGCCGCAAAAATGGCCCAACTGATGTGCCGCAAGCGTCTGCACTGAACCCTGTTTTTTGCCTGTCCTGCGGGCTAGGTGCGAGGCGGTGATTGTGGTAAGCTCCGGCAGTTTTCAGGACGCCCC
>JAIERF010000282.1 GCA_019747075.1 Pseudomonadaceae bacterium
TAGGTCATCGTCAAGCTTCTACACCAAACCCCTGATCATCGTAAGATGGTCGGGGGTTTGTCTTTGCGCGAAGAAAAGGTATTGACCGACTGCTGGCCGGGATACGGTCACGCCGCTATCATGCCGCCTCTATAACCTGGTGCATTCATAATGCGAACTTTGCTGACACTGCTGCAGGATGGAAAATTTCATTCAGGCCAAGCGCTAGGTGCAGCGCTGGGCGTGAGCCGAAGTGCGGTTTGGAAGCAGTTGCAGCATCTCCGGACTGATTTGGGCTTGCCTGTTCACAGCGTTCGCGGTCGTGGTTATCGTCTTGAGTCTGCCCTCAGTGTTTTAAATGCTGAGGCGCTAACGGCTGATGGTGTTGTTTGGCCCATTTTCTTGCATGAGCAAACTGACTCGACAAATGCTGAGGCGCTACGGCTTCTTGATGCTGGAGTCTCTGCGCCGTTTCTGGTGCTTGCAGAGCAGCAGTTGCAGGGGCGTGGCCGTCGAGGTCGTACGTGGGTTAGCCCCTATGGGCAAAATCTGTACTTCAGCCTCGCTTGGCGCATCGATGGCGGTGCTCGGCATCTTGACGGTTTAAGTCTTGTGGTTGGGCTGGCGGTTCTGCGGGCACTTCAAAGCGTTGGTCTAAATAAGTCGGGTCTTAAGTGGCCGAATGATGTGTTGGTGGGCGGGCGTAAAATTGGCGGCATTTTACTTGAGCTCGTCGGGGATCCTGCTGATGTCTGTCACGTCGTAATGGGGGTGGGCATTAACGTTAATATGCGCCTCGATAATCTGGGTATTGATCAGCCCTGGACATCACTAGTTAACGAGCTTGGTGCGGTCGTTAATCGCAACTCGTTAGTTGCTGCGTTAAGTGTTGAGCTGCAGAAAATTCTGCTGCGTCATCGTCAGGAGGGGTTTGCTGGGCTAAGGAGCGAGTGGGAGTCTGTGCACTTATGGCAGAATCGCCGCGTTTCTTTGTCTACCGCTCAGCGTGACGTCACGGGTGATGTGCTTGGCGTGGATAATTGTGGTGCTTTGCGTTTGCTTGTTGAAGGCGTGGAACAAGTTTTTAGCGGGGGCGAAATCAGCTTGAGGCTGCGTGATGATTCTTGAGCTGGACTGTGGAAATACGTTAATTAAATGGCGAGTTCTTAATTCCGGCGTTAGCGATGTTCTGTCTGCTGGGGTAGTTGCAAGCGTTGATGAGTTGCTCGTTGAGCTTCAGGGGCAGTCAGCTCTTTCCTTGCAGCGTTGCAGGCTTGTTAGCGTGCGCAGCGATGAAGAGACAGCCCTGCTGATTACAGCCATAGAGCGTGCGTTCAGTTTGAGATGCTGTTTGGCGAAGCCGGCCCTCTGTGAGGCGGGTGTGCATAACGGTTATGCAGACTACCAGCGTCTAGGTATGGATCGTTGGCTTGCAATCATTGGTGCGTATCAGTTGGCGCGCGGCCCATCTCTAGTGTTGGATCTTGGGACTGCGATAACGGCGGACTACGTGGATGCAGCGGGGCGGCACTTGGGTGGATATATATGCCCGGGGCTGCCGCTAATGAGAGGGCTGTTGCGTACGCATACTCAGCGTATTCGTTATGAGGATCCTGTTGTTGGCCTTAGAGAACAGTCATTCCAGCCGGGTCGTACGACCATGGATGCTGTCGAGCGTGGAAGTCTTCTGATGCTGCGAGGCTTTGCTGGTACGCAGTTAGCGGTCGCTGCTGAGTGCTTGGGTGCGGAGTTTGAGGTTTTCTTGACTGGAGGCGATTCGGCCTTGATTCAAGATGTTGTGCCATTTGCCAGGGTTGTGCCTGACCTTGTCTTCATTGGTTTAGCGGTAGTTTGCCCCTAGTCCTGAGGTCGTATATGCGTTGGTTTTTTCTGCTCCTGCTGGTTTTGAATTTGTTCTATTACGTCTGGCATCAGCAGCAAGCACCTCTGCGGGTAAAAGAGGTTGAATCATTTTCGCTGTACCAGGGCGCACGGCAGAATATTCGCCTGGTGAGTGAGGCTGATGTCGCCAGGGTACCTGTAGAGTCAGGCGCTCAAGCCGTCAGCAGTCAGGCGGTTTGTTTGTATCTTGGTAGTTTTGAGCAGGAGGCTGAAGCTCTTGCGCTAGAGCAGCGGCTTTTGAGTCTTGATATCCAGTCTGGGGTGCGTTCAATTGATGCGGCTGCGGGCGTCGACTACTGGGTATATCTCGTTCCGTTGGCTTCTAGGCAGGCATCTTTGCGCCAGTTGAAAGAGTTGCAGGCTCGAAAAATCGATAGCTACATTATTGGTCAGGGTGATCTGGCCAATGGTATTTCTTTGGGGATTTTTCCGCGCAGCGATTCTGCTGAAAGTGTAATGCAGCGTTTGCGTGAGGCGGGTTACGAGCCGATGTTGCGCGAGTTATCACGAGCTCACCGGGCTTACTGGGTGAGAATTGCCCCGGAAAGTCGCCGTTTGGCGAGTGATGCACTGCTTGAAAGCTTGGCTCGGGACTTTGAGCGACTGGAGCACCAGTTAATGCCATGCGAAGGTGTTGCATCGGCGGGCTAGTTTGCATAGAATGGCGCCCGCTTCATGGAGAGCTGCCGAAAGCGGTGTCATGAAGTTGCTGTCGATAGAAGCTAACCTTAGGTTTTTAAAAGGAAAAGCTTGACAGCGGGTCGGCAAGCAAAGAGAATGCCGGCACTTTTGGAGGGGTTCCCGAGTGGCCAAAGGGATCAGACTGTAAATCTGACACGCGAGTTTCGAAGGTTCGAATCCTTCCCCCTCCACCAAATTCAGTATGAGTATCAGGCTGCGGGTGTAGTTTAGTGGTAGAACCTTAGCCTTCCAAGCTAATGATGCGGGTTCGATTCCCGCCACCCGCTCCAAGTTTGATGTTCTGAAAAAGCGTTTGGCTCATGTAGCTCAGTTGGTAGAGCACACCCTTGGTAAGGGTGAGGTCAGCGGTTCGAATCCGCTCATGAGCTCCATTATTTAAAGGCAGATATGCAGATATCTGCCTTTATTTTAATGGCGGTAATTTGCTCAATTCTTTGATGATTCGATGGGAGACGGTCAAAATGGCTAAAGAAAAATTTGAACGTAATAAACCGCACGTCAACGTCGGCACCATCGGTCACGTTGACCACGGTAAAACCACTCTGACCGCTGCTCTGACCCGTGTTTGCTCCGAGGTTTTCGGTTCGGCTCGCGTTGACTTCGACAAGATCGACAGCGCTCCAGAAGAAAAAGCTCGTGGTATCACCATCAACACCGCTCACGTTGAATACGATTCGGCCGTGCGTCACTACGCACACGTTGACTGCCCAGGTCACGCCGACTACGTAAAAAACATGATCACCGGTGCTGCGCAGATGGACGGCGCTATCCTGGTTTGCTCGGCCGCTGATGGTCCGATGCCGCAAACTCGTGAGCACATCCTGCTGTCCCGTCAGGTAGGCGTTCCGTACATCGTTGTCTTCCTGAACAAGGCTGACATGGTTGACGACGCTGAGCTGCTGGAACTGGTTGAGATGGAAGTGCGCGATCTGCTGAGCACTTACGACTTCCCAGGCGATGACACCCCAATCATTATCGGTTCCGCGCTGATGGCGTTGAACGGTCAAGACGATAACGAAATGGGTACCACCGCTGTTAAGAAGCTGGTTGAGACTCTGGATACCTACATTCCTGAGCCGGTTCGTGCAATCGACAAGCCGTTCCTGATGCCAATCGAAGACGTATTCTCGATCTCCGGTCGTGGCACCGTGGTAACTGGCCGTATCGAGCGCGGGATCATCAAGATCCAAGAGTCGATCGAAATCGTTGGTCTGAAAGACACCGTCACCACCACCTGTACTGGTGTTGAAATGTTCCGCAAACTGCTCGACGAAGGTCGTGCTGGCGAGAACTGCGGCGTGCTGTTGCGCGGTACCAAGCGTGAAGACGTTGAGCGTGGCCAGGTTCTGGTTAAGCCGGGTTCGGTTAAGCCGCACACCAAGTTCACTGCTGAAGTGTACGTGCTGAGCAAAGAAGAAGGCGGTCGTCACACTCCGTTCTTCAAAGGCTACCGTCCACAGTTCTACTTCCGTACCACTGACGTGACCGGTAACTGCGAACTGCCGGAAGGCGTTGAAATGGTAATGCCAGGTGATAACGTTCAAATGACCGTTACCCTGATCAAGACCATCGCAATGGAAGAAGGTCTGCGTTTCGCCATTCGTGAAGGCGGTCGTACCGTCGGCGCTGGCGTCGTGGCCAAGATCGTCGAGTAATCGATTGATCAAATCTCATCGGGCCGGCATAATGGTCGGCCTGATTTTGTTTTTAGGTCAGTAGCTCAATTGGCAGAGCGACGGTCTCCAAAACCGTAGGTTGGGGGTTCGATTCCCTCCTGACCTGCCAGATTCTCCTTCGGATGAACTGGTGTGTCTTTTACAGGATCCTTGCAAATGAATGCCAAGGCTGAAACCGTTGAATCACGTTACGACCTTTTGAAGTGGCTTGTTGTTGCTGCTTTGATTGTGGTCGGTGTGGTTGGTAATCAGTTCTACGCCGCAGAGCCCATTATCTATCGTGTATTGGCGCTGTTGGCTATTGCTGTTGTTGCTGCTTATGTTGGTTTGCAGACGGCAAAAGGTCAGGCGTTCTTTGGCTTGGTGAAAGAAGCGCGCATCGAGATCCGTAAGGTTGTTTGGCCTACGCGCCAAGAAACCACGCAGACTACGTTGATCGTGGTTGCCGTGGTTCTGGTTATGGCGCTGCTGTTGTGGGGTCTTGATTCCCTGCTTGGCTGGCTTGTTTCGTTGATTGTTGGTTAAAAGGTGTCCCGTGGCTAAGCGTTGGTACGTTGTGCATGCTTACTCGGGTTACGAGAAGCATGTAATGCGCTCACTGATTGAGCGTGTGAAGCTGGCCGGCATGGAAGACGGCTTTGGCGAAATTCTGGTTCCCACTGAAGAAGTGGTTGAAATGCGTAATGGCCAGAAGCGCAAAAGCGAGCGCAAGTTCTTTCCAGGCTATGTGCTGGTACAGATGGATATGAACGAGGGTACTTGGCACTTGGTCAAGGATACACCTCGGGTGATGGGCTTTATCGGCGGTACTGCGGATAAGCCTGCGCCAATCACAGATAAAGAAGCCGAGGCGATTCTGCGTCGCGTTGCTGATGGTAGCGACAAGCCGAAGCCGAAGACGTTGTTTGAGCCGGGTGAAGTTGTTCGGGTCGTTGATGGTCCGTTCGCTGACTTTAATGGTGTGGTTGAAGAGGTCAATTACGAGAAGAGCCGCCTGCAGGTTGCTGTTCTCATCTTTGGTCGCTCGACGCCCGTTGAGTTGGAATTCAGCCAGGTCGAAAAGGCGTAGCTTAAAAGCATCCTAGACCCCGCAGCCTTAGGCTGTGGGGTTTTTTCGTCACTGGGATAAACGTGTAAGTAACCGGGGAGCCGTAAGGCGCTTGAACCCGAATTTGGAGTAGCTCATGGCTAAGAAGATTAATGCTTATATCAAGCTGCAAGTGAAGGCTGGCCAGGCCAACCCTTCGCCACCCGTGGGCCCTGCACTGGGTCAACACGGCGTGAATATCATGGAGTTCTGTAAGGCGTTCAACGCCCGGACCCAGGGTATGGAAGCTGGCTTGCCAACTCCGGTCATCATCACTGTATACAGCGACCGTAGCTTCACTTTCGAAACCAAAAGCACCCCTGCTTCGGTTCTGCTGAAGAAGGCTGCAGGCCTGACCAGCGGTTCGGCTCGTCCGAATACCGTTAAGGTTGGCACTGTTACTCGTGCTCAGCTGGAAGAGATCGCGAAAACCAAAAACGCTGATCTGACCGCTGCCGATATGGATGCCGCTGTGCGCACTATCGCCGGCTCCGCTCGTAGCATGGGCCTGAACGTGGAGGGTGTGTAATGGCTAAGTTGACTAAGCGCCAAAAGGCCATCGCGGCCAAAGTAGTTGCTGGCAAGTCTTACAACTTTGAAGAAGCAGCTGTGCTGCTGGCTGAGTTGTCTGCTGTCAAGTTCACCGAGTCGTTCGACGTTGCTGTGAACCTGGGTGTTGATCCGCGTAAATCCGACCAGGTTGTTCGTGGCGCTACCGTGCTGCCGAACGGTACTGGCAAGACTGTCCGCGTTGCCGTGTTCACCCAGGGTCCAGGCGCTGAAGCTGCCCTGGCCGCTGGCGCTGACAAAGTTGGTATGGACGAATTGGCTGCTGAGATGAAAGCCGGCGACCTGAACTACGACGTAGTAATTGCCTCCCCGGACGCAATGCGTGTTGTTGGTCAGTTGGGTCAGATCCTCGGCCCGCGCGGCCTGATGCCTAACCCGAAAGTGGGTACTGTAACTGCCGACGTCGCCACTGCCGTGAAAAACGCCAAGGCTGGTCAGGTTCGTTATCGCACCGACAAGAACGGCATCATCCACACCTCGATCGGTAAAGTTGGCTTTGAAGCCAGCAAGCTGAAAGAAAACGTGGAAGCGCTGATTGCTGACCTGAAGCGTCTGAAACCTTCGACTTCGAAGGGCATCTACGTTAAGCGCGTAAGCATCAGCACTACCATGGGCCCAGGTCTGGTTATCGACCAGGCTTCGCTCGACGCGTAAGCGACTGTTGTAAATGAATAGGCGGGTGAGGGTGACCTCATCCGCACGCAAGATTGGGGTCCCTGCCTGGCGGGGGCTATCCAAGACCGTAGGCGGCGCAAGCCTTAAACCATAAGCCTACGCAGATGGTGCTCCCGGTTCTTTACCGAATCAGACACCAAAACGACATCCGGCTTCGGCCAGATGAAACGGTAACAAGCAGGAGTTTTACCCGTGGCAATTAAACTCGAAGACAAGAAGGCCATCGTCGCTGAAGTCAACGAGGCTGCCAAAGCTGCCCTGTCCGCTGTTGTGGCTGATGCCCGCGGTGTGACGGTAGGCGCTATGACCGGACTCCGTAAAGAGGCTCGTGAAGCTGGTGTGTACGTGCGCGTTGTGCGTAACACCCTGCTCAAGCGTGCCGTTGCTGACACTGAATACAGTGTTCTCAACGACGCCTTCACTGGCCCGACCTTGATTGCATTCTCCAACGAACACCCGGGCGCTGCTGCTCGTCTGTTCAAAGAGTTCGCTAAAGGTAACGATAAGTTCGAGATCAAGGCAGCTGCGTTTGAGGGCAAGTTCCTCGCAGCAAACCAGATCGACGTTTTGGCTTCGCTGCCAACTCGCGACGAAGCTATTGCACGACTGATGAGCGTGATTCAAGGCGCTACCAGCAAGCTGGCTCGTACTCTGGCGGCCGTTCGCGATCAGAAAGAAGCTGCCGCTGCCTAAGGCATCGAAAGTACTTTCAACATCATATGTTTAATTTGATAGCTGCCTAGGCTGTCACCCCAATACAGGAATTTATAGTCATGTCTCTGACTAACGAACAAATCATCGAAGCCATCGGCCAGAAAACCGTTCTGGAAGTTGTTGAGCTGATCAAAGCAATGGAAGAAACCTTCGGCGTGACCGCTGCTGTTGCCGCTGCTGGCCCAGCTGCTGCTGCCGCTGTTGTTGAAGAGCAAACCGAGTTCAACGTTGTTCTGGTTGAAGCCGGCGAGAAGAAAGTAAACGTGATCAAGGCCGTTCGTGAACTGACCGGTCTGGGTCTGAAAGAAGCCAAGGCTGTAGTTGACGGCGCTCCTGGCGTGGTTAAAGAAGGCGTGTCGAAAGACGAAGCCGAAGCCGCTAAAAAGGCTCTGGAAGAAGCTGGCGCCAAAGTCGAGCTCAAGTAAGCGAAGACTTTGCGTCTACAGCCTGCGCGACTCGCGTAAGGCTGATGGCTGGTGGCTTTTGCCACCGGCCTTTTTCCGTTATGGGCGTTTGGCTGTGAGCCAGCGCCCTTAACTGAAGCACTACCACCCGATGCGGTGGCGCAAACCAAGGGGTTTGCAAGATTTTCTGGCTGCTCCCGTCGGGAGGGGCCAAACAAGCAGGTGACCAAGCTGGGGAACGCTGATGGCTTACTCATATACTGAGAAAAAACGTATCCGCAAGGACTTTAGCAAGCTGCCGGACGTCATGGATGTGCCCTATCTCCTGGCCATCCAGCTGGATTCGTATCGCGAATTCTTGCAGGCAGGGGCAACCAAAGATCAGTTCCGTGACGTCGGTCTGCATGCGGCCTTCAAGTCCGTGTTCCCGATTAGCAGCTATTCGGGCAATGCTGCCCTGGAATATGTTGGTTATCGCCTGGGCGAGCCGGCCTTTGATGTCAAAGAGTGTGTTCAGCGTGGCGTGACGTTTGCCGTCCCGCTGCGGGTAAAAGTGCGTCTGATCATTTTCGATAAGGAATCGTCGAACAAAGCGATCAAGGACATCAAGGAGCAAGAAGTTTACATGGGGGAAATCCCCCTGATGACCGAGAACGGTACCTTCGTTATCAACGGTACTGAGCGCGTCATCGTTTCCCAGTTGCACCGTTCGCCTGGCGTGTTCTTCGACCACGACCGTGGTAAGACCCACAGCTCTGGCAAACTGCTGTACTCGGCTCGCGTGATTCCTTACCGCGGTTCGTGGCTGGACTTCGAATTCGACCCGAAAGACTGCGTGTTCGTGCGTATCGACCGTCGCCGCAAGCTGCCGGCCTCCGTGCTGCTGCGTGCTCTCGGTTACAGCACTGAGCAAGTGCTCGACGCCTTCTATGCCACCAACGTTTTCCACGTCAAGGGCGAGACCTTGAGCCTGGAGTTGGTGCCGCAGCGTCTGCGCGGTGAAATTGCCGTTCTCGATATCAAAGACGACAAGGGCAAGGTCATCGTTGAGCAAGGCCGCCGTATTACTGCGCGCCACATCAACCAGTTGGAAAAAGCCGGCATCAAAGAGCTGGAAGTTCCGCTGGACTACGTCATTGGTCGCACCACGGCCAAGGCCATCGTGCATCCGGCCACCGGCGAGATCATTGCCGAGTGCAATACCGAGTTGAGCACCGAGTTGCTGGCCAAGATTGCCAGCTCGCAAGTAGTGCGCATCGAAACCTTGTACACCAACGACATCGACTGCGGTCCGTTCGTGTCCGACACCCTGAAAATCGACTCCAGCAGCAACCAACTGGAAGCCCTGGTCGAGATCTACCGGATGATGCGTCCTGGCGAGCCACCTACGAAGGATGCCGCTGAAACCCTGTTCAACAACCTGTTCTTCAGCCCAGAGCGTTACGATCTGTCGGCTGTTGGTCGGATGAAGTTCAACCGTCGTATCGGTCGTACCGAAATCGAAGGTTCGGGCGTGCTGTGCAAGGAAGATATCGTCGAGGTGCTCAAGACCCTGGTCGATATCCGTAACGGCAAAGGCATCGTCGATGACATCGACCACCTCGGCAACCGTCGCGTACGTTGCGTCGGCGAGATGGCTGAGAACCAGTTCCGCGTTGGCTTGGTCCGCGTTGAGCGGGCAGTCAAAGAGCGTCTGTCGATGGCCGAAAGCGAAGGCCTGATGCCGCAAGACCTGATCAACGCCAAGCCGGTTGCGGCGGCGGTGAAAGAGTTCTTCGGTTCCAGCCAGCTTTCGCAGTTCATGGACCAGAACAACCCGCTCTCCGAGATCACCCACAAGCGCCGTGTCTCTGCACTCGGCCCGGGCGGTCTGACCCGTGAGCGCGCCGGCTTTGAAGTCCGCGACGTACACCCGACTCACTACGGTCGCGTGTGCCCGATTGAAACGCCGGAAGGTCCGAACATCGGTCTGATCAACTCCCTGGCGGCCTATGCGCGCACCAACCAGTACGGCTTCCTCGAGACACCGTACCGTGTGGTGAAAGACACCCTGGTCACCAGCGAGATCGTGTTCCTCTCGGCGATCGAAGAAGCTGACCACGTCATCGCTCAGGCTTCGGCCTTGATGAACGAAAAAGGCGAACTGGTTGACGAGTTGGTGGCCGTGCGTCACCTCAACGAGTTCACCGTTAAGGCGCCAGAAGACGTGACCTTGATGGACGTGTCGCCGAAGCAGGTTGTTTCGGTTGCCGCCTCGTTGATCCCGTTCCTCGAGCACGACGACGCCAACCGTGCGTTGATGGGTTCGAACATGCAGCGTCAGGCTGTACCGACCCTGCGCGCTGACAAGCCGCTGGTAGGTACCGGCATGGAGCGCAACGTAGCGCGTGACTCCGGCGTTTGCGTCGTGGCACGTCGTGGCGGTGTGATCGACTCTGTCGATGCCAGCCGTGTGGTCGTGCGCGTCAATGACGACGAAGTTGAGACTGGCGAAGCCGGTGTCGACATCTACAACCTGACCAAGTACACCCGCTCCAACCAGAACACCTGCATCAACCAGCGTCCGCTGGTGAACAAAGGTGACAAGGTTGAGCGCAGCGACATCCTGGCCGACGGTCCGTCCACCGACATGGGTGAGCTGGCTCTGGGTCAGAACATGCGCATCGCGTTCATGGCCTGGAACGGTTACAACTTCGAAGACTCCATCTGCCTGTCCGAGCGTGTGGTTCAGGAAGATCGCTTCACCACGATCCACATCCAGGAACTGACCTGTGTGGCCCGTGACACCAAGCTGGGGCCAGAGGAAATCACTGCCGATATCCCGAACGTGGGTGAAGCGGCGCTGAACAAGCTGGACGAAGCCGGTATCGTTTATGTAGGTGCTGAAGTTGGCGCTGGCGACATTCTGGTTGGTAAAGTTACGCCGAAAGGCGAGACCCAACTGACTCCAGAAGAGAAGCTGTTGCGTGCCATCTTCGGTGAAAAAGCCAGCGACGTTAAAGACACTGGCTTGCGCGTACCGACCGGTACCAAAGGCACCGTAATTGACGTACAGGTCTTCACCCGCGACGGCGTTGAGCGTGACTCGCGCGCCCTGTCGATCGAGAAGAGCCAGCTCGACGAGATCCGTAAGGATCTGAACGAAGAGTTCCGCATTGTTGAAGGTGCAACCTTCGAGCGTCTGCGTTCGGCTCTGGTAGGTCAGAAAGCCGAAGGCGGTGCTGGCCTTAAGAAAGGCGCCGTGATTGACGACGCGTTCCTCGACGGTCTTGAGCGTGGCCAGTGGTTCAAGCTGCGCATGGCAGAAGATGCCCTCAACGAACAGCTGGAAAAGGCTCAGGCCTACATCGTTGATCGTCGTCGTCTGCTGGATGACAAGTTCGAAGACAAGAAGCGCAAGCTGCAGCAGGGCGATGACCTGGCACCGGGCGTACTGAAGATCGTCAAGGTCTACCTCGCCATCAAGCGCCGCATCCAGCCGGGCGACAAGATGGCCGGTCGTCACGGTAACAAGGGTGTGGTCTCCGTGATCATGCCGGTTGAAGACATGCCGCACGATGCCAATGGCACCCCGGTCGACATCGTCCTTAACCCGTTGGGCGTACCTTCGCGTATGAACGTTGGTCAGATCCTCGAAACCCACCTGGGCCTTGCGGCCAAGGGCTTGGGCGAGAAGATCAACCGTATGCTCGAAGAGCAGCGCAAGGTTGCTGACCTGCGTAAGTTCCTGCACCAGATCTACAACGAGATCGGTGGCCGTCAGGAAACCCTGGAAGACCTGAGCGATCAGGAAATCCTCGACCTGGCGAAGAACCTGCGCGGTGGTGTGCCAATGGCAACGCCAGTGTTCGACGGCGCCAAGGAAAGCGAAGTCAAGGCCATGCTGAAGCTGGCGGACTTGCCGGAAAGTGGCCAGATGAAGCTGTTCGACGGCCGTACCGGTAACCAGTTTGAGCGTCCAGTGACCGTTGGTTACATGTACATGCTGAAACTGAACCACTTGGTCGACGACAAGATGCACGCGCGTTCGACGGGTTCTTACAGCCTGGTTACCCAGCAGCCGCTGGGTGGTAAGGCGCAGTTCGGTGGTCAGCGTTTCGGGGAGATGGAAGTCTGGGCGCTGGAAGCCTATGGCGCCGCCTACACCCTGCAGGAAATGTTGACCGTGAAGTCGGACGATGTGAACGGCCGTACCAAGATGTACAAAAACATCGTGGATGGCGATCACCGCATGGAGCCGGGCATGCCCGAGTCCTTCAACGTGCTGATCAAAGAAATCCGTTCGCTCGGTATCGATATCGAACTGGAAGCCGAATAACACGCGACGTGCAGCGGGGGCGGGCAGTTTTGCCCGTCCCCTGTTCCGTGAGGAGAAAAGGCCTTGAAAGACCTACTGAATTTGCTGAAAAACCAGGGTCAAGTGGAAGAGTTTGATGCCATTCGCATCTCTCTTGCCTCGCCTGAGATGATCCGTTCCTGGTCCTTCGGTGAAGTTAAAAAGCCGGAAACCATCAACTACCGTACGTTCAAGCCTGAGCGTGATGGCCTGTTCTGCGCCAAGATCTTTGGCCCGGTCAAGGACTACGAGTGCCTGTGCGGTAAGTACAAGCGCCTCAAGCATCGCGGCGTAATCTGCGAGAAGTGCGGCGTTGAAGTGGCCCTGGCCAAGGTTCGTCGTGAGCGCATGGCGCACATCGAACTGGCTTCGCCGGTTGCTCACATCTGGTTCCTCAAGTCGCTGCCAAGCCGTATCGGCCTGCTGCTGGACATGACCCTGCGTGATATCGAACGCGTGCTCTATTTCGAGAGCTACGTCGTGATCGATCCGGGCATGACCACCCTTGAGAAAGGTCAGTTGCTGAACGACGAGCAGTACTTCGAAGCCATCGAAGAGTTTGGTGACGACTTCGACGCCCGCATGGGTGCCGAGGCTGTGCGCGAGCTGCTGCACGCGATCGACCTGGAGCACGAGATTGGCCGTCTGCGCGAAGAAATTCCGCAAACCAACTCGGAAACCAAGATCAAGAAGCTGTCCAAGCGCCTCAAGTTGATGGAAGCCTTCCACGGTTCAGGCAACCTGCCTGAGTGGATGGTGCTGACCGTTCTGCCGGTTCTGCCGCCAGATCTGCGTCCGTTGGTACCGCTGGACGGTGGCCGTTTCGCCACCTCCGACCTGAACGATCTGTATCGTCGGGTGATCAACCGTAACAACCGTCTGAAGCGCCTGCTCGACCTGTCCGCGCCGGATATCATCGTGCGCAACGAAAAGCGTATGCTGCAGGAAGCAGTCGATGCCTTGCTCGACAACGGCCGTCGCGGTCGCGCCATCACTGGCTCGAACAAGCGTCCGCTGAAGTCCCTGGCTGACATGATCAAAGGTAAGCAAGGTCGTTTCCGTCAGAACTTGCTCGGTAAGCGCGTGGACTACTCCGGTCGTTCGGTAATTACCGTAGGCCCGACCCTGCGTCTGCACCAGTGCGGTCTGCCGAAGAAGATGGCCCTTGAGCTGTTCAAGCCGTTCATTTTCGGCAAGCTGGAAATGCGTGGTCTGGCGACCACCATCAAAGCGGCCAAGAAGATGGTTGAGCGCGAGCTGCCTGAGGTTTGGGACGTTCTCGCTGAAGTCATCCGCGAACACCCGGTCATGCTTAACCGTGCACCGACCCTTCACCGTCTGGGCATCCAGGCGTTTGAACCGGTTCTGATCGAAGGTAAGGCTATTCAGCTGCACCCGCTGGTCTGCGCCGCGTACAACGCCGACTTCGACGGTGACCAGATGGCCGTGCACGTACCGCTGACGCTGGAAGCCCAGCTGGAAGCGCGCGCACTGATGATGTCGACCAACAACATCCTGTCGCCTGCCAACGGTGAGCCAATCATCGTTCCTTCGCAGGACGTGGTACTGGGTCTGTATTACATGACCCGCGAAGCGATCAATGCCAAGGGCGAAGGTCGTGTGTTTGCCGACCTGCAGGAAGTCGACCGCGTATTCCGCGCCGGCGAAGCAGCGCTGCACGCCAAGGTTAAAGTGCGCATCAACGAGGTCATCAAAGACCGCGATGGCAGCATCACCAAGAACACCCGCATCGTCGATACCACTATCGGCCGCGCGCTGCTGTTCCAGGTGGTTCCGGCCGGCCTGTCGTATGACGTGGTCAACCTGCCGATGAAGAAAAAGGCGATCTCCAAGCTGATCAACCAGTGCTACCGCACCTGTGGCTTGAAAGACACTGTGATCTTCGCTGACCAGCTGATGTACACCGGTTTCGCTTACTCGACCATCTCCGGTGTTTCCATCGGTGTGAATGACTTCGTTATTCCGGACGAGAAAGTGCGCATCATTGATGCCGCGACCGAAGAAGTTAAAGAGATCGAAACCCAGTACGCCTCCGGCCTGGTAACCCAGGGCGAGAAGTACAACAAGGTGATCGACTTGTGGTCCAAGGCCAACGACGAAGTGTCGAAGGCGATGATGTCCAACCTCTCGAAAGAGAAGGTTATCGACCGTCACGGCGTTGAAGTTGACCAAGAGTCCTTCAACTCCATGTACATGATGGCCGACTCCGGTGCGCGGGGTTCTGCAGCGCAGATCCGTCAGCTCGCTGGTATGCGTGGTCTGATGGCCAAGCCGGACGGCTCGATCATCGAAACGCCGATCACTGCGAACTTCCGCGAAGGTCTGAGCGTTCTGCAGTACTTCATCTCGACGCACGGTGCGCGTAAAGGTCTGGCGGATACCGCGTTGAAAACCGCGAACTCCGGTTACCTGACTCGCCGTCTGGTGGACGTTGCCCAGGATCTGGTGGTTACCGCGATCGATTGTGGTACCGAGCACGGCCTGCTGATGACGCCGCACATTGAAGGCGGTGACGTGGTTGAGCCGCTGGGCGAGCGCGTGCTGGGTCGAGTGATCGCCCGTGACGTACTCAAGCCTGGCACCGAGGAAATTCTGGTTCCGGCCGGTACCTTGGTTGACGAGCAGTGGGTTGAGTTCATCGAGCTGAACAGCATCGACGAAGTGATCGTGCGTTCGCCGATCAGCTGCGAAACCCGCTACGGCATCTGCGCCAAGTGCTACGGTCGCGACCTGGCCCGTGGTCACCAGATCAACATCGGCGAAGCCGTTGGTGTGATCGCGGCCCAGTCGATTGGTGAGCCGGGTACCCAGCTGACCATGCGTACCTTCCACATCGGTGGTGCGGCAAGCCGGACCTCTGCAGCTGACAGTGTTCAGGTTAAGAACGGCGGTACTGTTCGCCTGCACAACCTGAAGCACGTAGAGCGCTTGGACGGCAACCTGGTAGCGGTTTCCCGCTCTGGTGAGCTGGCCATCGCCGACGACTTCGGTCGTGAGCGCGAGCGTTACAAACTGCCGTACGGTGCCGTGATTTCCGTGAAGGAAGGCGACAAGGTTGACGCTGGTTCCATCGTCGCCAAGTGGGACCCGCACACCCACCCGATCGTTACCGAAATGAAAGGTACCGTGACCTACGTGGGCATGGAAGAAGGCATCACGATCAAGCGTCAGACTGACGAATTGACCGGTTTGACCAACATTGAAGTTCTGGATGCCAAAGACCGTCCAGCCGCCGGCAAAGATATTCGCCCGGCTGTGAAGATGGTCGGTGTGGATGGTAAGGACTTGCTGCTGCCAGGTACCGATGTACCGGCCCAGTACTTCCTGCCTGCCAACGCCCTGGTTGGTGTAGCGGATGGTGCGCAAGTGGGCGTGGGTGACGTTATCGCCCGTATCCCGCAAGAGACTTCCAAGACCCGCGACATCACCGGTGGTCTGCCACGCGTTGCTGACCTGTTTGAGGCTCGTCGTCCGAAGGAAGCTTCGATTCTGGCGGAAATCAGCGGCACCATCGCTTTCGGTAAGGAAACCAAAGGCAAGCGCCGCTTGGTTATTACCCCTACCGATGGCAGCGAGCCGTACGAAGAGCTGATTCCGAAGTGGCGTCACCTGAACGTGTTCGAAGGCGAGCAGGTTAACCGCGGCGAAGTTATCTCCGACGGTCCGAGCGATCCGCACGACATCCTGCGTTTGCTGGGCGTCAGTTCGCTGGCCAAGTACATCGTTAACGAGATCCAGGACGTTTACCGTCTGCAAGGCGTGAAGATCAACGACAAGCACATCGAGACCATTTTGCGTCAGATGCTGCGTAAGGTTGAGATTGCCGAGTCTGGCGATTCCACCTTCATCAAGGGCGACCAGATGGAGTTGACTCACGTACTGGTAGAGAACGAGCGTCTGGTTGCGGATGACAAATTCGTCGCCAAGTTCGAGCGCGTTCTGCTCGGTATCACCAAGGCATCGCTGTCCACCGAGTCGTTCATCTCGGCGGCATCTTTCCAGGAAACCACTCGCGTACTTACCGAGGCGGCAGTAACTGGCAAGCGCGACTACCTGCGTGGTCTGAAAGAGAACGTGGTGGTCGGTCGTTTGATCCCGGCCGGTACCGGTCTGGCATATCACGCCGAGCGCAAGCGTCGTCGTGAAGCCGACAAGCCGGTTCGCGTTAGCGCCAGTGAGGTCGAAGCAGCACTGACCGAGGCACTGAACTCGAGCGGTAACTAAGAGAAAAGTGAGGCCCTGGACGAGATCTTCGTCCGGGGCCTTGTCTTGACGGTGGGCAAGAAGCTCTTTAGACTCTTGTACCCCTAAATTTGACAGGGCTCGCGTCCTGTCATTTTTGTTTATGTCGAAAGACAACAGTGGAGCTAGTAGATGGCAACTATCAACCAGCTGGTACGTCAGCCGCGCAAGCGCATCGTCGATAAGAGCGACGTGCCTGCCCTGCAGAACTGCCCGCAACGCCGTGGTGTGTGCACTCGCGTGTATACCACTACGCCGAAAAAACCTAACTCGGCACTGCGTAAAGTATGCCGTGTGCGTCTGACCAACGGTTTCGAGGTTTCCTCGTACATCGGCGGTGAAGGCCACAACCTGCAAGAGCACAGCGTCGTACTGATTCGTGGCGGTCGTGTAAAAGACTTGCCAGGTGTTCGTTACCACACCGTGCGTGGTTCGCTGGATACCTCCGGCGTGAAAGGTCGTAATCAGAGCCGTTCGAAATACGGTACTAAGCGTCCTAAGTAATTCCGAATTCTATTTATTTAAGTCGATAAGAGTAAGGTCGGGCTCAGCACATGCTGGTGTTCCGGGCTACCTGAAGACCGTTTGAGGGCTTATCCATGCCAAGACGTCGTGTAGCAGCAAAACGTGAGATTCTGGACGATCCGAAATACGGAAGCCAAATCCTCGCCAAGTTCATGAACCACGTGATGGAGAGCGGCAAGAAAGCCGTTGCTGAGCGTATTGTTTATGGTGCTTTGGACAAAGTTAAAGAGCGCAAGAACAGCGATCCCCTGGAAATCTTCGAGAAAGCTCTCGACGCCATCGCTCCGCTGGTCGAAGTGAAGTCGCGCCGTGTAGGCGGTGCTACTTACCAGGTTCCGGTCGAAGTTCGTCCGTCCCGTCGTAACGCTCTGGCAATGCGCTGGTTGGTAGATTACGCCCGTAAGCGTGGCGAAAAATCTATGGCTCTGCGCTTGGCTGGCGAGCTGCTGGATGCTGCTGAAGGCAAAGGTGCTGCAGTTAAGAAGCGTGAAGACGTGCACCGCATGGCAGAAGCCAACAAGGCTTTCTCGCACTACCGCTTCTAATTTCAGCGCTTCTAAATTTGCGAGGGCTTTATGGCTCGTACTACACCGATTAATCGCTACCGTAACATTGGTATCGTGGCTCACGTGGATGCTGGTAAAACCACCACCACCGAGCGCGTCCTTTTTTACACCGGCAAAAGTCACAAAATGGGCGAGGTGCATGACGGCGCCGCGACCACCGACTGGATGGTGCAGGAGCAGGAGCGTGGTATTACCATTACTTCTGCTGCTATTACCGCCTTCTGGCAGGGTTCCGAGAAGCAGCACAAAGATCAATACCGCTTTAACGTCATTGATACCCCGGGCCACGTTGACTTCACCATTGAAGTTGAGCGTTCCCTGCGTGTTCTCGACGGCGCGGTCGTGGTGTTCTGTGGTACTTCCGGCGTTGAGCCGCAGTCCGAAACCGTATGGCGTCAAGCCAACAAGTACGGTGTTCCACGTATCGTTTACGTGAACAAAATGGACCGTGCTGGCGCTGACTTCCTGCGCGTGATTGGTCAGATCAAGCAGCGTCTGGGTCACACTCCGGTGCCGATCCAGTTGGCTATCGGTTCCGAAGACAACTTCCAGGGTCAGATCGATCTGATGGCCATGGAAGCGGTTTACTGGGACGATGCCGACAAGGGTATGACTCCGCGTCGCGAAGCCATTCCGGCTGAGCTGCAAGAGTTGGCTGACGAGTGGCGCAGCAACATGGTTGAGGCTGCGGCCGAAGCCAGCGAAGAGCTGATGAACAAGTACCTCGAGGGTGAAGAACTCACCAACGCGGAAATCAAGGCCGCTCTGCGTCAGCGTACTATCGCTGGTGAGATCGTTCTGGCTGTTTGCGGTTCTTCCTTCAAGAACAAGGGTGTTCCTCTGGTTCTCGACGCCGTTATCGATTACCTGCCTGCACCAACTGATATTCCTGCCATCAAGGGTACTGACCCGGATGACGAGGAAAAGCAGATGGAGCGTCACGCGAACGATGACGAGCCGTTCTCGGCTCTGGCGTTCAAGATCGCTACCGACCCATTCGTGGGTACCTTGACCTTCGTCCGCGTTTACTCGGGCGTGTTGGCCTCCGGCGACGGCGTGATCAACTCGGTTAAGGGCAAGAAAGAGCGTGTGGGTCGTATGGTGCAGATGCACGCAAACGCCCGTGAAGAGATCAAGGAAGTGCGCGCTGGCGACATCGCGGCCTTGATCGGCATGAAGGACGTCACCACTGGTGAAACTTTGTGCAACGCTGACAAGCCAATCATCCTGGTTCGTATGGACTTCCCGGAGCCGGTTATCTCGGTTGCCGTTGAGCCGAAGACCAAGGATGACCAGGAAAAAATGGGTATCGCTCTGGGCAAGCTTGCTCAGGAAGACCCGTCTTTCCGCGTCAAAACTGATGAAGAGACTGGTCAAACGATCATCTCCGGCATGGGCGAGTTGCACCTGGACATCCTGGTTGACCGGATGCGCCGTGAGTTCAACGTCGAAGCCAACATCGGTAAGCCTCAGGTTTCCTATCGTGAGCGCATCACGAAGAGCTGTGAAATCGAAGGCAAGTTCGTTCGTCAGTCCGGCGGTCGTGGTCAGTTCGGCCATTGCTGGATCCGTTTTGCTCCTGCTGACGAAGGTCAGGAAGGTCTGCAGTTCGTGAACGAAGTAGTGGGTGGTGTGGTTCCTAAGGAATACATCCCGGCTATCCAGAAGGGTATCGAAGAGCAGATGAAGAACGGTGTTGTTGCCGGCTATCCGCTGATCGGCCTGAAGGCTACCGTGTTTGATGGTTCTTACCACGACGTCGACTCGAACGAGATGGCGTTTAAGGTGGCTGCTTCCATGGCAACCAAGCAACTGGCCCAGAAGGGCGGTGGTGAGTTGCTTGAGCCGATCATGGCGGTAGAGGTTGTTACGCCTGAAGACTATATGGGTGACGTGATGGGCGACCTTAACCGTCGTCGCGGCATGATCCTGGGTATGGAAGATACGGTTTCCGGCAAAGTAATTCGTGCTGAGGTTCCGTTGGGCGAGATGTTCGGTTATGCGACCGACGTTCGTTCCATGTCTCAAGGTCGCGCAAGCTACTCTATGGAATTCAAAAAATACAATACTGCTCCGTCGCACATCGTCGAAGCTGTAACCAAAAAACAAGGCTGATTCAGCCCCTTTAGGCAAGGAGTTAATTGTCGTGGCTAAAGAAAAATTTGAACGTAATAAACCGCACGTCAACGTCGGCACCATCGGTCACGTTGACCACGGTAAAACCACTCTGACCGCTGCTCTGACCCGTGTTTGCTCCGAGGTTTTCGGTTCGGCTCGCGTTGACTTCGACAAGATCGACAGCGCTCCAGAAGAAAAAGCTCGTGGTATCACCATCAACACCGCTCACGTTGAATACGATTCGGCCGTGCGTCACTACGCACACGTTGACTGCCCAGGTCACGCCGACTACGTAAAAAACATGATCACCGGTGCTGCGCAGATGGACGGCGCTATCCTGGTTTGCTCGGCCGCTGATGGTCCGATGCCGCAAACTCGTGAGCACATCCTGCTGTCCCGTCAGGTAGGCGTTCCGTACATCGTTGTCTTCCTGAACAAGGCTGACATGGTTGACGACGCTGAGCTGCTGGAACTGGTTGAGATGGAAGTGCGCGATCTGCTGAGCACTTACGACTTCCCAGGCGATGACACCCCAATCATTATCGGTTCCGCGCTGATGGCGTTGAACGGTCAAGACGATAACGAAATGGGTACCACCGCTGTTAAGAAGCTGGTTGAGACTCTGGATACCTACATTCCTGAGCCGGTTCGTGCAATCGACAAGCCGTTCCTGATGCCAATCGAAGACGTATTCTCGATCTCCGGTCGTGGCACCGTGGTAACTGGCCGTATCGAGCGCGGGATCATCAAGATCCAAGAGTCGATCGAAATCGTTGGTCTGAAAGACACCGTCACCACCACCTGTACTGGTGTTGAAATGTTCCGCAAACTGCTCGACGAAGGTCGTGCTGGCGAGAACTGCGGCGTGCTGTTGCGCGGTACCAAGCGTGAAGACGTTGAGCGTGGCCAGGTTCTGGTTAAGCCGGGTTCGGTTAAGCCGCACACCAAGTTCACTGCTGAAGTGTACGTGCTGAGCAAAGAAGAAGGCGGTCGTCACACTCCGTTCTTCAAAGGCTACCGTCCACAGTTCTACTTCCGTACCACTGACGTGACCGGTAACTGCGAACTGCCGGAAGGCGTTGAAATGGTAATGCCAGGTGATAACGTTCAAATGACCGTTACCCTGATCAAGACCATCGCAATGGAAGAAGGTCTGCGTTTCGCCATTCGTGAAGGCGGTCGTACCGTCGGCGCTGGCGTCGTGGCCAAGATCGTCGAGTAATCGTTGATCTGCTGGTAGGAAAGGCCCCTTCGGGGGCCTTTCCTATTTGTTGATCATTTATTGACACCCATAGAGCTCGTCCGTACAATTGCGCCTCCTTTTATCGGGCGTATTGCGCACGATGGGAATGGCAAATTGGAGTCTGAGGTCAAATGCAAAATCAACAAATACGTATTCGGTTGAAGGCTTTTGATCATCGCCTGATCGATCAATCTACCCAGGAAATCGTGGAAACCGCGAAACGTACTGGTGCTCAGGTGCGTGGTCCGATTCCTCTGCCTACTCGCAAGGAGCGTTTCACCGTTCTGGTTTCTCCGCACGTCAACAAAGACGCGCGCGACCAGTACGAGATTCGCACTCATAAGCGCGTTCTGGACATTGTCCAGCCAACGGATAAAACCGTTGATGCGTTGATGAAGCTTGATCTTGCGGCTGGCGTGGAAGTGCAGATCAGCCTCGGCTAAAACCTTGGGGTTTTAGTCGTGTAACGCTCTGAAATGGGCGGCCATAGCGGGTGAAAGCCCCGTACACTCATGAGGTTACAACATGACTATTGGTGTAGTCGGTCGTAAGTGCGGTATGACCCGCATTTTTACCGAAGATGGTGTCTCTATTCCGGTTACGGTCATTGAGATCGAGCCGAATCGCGTCACTCAGTTCAAAACTGAAGAAAGCGATGGCTATCGCGCTGTGCAGGTTACTGTTGGTGAGCGTCGTGCTTCCCGCGTAACTAAAGCTCAGGCAGGTCATTTCGCTAAAGCTAACGTTGCTGCTGGTCGCAGTGT
Organism: Pseudomonadaceae bacterium; assembly: GCA_019747075.1. Classification (GTDB taxonomy): domain Bacteria; phylum Pseudomonadota; class Gammaproteobacteria; order Pseudomonadales; family Pseudomonadaceae; genus Aquipseudomonas. The sequence goes on from JAIERF010000282.1 coordinate 21,525, forward strand.
TTGGGAGTTCCGTCTTGAAGATGGTACCTACCAGGCTGGCGATCTGATCAACGCTGAAATTTTCCAAGCTGGTCAGCTGGTGGATGTCACCGGTCAGTCCAAGGGTAAAGGCTTTGCCGGTACCATCAAGCGTTGGAATTTCCGTGGTCAAGACAACACTCACGGTAACTCCGTCTCCCACCGCGTCCCGGGCTCTATCGGCCAGTGCCAGACTCCTGGTCGTGTATTCAAGGGCAAGAAAATGTCCGGTCATATGGGCGCTGAGCGCGTGACCGTGCAGTCCCTCGAAGTTGTGCGCGTCGACGCTGAACGCAATCTGCTGCTGGTTAAAGGTGCTGTTCCTGGCGCTCCCGGTGGTGATGTGGTTGTGCGTCCGGCAGCCAAGGCTCGCGGTTAAGGGGAAGCTGACATGCAATTAAATGTAAATGGTGCTCAGGCGATCGAGGTCTCCGAGCACACCTTTGGCGGCGAATACAACGAAACCCTGGTTCACCAGGCAGTTGTGGCCTACATGGCCGGTGGTCGTCAAGGTAGCAAGCAACAGAAAACCCGTTCCGACGTTTCCGGTGGCGGTAAGCGCCCATGGCGTCAGAAGGGTACTGGTCGTGCACGTGCCGGTACTATCCGTAGCCCAATCTGGCGTGGCGGCGGTACCACTTTCGCTGCTCGTCCGCAGGATCACTCGCAAAAGCTGAACAAGAAGATGTATCGCGCTGCATTGCGCTCCATCCTTGCTGAGCTGGTGCGTTCGGATCGCCTGGTCGTCGTTGAAGACTTCGCAGTTGATGCGCCGAAGACCAAAGTGCTGCTGGACAAGCTGAATGGCATGGGTCTGACCGACGTATTGATCGTGTCCGACGCCGTTGATCAGAACCTGTACCTGGCTGCCCGTAACCTGCCGCACGTAGATGTACGTGATGTGCAAGGTTCCGATCCGGTTAGCCTGATCGCGTACGACAAAGTGTTGATCACTGTGTCGGCCGTGAAGAAATTCGAGGAGCTGCTGGGATGAACCAGGAACGCGTATTTAAAGTGCTGCTGGGCCCGCACATCTCCGAGAAGGCCACAGTATTGGCTGATAAGAAAAGCCAATTCGTTTTCAAGGTTGCGACTGACGCAACCAAGCTGGAAATCAAGAAGGCCGTTGAAAGCCTGTTCAGCGTGAAGGTTGAGCGTGTTACTACCCTGAATGTTCTGGGTAAGAGCAAGCGCACCGCTCGCGGCGTGGGCAAGCGTAACGACTGGAAGAAGGCAGTTATCTCCCTTCAGCCAGGCCAAGATCTCGATTTCGCCAGCAGTGCTGAGTAAGGAAGGGGTGCATCATGGCAATTGTTAAATGCAAACCGACTTCCCCGGGCCGCCGCTTTGTGGTCAAGGTGGTCAACCAGGAGCTGCACAAAGGCGCTCCGTACGCACCGCTGCTCGAGAAGAAGTCGAAAACTGGTGGTCGTAACAACAACGGTCGCATCACTACCCGTCATATCGGTGGTGGTCACAAGCAGCATTACCGTTTGGTCGATTTCCGTCGCAACGACAAAGATGGCATTCCAGCCACTGTTGAGCGCATCGAATATGACCCGAACCGTACCGCGCACATTGCTCTGCTGATGTATGCAGATGGTGAGCGTCGTTACATCATCGCTCCGAAAGGCGTGAGCGCTGGCGATCAGCTGATTGCTGGTAGCCATGCTCCGATCAAGCCGGGTAACAGCCTGCAGCTGCGCAACATTCCAGTTGGTAGCACTGTTCACGGTATTGAGCTGAAGCCGGGTAAAGGTGCTCAGATCGCTCGTTCCGCTGGTGCTTCGGCTCAGCTGGTTGCGCGTGAAGGCGTCTACGTCACCCTGCGTCTGCGTTCGGGCGAGATGCGTAAGGTTCTTTCTGAGTGCCGTGCAACTCTGGGTGAGGTTTCGAACTCCGAGCACAGCCTGCGTTCACTGGGTAAAGCTGGTGCCAAGCGCTGGCGTGGCGTTCGTCCGACAGTTCGTGGTGTTGCCATGAACCCGGTCGATCACCCGCATGGTGGTGGTGAAGGTCGTACCTCTGGTGGTCGTCATCCGGTATCGCCGTGGGGCTTCCCGACTAAGGGCGCGAAGACTCGTGGTAATAAGCGTACCGACAAAATGATCGTCCGTCGTCGCAAGTAAATAGAGGGATACGACAGTGCCACGTTCTCTGAAAAAAGGTCCTTTTATTGATCTTCACCTACTGAAGAAGATCGAAGTGGCGGTGGAAAAGAACGATCGCAAACCGGTGAAAACCTGGTCGCGTCGCTCGATGATCCTGCCGCAAATGGTCGGTCTGACCATTGCTGTGCATAACGGCCGTCAACATGTCCCAGTTGTTATCAACGAAGACATGGTCGGTCACAAACTGGGCGAATTTGCCGGCACCCGTACCTATCGTGGGCACGTGGCTGACAAGAAAGCCAAGCGTTAAGGGGTTAGGAAATGGAAGTAGCCGCTAAGTTGTCGGGCGCTCGAATCTCCGCCCAGAAAGCCCGCTTGGTCGCCGACCAGATCCGCGGGAAGAAGGTGGGCGAAGCGCTCAACCTGTTGGCTTTCAGCAGTAAGAAAGCCGCCGAGATCATTAAGAAAGTGCTGGAGTCGGCTGTAGCCAACGCCGAGCACAACGAAGGCGCAGACGTTGATGACCTCAAAGTCTCCACCGTCTTCGTCAACGAAGGGCGTTCGCTGAAGCGCATCATGCCGCGTGCCAAAGGCCGCGCTGATCGCATCGTCAAGCGGTCTTGCCATATCACTGTCAAGGTTGCGGACAAGTAACGGAGTCGATCAGATGGGTCAGAAAGTACATCCCACTGGCATACGCCTGGGAATCGTCAAGGAGCACACCTCCGTCTGGTACGCAGACGGTCGGACTTATGCGGACTACTTGTTCGCTGATCTGAAGGTGCGTGAGTATCTCCAAGACAAACTAAAAAGCGCGTCCGTAAGCCGTATCGATATCCATCGTCCGGCACAAACCGCACGCATCACCATCCACACCGCTCGTCCCGGCATCGTGATCGGCAAGAAAGGTGAAGATGTTGAGAAGCTGCGTCAGGACCTGACCAAGCAAATGGGTGTGCCTGTGCACATCAACATCGAAGAGATCCGCAAGCCGGAGCTCGACGGTATGCTGGTTGCGCAAAGCGTAGCTCAGCAGCTGGAACGCCGCGTAATGTTCCGTCGCGCCATGAAGCGCGCCGTACAGAACGCCATGCGTATTGGTGCCAAGGGCATCAAAATCCAGGTGAGCGGTCGTCTTGGCGGTGCTGAAATTGCCCGTACAGAATGGTATCGCGAAGGTCGTGTGCCACTGCACACCCTGCGTGCTGATATCGACTATGCCATCTACGAAGCTCACACCACTTATGGTGTGATCGGTGTGAAGGTTTGGATCTTCAAAGGTGAGGTCATCGGTGGCCTCAAAGAAGAGCTGAAACCACAAGCACCTGCGCCTCGTAAAAAAGCTGCTAAGTAAGGGGTACGCCAAATGTTGCAACCAAAGCGTACGAAGTTCCGCAAGCAGATGACAGGCCACAACCGTGGTCTGGCACAGCGCGGTAGCAAGGTCAGCTTCGGCGAGTTCGCGCTGAAAGCTGTCGCTCGCGGTCGTCTCACCGCTCGCCAGATCGAGTCCGCTCGTCGTGCTCTGACCCGTCACGTTAAGCGTGGCGGCAAGATCTGGATTCGTGTTTTCCCCGATAAGCCGGTCACCAAAAAGCCCCTCGAAGTTCGTATGGGTAAAGGTAAGGGCGGCGTGGAGTATTGGGTTTGCCAGATTCAACCAGGCAAAGTCCTTTACGAAATCGAGGGTGTTTCCGAAGAGCTGGCGCGTGAGGCTTTTGCCCTGGCTGCTGCGAAGCTGCCACTCGCCACCTCCTTTGTTAAGCGGACGGTGATGTGATGAAAGCGAATGAACTTCGTGAAAAATCAGCACAGCAGCTGAACGAGCAACTGCTCGGCCTGCTGCGTGACCAGTTCAATCTGCGTATGCAGAAAGCAACTGGCCAGTTGGGGCAGTCTCACCTGCTCTCGCAAGTTAAGCGTGACATCGCTCGCGTGAAGACTGTGCTCAACCAGCAGGCAGGTAAGTGATCATGGCTGAAGCCGAAAAAACCGTCCGTACGCTGACTGGCCGTGTTGTCAGCGACAAAATGGACAAGACCATCACCGTTCTGATCGAGCGTCGCGTAAAGCACCCGATCTACGGTAAATACGTCAAGCGTTCGACCAAGCTGCACGCACACGACGAAACCAACCAGTGCCATATCGGCGACAAGGTCACTATTCGTGAGACCCGTCCGCTGGCCAAGACTAAGTCTTGGATGCTGGTTGATGTTCTCGAACGCGCAGTGGAAGTCTAAGGGCTAGGGGTCGGAGAAATTATATGATTCAGACTCAATCCATGCTCGATGTTGCTGATAACAGTGGCGCTCGCCGTGTTATGTGCATCAAGGTGCTCGGCGGTTCTCACCGTCGTTACGCTGGCATCGGCGACATCATCAAAGTTACCGTTAAGGAAGCAATTCCGCGCGGTAAGGTCAAAAAAGGCCAGGTGATGACCGCTGTGGTTGTTCGTACTCGTCACGGCGTTCGTCGCCCTGATGGCTCGATCATCCGCTTTGACGGCAACGCTGCTGTGATGCTTAACAACAAGCAAGAGCCGATCGGCACCCGTATCTTTGGGCCCGTGACCCGTGAACTTCGTACTGAGAAGTTCATGAAGATCGTCTCGCTCGCCCCTGAAGTGCTGTAAGGAGAAGCGATCATGCAAAAGATTCGTCGTGACGACGAGATCATCGTCATCGCCGGCAAAGACAAGGGCAAGCGCGGTAAGGTGCTTAAGGTTCTCGCTGACGACCGTCTGGTCGTTGGTGGGGTCAACCTGGTTAAGCGTCATACCAAGCCAAACCCTATGGCTGGCGTTCCTGGCGGGATCATCGAAAAAGAGGCGCCACTGCACGTCTCTAACATCGCCATTTTCAACGGCGAAACCAACAAGGCTGACCGCGTTGGTTTCAAAGTAGAAGAAGGTAAAAAAATTCGTGTCTTCAAGTCGACCCAAAAAGCGGTTGATGCTTGAACACTGCTAGGTAGAAGACCATGGCACGACTAAAAGAGATTTACCGGAAGGAAATCGCCCCCAAGCTGAAAGAACAACTTCAGCTGGGCAACGTGATGGAAGTTCCGCGCGTTACCAAGATCACCCTGAACATGGGTGTAGGCGAAGCGATCGGCGACAAAAAAGTCATCGAGCACGCTGTAGCTGACTTGGAAAAGATCACCGGTCAAAAAGCGGTCGTAACTTACGCTCGCAAATCCATCGCTGGCTTTAAAGTCCGTGAAGGTTGGCCGATTGGCGTTAAGGTAACCCTGCGCCGTGATCGTATGTACGAATTCCTGGATCGTCTGCTTGCGATCTCCCTGCCGCGCGTACGTGACTTCCGCGGCCTGAATGCCAAGTCCTTCGATGGTCGTGGTAACTACAGCATGGGCGTCAAAGAGCAGATCATTTTCCCGGAAATCGATTACGACAAAATCGACGCATTGCGCGGTCTGGATATCACTCTGACCACCACTGCCCGTAACGATGATGAAGGTCGTGCCTTGCTGCGCGCCTTCAACTTCCCGTTCCGTAACTGATTGGAGTAGGAACATGGCCAAAACGAGCATGAAAAACCGCGAGCTGAAGCGTCAGCTAACGGTAGCCAAGTACGCCAAAAAGCGTGCCGAGCTGAAAGCTACCATCGCCAATCCGAACTCCACTCCGGAAGCGCGTTGGGAAGCACAAGTAGCCCTGCAGAAGCAGCCACGTGATGCTTGCGCTGCGCGCATGCGTAACCGCTGCCGTCTGACAGGTCGTCCGCATGGCGTGTACCGCAAGTTCGGCCTTGGCCGTAACAAGCTGCGCGAAGCTGCTATGCGTGGCGATGTACCAGGTTTGGTTAAAGCCAGCTGGTAAATTGCTAACGTTTCGTCGGTAAGCGCGGTGAAAGTCACGCTTACCGCTGAGCGGTTATGAATCAAGCCCCTTTTGGGGCTTGATTCATTTATGAGCAGTCTCTAGAATACCCGGCTCGCCAGAGCAGGCCTTCGTTGGTCGTGCCTCTGTCGGCTCTTAGCCATTTGGCTAATTCATTTTGTATCAGGAGCGTCTAGCCCATGAGTATGCAGGACCCGTTAGCGGACATGCTAACTCGTATCCGTAATGCCCAGATGGCTGAAAAGGCCGTTGTAAGCATGCCTTCTTCTACCTTGAAGGTGGCTGTAGCTAAAGTCCTTAAGGGCGAAGGCTACATCGCGGATTTTCAGATCAGCAGCGAAGTTAAACCGCAGCTGACCATCGAGCTGAAGTACTTCGAAGGCCGTCCGGTCATCGAAGAAGTGAAGCGCGTCAGTCGTCCTGGCTTGCGTCAGTACAAGGCCGTTGAAGATCTGCCGAAAGTTCGTGGCGGTCTTGGCGTGTCTATCGTCTCCACCAACAAAGGTGTGATGACGGATCGTGCTGCGCGCGCTGCCGGTATCGGCGGCGAAGTCCTTTGCACTGTGTTCTAAGGGGGGATAAGCATGTCTCGCGTTGCTAAGAACCCCGTAAAGCTGCCCGCTGGAGTTGAAGTTCAACTGGCTGGCCAGCAGCTTTCGGTGAAGGGTGCCAAGGGCACTCTAGACCTAAAAGTACATTCGTCCGTTGAAGTGATCGTGGAAGCTGGCGAGCTGCGTTTTGCAGCCCGCAATGGCGACCAGCAGACTCGCGCAATGGCTGGTACTACCCGTTCACTCGTGAACAACATGGTAACTGGCGTCAGCCAAGGCTTTGAGCGCAAGCTTCAGCTGGTTGGTGTTGGTTATAAAGCACAAGCTAAAGGCGAAGTATTGTCCTTGGCGCTGGGCTTCTCGCATCCGGTTGATTACGACCTGCCGGCAGGCGTCACTGCTGAAACCCCTAGCCAGACCGATATCCTGATTAAGGGTATTGATAAGCAACTGGTTGGTCAGGTGGCCGCTGAGATCCGCGACTTCCGTCCGCCAGAACCTTACAAAGGTAAAGGTGTGCGTTACGCAGACGAAGTCGTCCGTCGTAAAGAAGCCAAGAAGAAGTAGGGCATAGCAAATGACCGACAAAAAAGTTACTCGACTGCGTCGCGCTCGCAAAGCACGCCTGAAAATGCACGAGCTAGAAGTCGTGCGTCTGTGCGTGTATCGCTCCTCGCAGCACATATACGCCCAGGTCATCTCGGCCGACGGCGGCAAGGTCTTGGCCAGCGCCTCGACTTTGGACAAAGAACTGCGTGATGCTGCCACTGGCAACATTGACGCTGCCAAGAAGGTAGGGCTGCTGGTTGCTGAGCGTGCGAAAGTCGCTGGCATCACCCAGGTTGCTTTTGACCGTTCTGGCTTCAAGTACCACGGTCGTGTCAAGGCACTGGCTGATGCTGCTCGTGAAGGCGGGCTGGAGTTCTAAGTTATGGCAAATAACGACCAAAAGCGCGACGAAGGCTATATCGAGAAGCTGGTTCAAGTGAACCGCGTTGCCAAAACCGTTAAAGGCGGCCGTATCTTCACTTTCACCGCGTTGACCGTGGTGGGTGATGGTAAGGGTCGTGTTGGTTTCGGCCGTGGCAAATCTCGTGAAGTGCCTGCTGCCATCCAGAAAGCGATGGAAGCTGCTCGTCGCAATATGATTCAAGTGGACCTTAACGGTACCACTCTGCAGTACGCGATGAAGTCGGGTCATGGCGCCTCCAAGGTGTACATGCAGCCTGCTTCTGAAGGTACCGGTATCATCGCTGGCGGCGCTATGCGTGCTGTTCTCGAGGTTGCTGGTGTGCAGAACGTCCTGGCCAAGTGCTATGGCTCGACTAACCCGGTAAACGTGGTTCACGCCACTTTCAAGGGTCTGAAGGCTATGCAATCTCCTAGCTCTATTGCTGCCAAGCGCGGCAAGACTGTTGAGGAGATCCGCTAATCATGACTACTGCAACTGTGAAAGTTACGCTGATCAAAAGCATGACTGGCCGCATCCCTAACCACAAATTGTGCGTTAAGGGTCTGGGTCTGCGTCGCATTGGTCACACCGTAGAAGTTTTGGATACTCCCGAGAATCGCGGGATGATCAACAAGGCTTACTACATGCTGCGAGTCGAGGGTTAATCGATGAAACTCAATGATCTGAGTCCAGCGCCGGGTTCCCGTCGTGAAAAGCATCGTCCGGGCCGTGGTATCGGTAGTGGTTTGGGCAAGACCGGTGGCCGTGGCCACAAAGGTCAAAGCTCCCGCTCCGGTGGCACCATTGCTCCGGGTTTTGAGGGTGGTCAACAGCCGTTGCACCGCCGTCTGCCGAAATTCGGTTTCGTTTCCCTGAAGGCCATGGATCGCGCAGAAGTGCGTACCTCCGAACTGGCTAAAGTGGCAGGCGATGTCGTTACTCTGCAGTCGCTGAAGGATGCCAACGTAATCAACCAAAACATTCAGCGTGTGAAAGTCATGCTGTCTGGCGAAGTTGGTCGCGCTGTTACCCTTAAAGGTATCGCTGCCACCAAAGGTGCGCGTGCGGCTATCGAAGCAGCTGGCGGTAAGTTCGAGGAATAAATGGCTAAGCAAGGTGCTCTCTCAGCGCTCAGCAATGGCGGGTTATCCGAGCTCTGGGCTCGACTGCGTTTTCTGTTTCTGGCGATCATCGTCTATCGGATAGGTGCGCACATCCCAGTTCCTGGGATTAACCCTGACCGGCTGGCCGATCTGTTTCGACAGAATGAGGGGACCATTCTTAGCTTGTTCAACATGTTTTCCGGCGGCGCGCTCGAGCGGATGAGCATCTTTGCACTGGGGATCATGCCGTACATTTCGGCATCGATCATCATGCAGCTGATGACCACCGTAAGTCCGCAGCTGGAGCAGTTGAAGAAGGAAGGGGAAGCTGGCCGTCGCAAGATCAGCCAGTACACCCGCTACGGCACGTTGGTCTTGGCTGTGGTTCAGGCTGTCGGCATGTCCGTCGGCCTGGCTGGTCAGGGCGTCGCGTTCTCGGCTGATTTCGGCTTCCACTTCGTAGCAGTCACCACGTTTGTGGCGGGTGCAATGTTCATGATGTGGTTGGGCGAGCAGATTACCGAGCGCGGTGTTGGCAACGGCATCTCGATGCTGATTTTTGCCGGCATTGTTGCAGGTCTTCCGAGTGCTGTCGGGCAGTCTTTCGAGTCTGCACGTCAGGGCGATATCAATATCTTCGCTCTGGTGGCCATCGGTTTGTTGGCTGTGGCGATCATCGGTTTTGTGGTGTTCATTGAGCGTGGCCAGCGTCGCATTGCGGTGCACTACGCCAAGCGTCAGCAGGGCCGTAAGGTCTTCGCTGCACAAACAAGCCACTTGCCGTTGAAGGTGAACATGGCGGGCGTAATCCCGGCTATTTTCGCCAGCAGCATCCTGCTGTTCCCTGCGTCGTTGGGCGCCTGGTTCGGTCAGTCTGAAGGTATGGGCTGGTTGCAGGATCTGTCGCAGTCGATTGCTCCCGGTCATCCGTTGAACATCTTGCTGTTTAGTGCGGGGATTATTTTCTTCTGCTTCTTCTACACAGCGTTGATGTTCAATCCGAAAGACGTAGCGGAAAACCTTAAGAAGTCCGGTGCCTTTATTCCGGGTATTCGTCCAGGTGAGCAGTCGGCGCGCTATATCGATGGCGTGTTGACTCGGCTGACCATGTTCGGTGCTCTGTACATGACGGCGGTGTGCTTGTTGCCCCAGTTTCTGGTGGTGGCGGCCAACGTACCGTTCTACCTTGGCGGGACTTCGCTGCTGATCGTGGTGGTGGTTGTGATGGACTTTATGGCCCAAGTGCAATCGCATCTCGTATCGCACCAGTATGAATCCCTGATGAAGAAAGCCAACCTGAAGGGTTACGGCGGCGGAATGCTCCGCTGAAGCATCCATAAGGTTCGAGGAGTTGGTGATGAAAGTTCGTGCATCGGTGAAAAAGCTGTGCCGCAACTGCAAGATTGTCCGTCGCGAAGGTGTCGTGCGCGTAATCTGCAGCGCGGAGCCGCGTCACAAGCAGCGCCAAGGCTGATTGTGATCTGAGCGTTACAAGCCCGGCAGCTAGTGCGCTGCCGGGTTGATTATTTGTTATTACAGCGTTAATATCTCGCGCCCTTTTCTTGGTTCTGGGGCGTAGGTAGCTGTCAAATGGAGTCCCACTGAATGGCCCGTATTGCAGGCGTAAACATTCCGGATAACAAGCATACTGTTATCTCGCTGACCTACATCTTTGGTGTTGGTCGCACTACTGCACAGAAGATTTGTGCAGCGACCGGGGTTAACCCGGCGGTAAAAATTAAAGATCTGAGTGACGAGCAGGTTGAACTGTTGCGTACAGAGGTTTCCAAGGTTAATACCGAGGGTGACCTGCGTCGTGAAATCAACATGAAAATCAAGCGCTTGATGGACTTGGGCTGCTACCGCGGTCTGCGTCATCGCCGTGGCCTGCCGGCTCGCGGTCAGCGTACTAAGACCAACGCGCGTACCCGTAAGGGCCCGCGTAAGCCGATCCGCAAGTAATCGCGCCCGCGAATCGACAGGAATATAGTCATGGCAAAACCTGCTGCTCGTCCTCGTAAGAAAATTAAAAAGACAGTGGTTGATGGCATCGCCCACATCCACGCGTCTTTCAACAACACCATTGTGACCATTACTGACCGTCAAGGTAATGCCCTGTCTTGGGCTACTTCTGGTGGTTCAGGTTTCCGCGGTTCACGCAAGTCCACCCCGTTCGCTGCCCAGGTGGCTGCTGAGCGTGCTGGTCAAGCTGCGCTGGAATACGGCCTGAAAAACCTCGACGTAAACGTCAAGGGTCCAGGTCCAGGTCGTGAGTCCGCTGTCCGTGCTTTGAACGGTTGCGGTTACAAGATCGCCAGCATCACCGACGTGACGCCAATCCCGCATAACGGGTGCCGTCCGCCGAAGAAGCGTCGCGTGTAATTAGGAGACAGATAAATGGCACGTTACATTGGTCCAAAATGCAAACTGTCTCGTCGTGAAGGCACAGATCTTTTCCTGAAAAGTGGCGTCCGCGCTCTGGAATCGAAGTGCAACATCGAAGCAGCCCCAGGTATTCACGGTCAGCGTCGTGGTCGTCAATCCGACTACGGTACTCAGCTGCGTGAGAAACAAAAAGTTCGCCGCATCTATGGCGTACTTGAGCGTCAATTCAGCGGTTATTACAAGGAAGCTGCCGGCCGTAAAGGCGCTACCGGTGAGAACCTGCTGCAGATCCTCGAGTGCCGTCTGGATAACGTCGTTTACCGTATGGGCTTTGGCGCTACTCGTGCCGAATCCCGTCAGTTGGTTTCGCACAAAGCGATCAGCATCAACGGTAAAACCGTAAACGTCCCGTCCTACCAGGTTAAAGCTGGCGACGTGGTTGCGGTTCGTGAGAAGTCGAAGAATCAGCTGCGCATCGTTCAGGCTCTTGAACTGTGTGCTCAGCGTGGCCGCGTTGAGTGGGTAGATGTTGACGTTGAGAAGAAGTCTGGCGTGTTCAAAAGCGTCCCGGCTCGCAGCGATCTGTCCGCCGACATCAACGAAAGCCTGATTGTCGAGCTCTACTCCAAGTAAGGGCTAGAAAATAGGTGCATCCATGCAGATTTCGGTAAATGAGTTCCTGACCCCCCGTCACATTGATGTGCAGGTGGTCAGTTCGACCCGCGCCAAGATCACTCTCGAGCCTCTCGAGCGTGGCTTTGGCCATACGCTGGGCAACGCGCTGCGTCGCATCCTGTTGTCCTCAATGCCTGGCTGTGCAGTAGTCGAGGCCGAGATTGACGGTGTACTTCATGAGTACAGCGCCATCGAAGGTGTGCAGGAAGACGTAATTGAAATCCTGCTGAACCTTAAAGGTTTGGCTATCAAGCTGCACGGTCGTGACGAAGTTACGCTGAACCTGGTTAAAAAAGGTTCGGGTGTGGTTACTGCTGCCGATATTCAGCTGGATCACGATGTCGAGATCGTCAACGGCGATCACGTTATTGCCAACTTGGCTTCCAACGGCGCACTGAGCATGAAGCTCACCGTACGCCGTGGTCGTGGCTATGAACCTGCTGACTCTCGTCAGAGCGATGAAGATGAAAGCCGCAGCATTGGTCGCTTGCAGCTTGACGCTTCGTTCAGCCCGGTTCGCCGCATTGCCTATGTTGTTGAAAACACCCGCGTTGAACAGCGTACTAACCTGGACAAGCTGGTTATTGACCTGGAGACCAACGGTACTCTGGACCCGGAAGAGGCTATCCGCCGTGCCGCGACCATTCTGCAACAGCAGTTGGCCGCGTTCGTCGACCTCAAAGGTGACAGTGAGCCAGTGGTTATCGAGCAGGAAGACGAGATCGATCCGATCCTGTTGCGCCCGGTTGATGATCTTGAGCTGACCGTTCGTTCGGCCAACTGCCTGAAGGCAGAAAACATCTACTACATCGGCGATCTGATTCAGCGCACCGAAGTAGAGTTGTTGAAGACGCCGAACCTGGGCAAGAAGTCTCTGACTGAGATCAAAGACGTTCTGGCCTCGCGCGGTCTGTCCCTCGGTATGCGCCTCGACAACTGGCCGCCGGCAAGTCTTAAGAAAGACGAAAAGGCTACGGCCTGATCGTCGTAATCACCGAACGTGAGTTTGGTAAGGAATTGAACCATGCGTCATCGTAAGAGTGGTCGTCACCTCAACCGCACCAGCGCGCATCGTAAAGCCATGTTTCAAAACATGGCGGTGTCGCTGTTTGAGCACGAGCTGATCAAAACTACCCTGCCTAAGGCCAAAGAACTGCGTCGCGTTGCCGAGCCGCTGATCACCTTGGCTAAAATTGATAGCGTTGCAAACCGTCGTCTGGCTTTCGACCGTACTCGTTCGAAAGCTATGGTTGGTAAGCTGTTCAATGATCTGGGCAAGCGCTACGCCACCCGTCAGGGCGGCTACCTGCGTATCCTCAAGTGCGGTTTCCGCGCTGGCGACAATGCGCCAATGGCGTATGTCGAGCTGGTTGATCGTCCAGTCGGTGGTGAAGCTGTTTCCGCCGAGTAAGACGTCAGTCTGAACAAAAAGCCGGGCCTAGTGCCCGGCTTTTTGTTGTCGATCAGAAAGTCTACTGCTGCTGAATAGCGTTGCTGAGCACCTGTGTCGATGCATGGTTTGCGTGACGCTTGACCCGTTGCCAGCTTGCGCAGAGCATAGAAAATCAATTGAGTAAGGAATTGCCAGATGAAGGGCCACGCTGCAGTTATCGACTATTTCAAGCTGTTGCTCAAAGGTGAGCTGGCGGCCCGTGATCAGTATTTTGTCCACTCGCGGATCTACGAGGATTTAGGCTTCAGCAAGCTGTATGAGCGCATCAATCATGAAATGGAAGAGGAAACTCAGCACGCCGATGCTTTGCTGAAACGCATTCTGTTTCTTGAAGGTGTGCCGGACATGAGGCCCAATGCCTTCACTTTTGGCCAGGCTGTGGTCGATATGCTCAAGCTTGATCTTGCCCTTGAATACGAGGTGCGAGCGGCGCTAAGCACGGGTATTGCCTTGTGCGAGCAGCACCAGGACTACCAAAGCCGCGACATCCTGCTGGCTCAGCTGAAAGACACAGAGGAAGACCATGCTTATTGGCTTGAGGTGCAACTGGGGCTGATTGACAAGGTTGGTCTGCAGAATTACTTGCAGGCGCAGATCTAGCTCCAGCATCGCTCAAGAAAAAGCCCCGAATATCGGGGCTTTTTCTTGAGCGTGTGAACAGCAGGGTGGCTTCAGCTGCGATCACGCGCCAGCAGTGGCTTGAGGAAGTAGCCGGTGTGCGATTGCGGCATCTCTGCCACTTCTTCCGGCGTGCCCACGGCAATGATCTGGCCGCCTTTGGAGCCGCCTTCGGGGCCCAGGTCCACCAGCCAGTCGGCGGTCTTGATCACGTCCAGGTTGTGCTCGATCACCACCACGGTGTTGCCGTGATCGCGCA
>JAIERF010000297.1 GCA_019747075.1 Pseudomonadaceae bacterium
CCTGGCCCATTGCTGGACCGCATGGAGATCATCCGCCTGGCCGGCTATATCGGCGAAGAAAAACTGGCCATCGCCAAACACCACCTGTGGCCCAAGCAACTGGCCAAAGCCGGCGTGGCGAAGAAGCACCTGAGCATCAGCGATGCCGCCCTGAAAGGTGTGATCGACGGCTACGCCCGCGAAGCCGGGGTGCGTCAGCTGGAGAAACAGTTCGGCAAGCTGGTGCGCAAGGCGGTGGTCAAACTGCTGGAGCGGCCGGATGAGAAGGTCAAGATCGGCCCCAAGGACCTGGAAGGCTACCTGGGCATGCCGCTGTTTCGCCGCGAGCGCCTGCTCAGCGGTATTGGCGTAATCACCGGCCTGGCCTGGACCAGCATGGGCGGCGTGACCCTACCGATCGAGGCCACGCGCATCCACACCCTTAACCGCGGTTTCAAGTTGACCGGCCAGTTGGGGGAGGTGATGAAGGAGTCAGCGGAAATCGCCTACAGCTACATCAGCGCCAACCTCAAGCAATACGGCGGCGACCCGACCTTCTTCGACCAGGCCTTTGTCCACCTGCATGTACCGGAAGGCGCCACGCCGAAAGACGGCCCCAGTGCCGGCATCAGCATGGCCAGCGCCCTGCTCTCCCTGGCCCGCGACCAGCCGGCGAAAAAAGGCGTGGCGATGACCGGCGAACTGACCCTCACCGGGCAAGTGCTGGCCATCGGCGGCGTGCGCGAAAAAGTCATCGCCGCACGGCGGCAGAAACTCTTTGAGCTGATCCTGCCGGAGGCCAACCGCGGCGATTACGCCGAACTGCCGGACTACCTCAAAGACGGCATCACCGCGCACTTCGCCAGCCATTACCGCGATGTCGCCAAGGTGCTGTTCCAGTAGGCTGCGCCGGCCCTTGGAGCTATGCTGGCGGCCTTCAGCCAAGGAGGTCGCCATGTCCATTGCATCCCTGAGCCGCATTGCAGCGGTCAGCAGCCTGAGCCTGCTGGCGGCCTGTACCCAGACGCCCAGCACCGTCAGCCTCGACGAAGAGCGTGTCAGCCGTTGCCCGCTGGAGCTGGCGCGCGGCCAGACCTTGTTGATCAACCTGCGCAGCAACCCGACCACCGGCTTTCGCTGGCAGGTCCAGGATGCCGCGCCCGGCGTCTTGCGCAGCCTCGGCCCGGAGGTCTATAGCAACCCGGAAGACAGCGGCCTGGTCGGCAGTGCCGGCCAATCCAGCTGGCGCTTCGAGGCCGCCCAACCCGGCAGCGGCCGCCTGCTACTGGTCTATCGCCGGCCCTGGGAAACCGGCGTAGCCCCGGCGCAAACCTTCGACTGCCAGGTAACGGTGGAGTAAACGCAGGTCGCTGAATGAACCTTAGGATGGGTTGAGCCTGCGATACCCATCAAATCACCGACCACGATTAAATCCCTGATGGGTATCGCTGCGCTCAACACCATCCTACCGTCCGCACGCTGCATCCCGGCCCGATTTGCCGCTGGGATTGGCGTCGCGAGACTGGCACACCTGTACCAAAACACCGCAAGATGCCGGCAAACCCATAACAATGAGAACGGCCATGCGTGACGTGCGACTTATCCTGTTGATCGGCCTCGGCGGCTTTGCCCTATTCCTGCTCGGCCTCGCCTTGGATCACACCCCGCTGCGCCTGCTGAGCAAACCCCTGCCCCTGATCGCCCTGCTGCTGTGGATGCGTCTAGCGCCTGCCGGCAGCTACCGACGCTGGATCACCGTAGGTCTGCTGCTGTCGCTGGCCGGCGACATGTTGCTGGAGTGGCCGGCGGACTTGTTCGTCTTCGGCCTCGGCGCCTTTCTGCTCGGCCATCTGTGCTTTCTCGTCGCCTACCTGGGCGACAGCCGCCGCCCGGCTCTGCTCGCGCTGGCCATTGCCACCGCCTTTGGCCTGGGCATGTTCAGCCTGTTGGCGCAGAACGGCCTCGGTCCGCTACAGATTCCGGTGGCCCTGTATGCCCTGACCATCAGCGCCATGCTCTGGCGGGCCCTGGCGCGACTCGGCGTACCTGGCATCGCCAGCCGCTCGGCCTGGCTCGGCGCCGGCGGTGCGCTGCTGTTTGTGCTGTCCGACAGCCTGATCGGCATCAACCGCTTTGTCAGCCCGTTCGCCGGCGCCGACGTAGCCATCATTCTCACCTACTGGTTCGGCCAGCTCGGCATCGCCGCCTCGGCGCACACGCGCCAGGCTTAGCCGGCGCGCGCCTATTCGCGATATCCTTGCGGTCATCGCGCCTTGTGCGCCGCGCCTTTTGGATATCGCCCATGAAAGACCTGCTCGTTGAATTGATCGGCAAAATCAGCTCCGGCTGCATGACTGACGAAGAGGTCCTGCGCATCGCCAGCGAGGCCGCCGAGGCCTATGCCGATCCGCAGGCCTTCCTGGCCGCCAACCCGGACATCAACTACGACGACACCTACCCCATCCCCCTGGGCGAATGGGTGGTGGTCGGCAGCCTGCCGGATACCGTGCTGTTCCAGGGCGACAGCTACGCCGAGTTGCTGGAGCAGATCATGGCCTCGTTCAGCAGCGATGTGCCCTTCAACATCAAACCCAAGCAACTGGCCAAGGCCAAGCCGTTGTCGGCCCTCAACAGCATCCAGGTGCAGCTGAGCAGCATGAACAAGGACGTCGGCGGCTATGTGTTGCTCAACTTCAGCGAGCCTCTGGACGACGAGTTGCAAGCGGTGCTGGTCTACACTTGTGATCAGGCCCGGGTGATGGAGTTGTGCGTAGAAATCGGCATCCCGGCGACGCCGGCCTACGAAACTTTGCGCCTGGCCGAACAAGGCTGACCGGCCATCCGTCGACCCTGCCACTGGTCTGATTGACGCGACTATTACCCCCTGCCGAGCCTTCCAATATAAGAGAGCCATTCAACGGGGAAGCATCATGGACCGCGTGTCCGTCAGCATTGCAGTGATCCTCCTGGCCCTGTGCAGCGGCTGTTCCAGCCTGCTGCCCAGCGAGCGGGCCGAGGTGCTGTCGCCCTTCGCCGATTACCTGGATGCCGAACAGCGCTTCGGCCAGGCGGTGGTCGGCAAGACCAGCCGCGCCGAACTCTTCTCCCTGGGCTTCGACCCCCTGGCCCAGGGCAACTGCAAAATGCTCTCGTTTATCGACGTGCGCCTGCTGTTCGTGCAGCCCAACATCCCCCTCGACTACCTGCCCGACGGCCTGCTGCAGTGCCTGCAAGCCAAAGACCGCTGCATCGGCTACGCCTTCGACTTCAACAAGACCGACACCCAGCGGGTCGGCAGTTTCTGGGCCGATGCCTTCAACTTCCGCAAGCAGCGCGAGCTGCATGGTTGGTCGTTCCGTGCAGTGTTCGTGCTGGTTGACGACGTACTGGTGCACAAGGTCAGCAATGGCGAGCCGAACATCCGCCGCTTCGAGGTCAAGCGCAACCCGCTGGGGCCCTTGCAGGGTGCCGGCGAGTTCTTTTCGGACCAGCTGAAGTAATGGCGGTTGGGCTAAGCCTGCGACTTGGCTAAAATGCCGGCCTTTCGCCCGCCCGGAACGCCCCCGTGAAGCACAAACCCGACCGCCTCTTCGCTACTCCACACGCGCAAGTCGCCGACTTCGCCTTTAACGAAGACGTGGTGCGCGTGTTTCCGGACATGATCAAGCGTTCGGTGCCGGGCTACCCGACCATCGTCGAGAACCTCGGCGTGCTCGCCGCCCAGTTCGCCCAGCCACACAGCGTGCTGTATGACCTGGGCAGCTCCCTCGGCGCGGTGACCCAGGCCCTGCGCCGGCATGTGCAGATCGCCGATTGCCGGGTGATTGCCGTGGACAACTCGCAAGCCATGGTCGAGCGCTGCCGCGAATACCTGCACGCCCAGGACTCGATGTTCCAAGAGCTGCTGCCGGTGGAGGTGCGCGAGGCGGACATTCTCGCTCTGCAGTTCGAGCCGGCCTCCCTGGTGGCGCTGAACTTCACCCTGCAATTTATCCAGCCCGAGCAGCGCCTGGGCCTGCTGCAGCGCATTCATCAAGCCTTGCTGCCCGGCGGCGCGCTGATCCTCTCGGAGAAGCTGCGCTTCAATGACCCGGCCGAACACGCCCTGCTCACCGACCTGCACATCGCCTTCAAGCGTGCCAACGGTTACAGCGAGCTGGAAATCGCGCAGAAACGCAGCGCCCTGGAAAACGTCATGCTCCCCGACAGCCTGGAAGAACACCGCGAGCGCCTGCTGGCCGCCGGCTTCAGCCAAGTGGTGGTGTGGTTCCAGTGCCTTAACTTTGCCTCGCTTATCGCCCTTCCCTGACAGGCCTTGCCCATGCTCGATTTAACCCCGCTGGTTCAACGCCTGAAGGGTTCGCCCCTGGAAAACTGGGCCGATGACCTGCAACAGCAACTGGACGCCAAGATGGCCGTCGGCCACGGCGACCTCGGCCGTTGGCAAGCGGCGCTGGACGCCCTGCCGGCCATGCTGCCGAGCCAGATCGACCTGCTGAACAGCTTCACCCTCGATAACGATTGCGATGACGCCACCCGCCAACAGGTGCGCGATGCACTGTTCGGCCTGTCGCCCTGGCGCAAGGGGCCGTTCAACCTGTTTGGCGTGCATGTCGACACCGAATGGCGCTCGGACTGGAAGTGGGCGCGGGTCGCCCCGCACCTCGACCTGCGCAGCAGGCGCGTGCTGGATGTCGGCTGCGGCAACGGCTACTACCAGTGGCGGATGCTCGGTGCCGGCGCCGAAAGCGTGATCGGCATCGACCCCAACTGGCTGTTCTTCTGCCAGTTCCAGGCCATGCAGCGCTACCTGCCCGACCTGCCCGCCTGGCACCTGCCACTGGCGCTGGAGGAGCTGCCCGAGAAGCTCGAAGGCTTCGACACAGTGTTTTCCATGGGCGTGCTCTACCACCGCCGCTCGCCGATCGACCACCTGTTGGCGCTGAAGGATTGCCTGGTCAAAGGCGGCGAATTGGTCCTGGAAACCCTGGTGGTAGCAGGCGATGCCCAGCAGGTGCTGGTGCCCGAAGACCGCTACGCGCAGATGCGCAACGTCTGGTTCCTGCCCTCGGTGCCGGCCCTGGAGCTGTGGCTACGGCGTGCCGGTTTTGTCGATGTGCGCTGCGTGGATGTCAGCGTGACCAGCGTCGAGGAGCAACGCTCCACCGACTGGATGCGCTATCAGTCGCTGGGCGACTTCCTCGACCCCGACGATCACAGCCGCACCGCCGAAGGCCTGCCGGCGCCGACCCGCGCGGTGCTGGTGGCACGCAAGCCTTAACCGGAACGGGGGCGCCGGTCAGGCTTTTGCACAAGCGACTTTAGATACCGATCTTGTCCAGCGCATCGCCCACCGAACGCCAGAAGCTGCGCTGCGAGCGGCGCACATGCGCCTCGCCATTGGCGGCAATGCGGGCAAAGGGTTTGACCCGGTGGCTGCGGGTCAGCTCGCCCAGCGCGGCCTGCTCCGACACCAGCTGTAACGGCCCATCGCCACTGGCCGCCAGGCTGTCATCGTGGGGCGGCGGGCTGAGTTCGTCGTAGCGCAGGTAATAGGTGGCGCCGGCCTCGGCATCCAGGGCAAAACTGGCGACCCGAGTGAAATCCATCGGGCTTTCCGCCACCAGGGTCCAGTAACTGCCCAGCAATGGCCGGCGGATTTCCAGTTGATAACTGGCGGTGTCGAGTTCCATCACTAGGTAACCGCCACTGGGTAGGCCGCTGAACAACTGGTTGTTGATAAACAGGCCGGGGGCTTCCAGCTCCTGATCGGCCCAACTGCTTTGCGGCCGGTACAGGTAGAGCAGCACGCGGTTTTCATCGCTGAGGCTGCGCGGCTGAAACAGCGGCCCCTCGGTCGCACCGAAAAAGGCCCCAGGGGTCGAGCAGGCCGTCAGCCAACCCGTCAACAACAGCAACACGAACAGCCGATAGCGGCGCATGCGCGCCTCCTTGGTGATTATTTGCCTCGAGCATATCCAGCCACCGCCGCCCTCGCACCCGACAAAAGTCGGGGCCGCACCGGCGACGGACTCACAACGGAGGATTGGCCGAACGGCTGCTGATGTCTCGAACGATGGTCACCACCTGATCATCGATCGAGGGGGCCACGCGGGCCTCGAAGTGTTTTTCTTCGTCGCCCAGCCGCAGGACATAGCGCAGCTCCTGCACCTGGCCGCTGTCCAGAGCGGCGGCAAACGCCTGCATCAAGCGCCCCGCCACATCAGCTGGGAGCACATCCACCGGTCGACGGTGGGGAATCTCGGGCTGCGGGGTAAACAGCACGCGGGGATCGGCGGCATGCACCTCCAGATATTCACCATCGCGGCGGTTGACGAAAATCAGGTCGGGGATGGCCTGCAACAGCGCCCGCTGCCGGGCTTCGCTGCGGTGCAACTGCTCCTGGCCAGCGCGCACCGAGGTGATGTCGATCAACAGGGCAAAAAAGCCCTGCACGCGCCCGCCCTGCCAGTCGCTGATGTACTGCACCAGGAAGTCCCCGCGCTCGCCATCGGGGGCCGTGAGGGTGCGTTCGAAGCGCTGGCTCTGGCCGCCCAGCACGGCCTGGATCTGCGTCTGATTGCGCTCAAACAGCTCGGTGCCGAGCAAGGCCTGCAACGGCATCCCCAACATGTCCTCGGGATTGCGCCCGAACCAGCGCCGATAGCCCTGGTTGGCAAAGCCGCAGCGCAACTCGGCACTCCAGTAACCGACCAGGCCCGGCAGGTTGTTGGCAATATCGCAGGTGAACTGCTCGCGCCGGCGCAGGGCCTCTTCGGCCAGTTTGCGCGCGCCGATATCACTGAGGGCGATGCGCACCACCGGCTCCCCTTCGCCGTCCAGCGCCACCGCCGCCGTCAGCTGCACCCACAGCGGCCCGCCCTGGCGGCGCTGCAGGCGCAGCTCGCAGGTCTGGGGTTCGGCACAGGCCAGCAACTGCTGGTGCATGCGGTAGTACACATCCTGATCGGCGGCCTGGATAAAGGCGCTAAAGGGTTGCTGCAGCAGCGCTGCACGCGGGTTTTCGAGCAAGCTGGCGAACATCAGGTTGGCCTGAATGACCCGGCCCTCGACACTGACGCTGCAATAGCCCACCGGGGCAAAGTCATAGAGATCGCGATAACTGGCCCGCGCCAGCTCCAGGGCGTGCTGGACACGCTGCAGTTCTTCGTTTTGCGCCTGCAACTCGGCTTGCTGAACACAGAGTTCATGCACCAGCCGCAGGCTGTCCGGCAGCGGTTTGCCGGGGGCGTCATCAAGGGGTAACGGCTGGCGGCTCATGCTGCAATTCCAAGGCTATCCAACAGGCAGTACGCAGCGCGCGGAGCACCACAACAGGCTAAAACAGCCGACTAGACAGACTGTTTTACCTTGCTTTGAGGCTAGCAGCCCGTATCTGCGGCGCGCGCAATTTATCGTCCGTTCGGCGGTAAAACCGCGGGTTAGCGCCGCCGGTCCAGCAGGTTGACCAGCAGCCGATCCAGCAAGCCCCACAGGCGCTGCTGCAGGCGCTGGGGCCAGCGCGTGGCGTGCCAGCGCCAGAGGTCGACTTCCTCACTGTGGCTGAAGTCATCGATAAAGCAGGTCTCGACCTGGGCGGTAAACGCCGGATCGAAGACCTCGACATTGGCATCCAGGTTGAAGTGCAGGTTCCAGTGATCGAAGTTGCACGAACCGACGCTGACCCAGTCGTCCACCAGCAGCATCTTCATGTGCAAAAAGCGCGGCTCGTACTCGTAGATCCGCACCCCGGCCTTGAGCAGACGCGGGTAGTAGCGCTGGCCGGCAAAGCGCACCGGCGGATGGTCGGTGTTGCGCGCGGTCAGCAGCAGGCGTACATCCACCCCGCGCAGGGCGGCCCGGCGCAGGGCGCGGCGGACTTTCCAGGTGGGCAGGAAATACGGCGTAGCCAGCCAGATGCGCTGCTTGGCGCTGAGCAGCGCGCGCACCATGGAATGCAGAATATCGCGGTGCTGGCGACCGTCGGCATAGGCCACCCGACCCAGGCCGTCGCCCTGCCGTGGGCTTACCGGCAAACGCGGCAAGCCGGCATAGGGCGCCGGGCGCCAGGCCAATCGCGCCAAAGAAGCCGGCCACTGACGCTCGAACAATTGCTGCCAGTCCGCCACCAGCGGCCCGGCGATGGCCACCATCACCTCATGCCAGGCATGGCTGTTGTCCTGCGGTTGCCAGAACTCATCGGTGGCGCCGGTGCCGCCGACAAACGCCAGTTCGCCGTCCACCAGCAGCAACTTGCGATGATCGCGATACAGATTGCGCATGCCCCGGCGCCAGCCCAGTGGGTTGTAGAAGCGCAGCTGCACCCCGGCGGCCAGCAACTGGGCGCGCTGTGCCGCCGGCAAGCCGAGGCTGCCAAAACCGTCCAGCAGGCAACGCACCTGCACCCCGCGCAGGGCCGCCAGGCACAGCTGGTCGACCAGTTGCGTGGCGCAATTGCCGGCCGTCACCAGATACAGTTCCAGCTCCACCTGGCGCTGGGCACCGGCAATGGCGGCAAACATGCGCGGGAAGAACTGCGGGCCGTCGAGCAGCAGCTCGAAGCGGTTACCGCTGCGCCAGGGAAAGATCATCAACGGGCATTGAAGATCAGCACCGCGCTGACCGGCACCGCCAGGCTGATGGCCGGCAAGCCTGCCAGGGCGCGCAGGCTTTCCAGGCCCTCGGCCAGGCCAAAGTCAGCGGCATTCAGCACCAGCGGTGCCAGGGTCACGACTTGAAAGCGCCGGTCGTCCAGACGGGTCACCAACAGCTCACTGCGATACTCCTGCTGATGGCCGTGCAGGTTCACCAGCAGCGGCAAGCGCAGCTCCAGCTGGGCCCCAGGCGCCAGGGCCACCAGGGGAGCAAAATCCAGTTGGGCGCTGATCTCGGCCTCGGCAAAGCGGGCGATCTCGAACAGCTGCTTGCGCACCCGCTCATCACGCAGCGGGATGCCGGTTTCCACGGTTTCCAGCTCCACCTGCAGGCGCACCTTACCGTCATCCTCAACGCTGCCGCGCAGGCCGCGGAAACGGTTGACCTCGGTGATATGGGTGGCCTTGGTGGAGATAAACGAAAGCCGCGAGGACTCATTGTCCAGCTGCCAGTCGGCATGCACCGGCAAGACCGCGCAGGCGGCCAGGAGGAATGTGGATAGTTTCAGCATGGGGCATTCTCGCAAGGCAAACTCAGGCGCCACCATAGCCGCCCGCGCCAGCCTTGCAAACCCGCGCATGCCGCACAAAGTACGCGCGGCATTGCCGAATCAGGGCGTGGGCAGCAACTGACAGCCTTGTCGCGGGCTTAGCCAGGCCGCGGTATTGCTGCGTCCCAGACCGCTGACACTGACCTGCTTACGGGTAGCATCATCGACAAAACGGCTGGTCGGCACGTACTGCTTGACGTAGGCCAGGCAGTAATCCACCGGGTTATCCATGACGTAACGACACGAGCAGTATTCCTTGGCGGTGTAGGCACTGATGATGTCCGGAAACGCCGCCAGGGCCGTACGCTTGGACCAGCCCAGGGCCAGCAGGATGAGAAACAACAGCACCAGCACGCTGGTGAATGGGCGCCGTTTGATCAGGCTCATTGCGCCACCTCCGGACTAAAAGCGAGCAGCGCCCGCTTGAGCAATTCATTGTGCTGATAGCTTTTGTCGCGATCATCGGCATAACGCACGATCACCAGGCCCTCACTGGGCAGCACATACAAGGCCTGCCCCCAATGACCGAGGGCGGCAAAGCTGTCGGCTGGGGCCTCGGCCCAAGGCTTGGCGGCGCCAGCTACCGCCTGGTTCAACCACCAGTGACCACCAGGCACGGCTTCACCGGGTAGCGGCTGATAGGCGGCAAAGGCCGTGCGGTTGAACTCGACCCAGGCCTTGGGCAACAACTGGCGCTCGCCCCAGCGGCCGTCGCGCTGCATCAGCAGGCCGACGCGGGCCAGGTCACGGGCGGTCATATAGGCATAGGAAGAGCCAACAAAGGTGCCGCTGGCATCGGTTTCCCACACCGCCGAGGTGATCCCCAGAGGCTCAAACAGGGCCGTCCAGGGGTAGTCGGCATACTCCTTTGCACCGACCATGCCCTTTAGCGCCGCCGACAACACATTGCTGTCGCCACTGGAGTAGCGAAAGCGCGTACCCGGCGTAGCCTCGCCCTGATGGCTGGCGACAAAGGCCGGCATGTCCGTACGGCCACGGGTGTAAAGCATGGACACCACCGAGGAATTCAGCGGCGCGTATTCGTAGTCTTCCTGCCAGTTGAGGCCCGACGCCCAGTTAAACAGATGGCCGAGTTTGACTTGTGGATGGGCGGCGAACGGCGGGTAGTAAGTGGCCGCCGCCTCACTCAGCTTGAAGCGCCCTTCGCCATAGGCAACGCCGAGGGTCGCCGCCAGCAGGCTCTTGCTCACCGACCAGGTCAGGTGCGGGGTGCTGGCCTTGGTCGGCCCGGCGTAGCGCTCGTAAACAATCTGCCCGTCACGGACCACCAGCAGCGCATCGGTGCGTACGCCCTGGCGACTGACATCATCGCGGGGCGGGAAGGCATAGGCGCTGAACGCCTCCAGCGCGGCACTGCTCGGCGCCTCGGCGCGACTCCAGTCGGCGCCTGGCCAGGTCTCGGCCTGGGTCAGCGATGCGGCGCACAAACTGCTGACCAGCAGTAGGCGACGAAGAATGGCAACGGGCATGGCACAGCCTCTGATTGTTATTCGAGGCCGCACCCTAGCACGTCACTGTGACACCCTTGAATGACCAAACGCGCCAGTGCTACGGAGTGAGTTTCAGCGCCCGCCGGTCATGCTGGCGAGCACCCCATCACGGCGAATCAGGCCGTGATACAGCCCGGCGGCCAGGTGCAACACAATCAGCGCAAACAACAGATAGGCCAGATAACCGTGGGCCAGGCGCAAGCCGGCATAGAGTTGCGGGTCAGGTGCCACCAGTGCCGGCAGCGCCCAACCCGCGAGCAGCAGCGGATAACCGGCGGCACCTTGCATGGCCCACCCCACCAGCGGCAGCACAAGCATCAGCCCATACAGCAGAGCATGGCTGCAGCTGGCACCCCACCGCTGCCAGTCGGGTAGATCGGCGGGTAACGGCGGTGGCGCCTGGCGCCAACGCACCAGCAGGCGCAACACCCACAACAGCAAGAGCAAAACACCCAGCGGTTTGTGGATGGCCAGCAGCGTGCTGTGCCAAGCCGACAATGTGCTGAGCATGCCGACGCCGATAAACAGCATGGCCAGCAACAGCACGGCCATCAGCCAATGCAGCAGGCGCGCCGCCGGGGCAAACGAAGATGACTGACGACTCATAGTTGAACTCCACGGGCGGGCTGCGGGGCACCTTCTGCGGTGCGCCGTTTAAAGGACTCGGCATAGGCGGCCGAACGCGCCTGCAGTATCGGATCGGCCGTCGGCTCAATGCCGGCGGGCAGGATCAGGGGATCAAAGTTGATGTCGCGGCAGGCACCCTCCTGCTGACTGACGGCCTGCTCCACCACCAAACTGCCCGCATGCAGTTGCGGGCGGCTGGCAGGCCAGGCCTGGGTGGCATCGGTGAGCGGGTCCGCCGCATCGGCCAGGGTCAGTATCAGCTGCCAACGCACGGGGCCCTGCTGCAGCCGGTCTAGCAACTCTTCTTGCAACAAAGCCGGCCCCGTGGCGCCAGCCAGCAACGGCTGCACCGCCGCCTCCGGTTGCAACGCCCAACGCACCGCCTGACGCACACCCGCGGCGTTGATCAGGTAGAAGGCATTGATGCTGTTGTACGTGCTGTTGGCGAAACTCGACGTCGGTTTGTGCTGCTGCGCCCACTGGCGAAAGGCTGCGCTCTCCGGATGTGCGGCAAAAAACGCCTGCATGCGTGCCGGGTCGGGTTTGCCGGTGGCGGGGTCAGCGCGCATCGCCTGGACCTGCTCAAGAAACGCCTGCGGCGTGGCCACCGCCAGCACGGGTGGGGTGTTCATCGCCATCCGCCATTGTTGGCCATCGGCTTGCTGCAACAGCAATGCCAGGCTGCGCACCGGCACGCTGGTATCACCGGCATGGGGGTTGGCACCGCCAATCGACAAACGTCCGCTGACCGCCACTCGCCCAGGGGCAAACAGCGCCGCCGAGGACAACGCCTGGGCCCGGCCATTACCCTCAAAGTAACCACTGACACACAAGCCTTTGGCATGGGCGCGTCGATAGCCTGGGTACAACCCAGCATTGGCTTCAATCTGATCGACCAGCTGGCGCGGGCTCAACCGCTGTGGGTCGAGCCAACCGCCGGCGGCAATAAAACTGGCGACCAGCGCGCTTATGCACACGCCAATCAGTGACCAGCGCCAGATCAAGGTCGATGGGGGCATTGCGGGGCTACTCATGAATCAGGCTCCAGGGCCACTCGGCCAAGTCAGTGAAGCGGTGAGACGCAGCAACGCGGTTTTTATTCCGTCACGCGGGAATAAATCTTCCGCGCGTGCGTCACACTCTCACTGACGCCCAGGCCACGCTGGCCAAACGGCGTCGCCACCCATCCGAGACCCGCATGATTGATGACCAGCAACTGCGCGAACTGCTGCCACGCCTGCGCCGCTTTGCCTTGTCGCTAAGCCGCCAGCCGGCCTGTGCCGATGATCTGGTGCAGGCCACCCTAGAGCGTGCGCTGTCGCGCTGGGGCAGCAAACGAGCGGACAGCGATCTGCGCGCCTGGCTGTTCAGCATTCTCTATCGACAATTTCTCGACACTCAGCGCCGAGCCAAACGCCATGCCAGGTTGCTGGCACTGTTTGGCCGCGAAGAAGCCAGCGCACCTTCGCCGGAACAACACTGGGAAGCCCACGCCACCTTGCAGGCCTTCAACCAGTTGCCCGACGAGCAACGCGCTCTGTTGCTGCTGGTGAGTGTCGAAGGCTTGAGTTATCAGCAAACCGCCGACACCCTGGGCATCCCGATCGGCACCGTGATGTCGCGCCTATCACGGGCACGCCAGGCGCTGCGCGACCTGAGTGGTGATACCCGGCCTCGACCCGCCATGCGGAGACTTAAATGAACCCGTTCCAGCCCAGCAGCGAACTGCTGCACGCCTACCTTGACCAGCAACTGGACGAGCCCACCCGCCTGGCAGTGGAGGCCTATCTAGCCAGTCACCCGGATGCAGCCGCGCAAGTGGCCGGTTGGCGCCAGGATGCCCAGCACTTGCGCGCGGCCCTGGCCAACCTGGACCCGCTGACCAGCAACCCGCAACTCGACCCGCTGGCCATTCGCCGGCGTCGCCGCCAGGGCCAGCAACGCCTGCTGGCGACAGCCGCGGCCCTACTGCTGGCCGTCGGTATTGGTAGCGTTGGCGGCTGGCAGGCACGCAGCCAGAACCTGCTGGCGGCCAATCCACCGATGCAGGATGCCCTGGAAGCTCACCGCCTATTCGCCCTCACCCCGGATCAGGTGGTCGATCTGCAACCGCGCGACACAGCAGCCCTGCAGGGCTGGCTGGACCAGCGTTTCAGCCATGCGTCGCGCCTACCGAATTTGCAGTCCTATGGCCTACATGCCGTGGGCGCGCGGCTGCTGACCACCGAACAGGGACCTGCGGCGTTGCTGTTATTCGAGGACGCCCAAGGGCAGCGTACCAGCCTGTACCTGCGCTCCCCCGGCAGCCTGTATGCGCAGATGCCCAGCGGCGCCCGCGAGGACGGTGAGTTGCAAGCCCGCTATTGGTCTCAAGCCGGCTACAACTATGCGCTGGTCAGCCACCGCGACGACCCGCACAGCGCACCGTTGCAAAAAGCCCTGCGTCTGTAGCCGGTGGCGCCGTCAGTACGCCAGGTGCAAGGCCTGCAGGGCTTTTTCCAGGCGCTTGGCACGCGCCCCAGCGGCGATATTCAGCAGGTTGTGATCGCGCTGCCAGAGTGCAGCCCAGTCGGCTGGGCCGGCGGCAAAGGCCGCTGCCAGTTCGGTTTGTAAACCATCGAACTGGGCGAACAGCCCACCCAACAAAACATGACTGGCCGCCGCCCGTGGGCATTGCCGGGCCTGTTCGGCGCAACCCGCCAACAGGCTGCTCAGGCGCAGCAGCAAACCCTGGGGCCAGCCGCTGTCCAGGCCGACGCCGTACAGCCAGGCCGTGACCGCCGCCAGCACATGCAGGTCTTCGATGCTGCGAAACGGCTTTACATAGGCATCCCAGCCATCGCCGGCCAGCAGTTCGCACGTGGCCTGATCCAGGTGCAAGCGTGCATGGCCGATATCCGGCATCAGCGGCAGGCTCGGCAGCGGCTCGATGCGCACGCCCGGCGCGCCGCTGTAAACCACACACAGCGACAGGTGGGGTGATGCGCCCGGCGCCTCATCACGGGCGGCCACCAAGAGCCAGTCGGCCGCTTCGGCGGCGGTGACAAAGTCCTTGCGCCCGCTTAACTGCAAATCCGTCAGGCGCGTGTGCATATCCGCCGGCCGCGTGCTCCTGTTCTCAGTCACGCACAGCGCCCCCAGGCTGGCCGGCGCCGACGGCCAGAGCGCGCGCAAGGCGCCCTGATAACCGGCAAGAAACGCCAGCCCTGGCGTTGCCGCCAGGCGTCCGCCGAGCATGGCCAACTCCAGCGGCGCCACCTCACCGGTACGCAGTTGCAACGCCGCAAACCAGTCCTCCAGAGGCAGGGCCGGCAGGCGTTCGGCGGGGCTGAGCAGGGTGGACCAGAACATGGGGAACTCCTTGGAAGTTGTCACGCAAGCATCACTGCAGTGTCACGGCACTGACATTCGTTCTACCTAGCCTGAGCTTGCACAACAAAGTCGACAGACCGCAACCCCTGCCAGGCTGCTTCATGGAGGCGACACAATGAGCACCACTGCCCGCACCCGCACTGCCAGTCCCGAACGCCGCCTACAGGCCGAACGCCTGCTCGGCACCCGCGCCCTGGAGGAAGCCCAGGCCCTGCGCTTTCAAGTGTTCAGTCAGGAGTTCGACGCCAAACTAAAAGGTGCCGAACTAGGCCTGGACCGTGACGACTACGACCCGCACTGCCGGCACATCGGCGTACGCGACCTCAACAGCGGCAAGCTGGTGGCCACCACCCGCCTGCTCGACCGCCAGGCCGCCGCGCGCATGGGACGCTTCTACAGCGAAGAAGAATTCAGCCTGCATGGCCTGCCCAACCTCGAAGGCCCACTGCTGGAAATCGGCCGTACCTGCGTCGATCCGGCCTACCGTAACGGCGGCACCATCGCCGTGCTCTGGGGCGAACTGGCCGAGGTGCTCAACGAGGGCGCCTATCGCTACCTGATGGGCTGCGCCAGCATCCCCATGCAGGACGGCGGCATCCAGGCCCAGGCGATCATGCAGCGTCTGCGTGAACGCTACCTGTGCAACCAGCACCTACGCGCCGAACCTAAAACCCCGCTGCCGCCCCTCGATGTGCCGAGCAACGTGATCGCCGAACTGCCGCCGCTGCTCAAGGCCTATATGCGCCTGGGTGCGAAGATCTGCGGCGAGCCGTGCTGGGACAAGGATTTCCAGGTGGCTGACGTGTTTATCCTGCTCAAGCGCGACGAGCTGTGCCCGCGCTACGCCCGGCACTTCAAGGCCGCCGTATGATGGCCCACCTGCGCCTGCTCGGGCGCAGCCTGCTGCTACTGCTGTGGCTGAGCGCCAGCCTGCTGCTGGCCGGCGCCCTGAAACTGCTGCAAGTGCTCAGTCGCCGCCCCGCCGAACACCTGCGCCAACGCCTGAGCCGTCTGTGCCTGAGCTGGCTGGTGCGCTGCCTGCCAATGCGCGTGCAGGTACACGGCCAACTGCCTGGGCAGACGGCCCTGTGGCTGAGCAACCATGTGTCCTGGTGCGACATTCCCCTGCTCGGCGCCCTGCAACCGCTGACCTTTTTGTCCAAAGCCGAAGTGCGCGCCTGGCCTCTGGCCGGCTGGCTGGCGGCGCAAGCCGGCACTCTGTTTATCCAGCGTGGAGCTGGCGACAGCAACGACATCGGTGCGCAGATCGGCCAGCAATTGCAGGAAGATCGCGCACTGCTGCTGTTCCCCGAAGGCACCACCACCGACGGCCAGAGCCTGCGCACCTTTCACGGCCGCCTGCTGAGTGGCGTGATCGAGCAGCAACGAGCCGTGCAACCGGTGGCCATCCGCTATTGGCGCGACGGTGCGGTCGATCTGCAAGCGGCGTTTATCGGCGACGACGATCTGCTCAGTCACCTGCGCCGACTGCTCAGCGCGCCGGCTGCCGAGGTGGAAATCCATCTGCTGCCGCTGCTGTTGCCGCTGCCAGAGGAGAACCGCAACCAGCTGGCGCGCCGTGCTCAGCACTGCGTTGCCGACTGCCTGGAGCGGTTACGCGCACCCAACGCCGAGCCCCAGGCCAGCGCACTGACATCCTGAACCGCCCCCCCATAGCCCAGCGACTGCGCTAACCTTTGCCGCATATCAAAGCCGCCACCCGCGCGGCCCAACTATGCTGAAAGCACAGGCTTAACCGTCGTTGCCCGGTCCGGTTCAAGGAGCATTTGCATGTCACAGTCCCCGCTTTCACAGCAGTCCCCATCCGTCAAACTCCGCGGCGTCAACCTTGGTGGCTGGTTGGTGCTGGAGAAATGGATGACCCCCAGTGTATTCGAGGGCTTACAGGCCACCGATGAAACCACTTGGTGTGCCGAACTGGGCGCCGCCGCCACGCAGCGCCTGCAGCAGCACTGGAACACGTTCATCACCCGCGAGGATTTTGTCTGGCTGCACGAGCGCGGCATCAACGCCGTGCGCATCCCGGTCGGCCACTGGATCTTTGGCGCCGACTACCCCTACCACCGCAGCTACGGTGAACACCGCTACCCCTTCGTCGAAGGCGGCCTGGCGGTGCTCGACCGCGCCTTCGCCTGGGCCAAAGAGCTAGGGCTGAAAATCGTCCTCGACCTGCACGCTGCCCCCGGCTGCCAGAACGGTTTCGATAACGGCGGGATCAAGGATGTCTGCGAATGGCACACCCAGACCGACTACCGCGAGCACTCGCTGAACGTGCTCGAACGCCTGGCCGAGCGTTACCACGCCGAACCGGCTCTGCATGCCATCGAAGTGCTCAACGAGCCGCGCTGGGACGTGCCCACCGACTACCTGAAAAGCTACAACGTCGACGCCTACCGGCGGATTCGCCAGCACTGCTCGGCGGATAAAGTGAGCGTGGTATTCCACGACGGCTTCCGCTCGTTCGAGGAATACCTGGGCTTTATGCAGACGCCCGAATTCGTCAACGTGGTGTTCGACCTGCACCGCTACCAGTGCTTCGAGCGCGGCGATATCGACAGCGACATCTACACCCATATCCACAAGGCCAGCGGCCAGTGGAAGAGCGAAGCCGATGCCATCATCAACCAGCTCGGCCTGCCGGCCTATTGCGGCGAATGGAGCCTGGGCCTGGACCTGAAAGTGGTGTCGCTGTGGGCCGACGGGCCGTTCAACCACGCCCTCGAACACATGGATCAGTTCCAGCAGGACACCGCCTACCGCGGCTATGCCGCCGCCCAGTTGCTGACTTTCGAGAAATACCTGGGCTGGTTCTTCTGGAGCTACAAGACCGAAACCACCCCGGCCTGGTGCTTCCGCGAATGCGTCAATCGCGGCTGGCTGCCGGCCAATTTCAGCTAGGCCGGCGTCCTACGGCCCGACACCTCAGCAACAAAGCTGTAGCCTGGATTTTATCCGGGCTACACAGCGCCACTGCCATCGCTTAATTGGCCTTAGCCGGGGACTTTCAGCGCGCAGCTCGGCGTGCTGCAGCTGAGGAACTTGTCCTCGGCCGGGCGGTTGAGCACCAGCTTGCGCTGGTAGTGACGATCCAGTCCGCCGTGAAAACTGATGGTCAGCAGGCTGGCGTTGGGCAGCTCGCGCTGCAGCATGTCCATCATGCAATCCTCGCCCTTGGGGTCGAAGGCACCGGTGGCTTCCTCGATAAACACCCAGGCCGGTTGCTGCAGAAACAGCCGTGCCATCCCCAGGCGTTGCTGGGCGCGCAGCGGCAGCACCCGATCCCAGCTATCCACATCGGCCAACCGCGGCGCCAGCCAGGCCAGCCCTGCGCACTCCAGGGCATGGTGCATGGCCTTGGCACTGAAGTTGTCGGCGGCATAGGGATAACTGAGCACCGACTGCAAACTGGCCAGCGGCAGGAACGGCCGTTGCGGCAGGAAGCTGATCTGCGCACCTGCGGGCAACCAGACCTCACCATGGCCCCAGGGCCAGAGGCCAGCCACCACTTTGAACAGACTGATGGTGACGGTCGGGTCGCCGGCGATCAGCACCCGCTCGCCCCGGTGGATGGTGGCATTCAGGTCTTCGATCAGCACCTGGCCGTCCGGATTGGCGATGCACAGGTCACGCAGCACCAGCTCGGACTGATTCGACTGCAGCACGCTGATCCGGTGTTCCTGCGGCTCGGCCGCCTGCTCGTCGAGCACCTGCATGTCGTTGTACAGACTCAGCACCCGCTGCACCGAGGCGCGGCAATGGGCCAACTCGCCAAGGTTATCAATCGGCCAGGACAGCGCCGAGGTCAGCTTCTGAAACGCCTGCGCCGCCTGCATCAGGATGCCCAGGGTCATGCTGCCGGCGATGTACTGCGGCGCCATCAGCAGGATCGGAAACACCGGCAACAGCGCGCCATAGCCCGAGGAGAACGCCATGATGCCGAGATAGCCGACGGTCTGGCGGTTCCAACGCTGGCCCAGCTCGGCGAAGAAATTGGCCGCATTACGCCGCTCCATACCTTCGCCGCGCATCAGGGCAATGGACTCGGAATTGGAACGGGAATGGCCCAAGCCAAAGCGAAAGTTAGCCTCGGCGGTTTGCAGCTGGTTGGTGGCCTTGACCAAAGGGCGCCCCAGCAGCAGGCCGAACAAAGTGCCGGCACCGGCGTAGAGGAATGCCAGAATCACCATATAGCCCGGCACCAGCCAGGTGGTACCAGGCACATAGGCGCTGCCGGTAAGGACCAAGAGGATGTCGATAAAACTGCCAAACACCAGCAGCGAATAGACCAGCGAATGGGTCAGATTGACCGTGCTCTCGGTGGCGATGCGGATGTCTTCGGCAATCCGCCCGTCGGGGTTATCATGTTCACCACCGATCAATTGCAGCTGATAGTGATGCCCCTGGGCCATCCAGCGGTCGAGGACCTTTTCCGTCAACCAGCGCCGCCAGTCCAACTGCAGCCAGCGTTTGACGTGCATGTGCAGGGCCGTCACCGCCATGGTCAGCAGGAAGATCAACACGAAGGTGCCGATCTGCACCAGCAAGGCATTCAGCGATTTGTCTTCCAGGGCATCGAACAGCGCCCGACTCCAGTAACTCATCCAGATCGCCAGACCGACCTGGGCCAGGGTGAACAGCAGCAACAGGGCGGTATAACCGCGCACCCGCCACTTGTCCGCCGAATTCCAATACGGCGCCACCAGCCGCAGAAACTGCCAGGACAGGCGCCGGGCCGGCAACAGCGGGGGTAGCTCGGTCATAGCCCGCCCTCAGCCTGCTCAGGCTGCGCCCGGCACAGCTGCGCCGCCAAGGTCGCGGCACCATGCAGGCCCAGTTGCTCGTTAAGCACCACATGCAAGGGCATGCGCTGCAACAGTTCGCGCATCGGCGGCTTGTCGCTAAAGGCCTGCAGCACCTCGGGTTGCTGCAGGAAAGCGAGCATCTTCGGCGCAATGCCACCACTCAGATAGACGCCGCCCTGGGCCAGGCCAAGCAAGGCCAGGTTGCCGGCACAGACGGCGAAGATGCGCGCGAACAAGGCCAGGCTGGCGCAGGCCAACGGCTCGCCCCGCTCCGCCGCCTGAGAGATTTCACGCGCATCGGGACCGGTGCCCAGCAACACACCGCGCCCGGCCAGAAAGCCATACAGGCGTTCCAGGCCGTGGCCGGACAGCAACAACTCCTGGCTGGCTCGCCCGTAGGCCTGCTGCAAGGCTGCGCAGAGCGCCAGCTGCTGCTCATCCACGGGGGCAAAATCGGCCAGGCCGCCCTGGCTCGGCAACACCTGCCAGTGCTCACCGCAACGCACCAGCAAGGCCATACCCAGACCAGTACCGGCGCCGAGCAGCGCCCGCACGCCGGTAGCCTGGGGCTGGCCGGCCTGCAGAGTGCAGAGGTCGCTGGCAGGTAAACTGTCCAAGCCATAGGCCTGCGCGGCGAAATCATTGAGCAGGTGTACTTGGGCGATGCCGAAGTGCGCAGCAAGCTCGCGGGCATCCAGCCTCCAGGGCAGGTTGGTCATGCACACGCGCTGCTCACTGACCGGCCCGGCCACGGCTATACAGGCCACACTCGGCCGCTCGGTGCCGAGGAACAGCTGCACGATGGCCTCAAGCCCAGGGTAGTCGGCACCGACAAAGCGCTGCTCGCGCACCACCCGCCAGCCTGTAGCGTTGGGTTCGGCAAGCAACAATCGGGTGTAGGTGCCGCCAATATCGGCTGCGAGAAAACTCATCAAGGCCCCTGCTCTGAACTGACGGGCAACGCCCGCCGATAACTACAGTTAGTGCCACAGATGCTAGGGTCTGTTGCCGCTTCATCGCAAGCCGCGTTGCGGCGCGCTTAAGCGCCGGGCAGGTTTGCCAGGGCGCTCTCGACCGCTTCGATCAGGGCCGGATCTTCCAGGGTGGTACGCGGAGAAAACCGCGCCAGCACACGGCCATCCGGGCCGACGAGAAACTTCTCGAAATTCCAGGTGATGTCGCCGGGAAACTCCGCACCCTCCCCCGCCAGCAGCCGGTACAACGGGTGACGGCCGGGGCCGTTGACCTCCAGCTTGCTGCTCAACGGAAAGCTCACGCCATAGGTGAGGCTGCAGAACTGGCGGATATCGGCCTCGGTACCCGGCTCCTGCCCGGCAAACTGGTTGCACGGCAAGCCCAGCACATGAAAGCCCTGAGCCCGATAATGCTGATAGAGATTCTCCAGCCCGGCATATTGCGGGGTCAGGCCACACTTTGAAGCCACATTGACCACCAGCACCACCTGCCCGGCAAAGGGTGCCAGCGGCAGTTCCTGACCATCAAGCCCGGTCAGCGTAAGGTCGTGAAAGGCGCTCATAGATACAGTCTCCAAAATCCTTGGCGGACAAAAAAGGCGCCCGTAGGCGCCTTCCAGTACAACTTAACCTGACGTTTGAGCAGTCTAGCAGTTGCTCAATCAGTGGTGATGACCACCTTCGCCATGGATGTGACCATGGGCCAATTCTTCGGCGCTGGCGTCACGCACGGCAACGATTTTTACCGCGAAGGTCAGGCGCTGGCCAGCCAGTGGGTGGTTGCCGTCAACGATCACGTCGTCGCCGTCCAGGTCACGGATGGTGACGATCTGCATGCCGCCGTCCGGGCCGGAGGCGTGGAACTGCATGCCCACTTCCAGCTCATCAACGCCTTCGAACATGTCACGACCCAGGGTCGCTACCAGCTCAGCGCTGTACTCGCCGTAGGCGTCTTCAGGCTCAACGGTCACGGTCAGTTCGGTGCCGATTTCTTTGCCCAGCAGGGCTTTTTCCAGACCAACGATGATGTTGCCTGCACCGTGCAGGTAGACCAACGGCGCGCCGCCGGCGGAGCTATCGATCACCTCACCGGCGTCGTTGGTCAGGGTATAGTCGATAGAGACAGCCTTGTTGGCGGCGATCAGCATGGGGCGAGACCTTTTGCGAAAGAATAAAGAACGGACAAGTTTAACCAAGGCCTCGCCCGAAAGCGAACCGAGCCCGGACAAACGGGACCAGGCGGCACTGCTGCTTGATTTTCGTCAGGACGACCAAGGCCACTGGGTGGCACTCTTGTCCTGCGGCCATACTCAACATCTGCGCCATCAACCACCCTGGCAAAATCGCCCCTGGGTCGTTGATCCGCAACAACGTCATGCTCTACTGGGTCAGCCCTTCCCCTGCGGCTGGTGCGCCCAGCATTCCATCAGCAAGGATCACCGATGACACCCCGGAACATTCTGGTAATCAACTGCGGCAGCTCATCCATCAAGTTTGCCCTGCTGGATCCAGCCCACAGCCATTTCGCCCTCAGCGGCCTGGCCGAGCGCCTGGGCTCGCCTGACGCCGTGTTGCATTGGCAACAGGACGGTCAAAAACACAGCATAAACATGCCCGGCGCCGATCACCGCGATGCCCTGGCGCTGTTGCTACCGCGAGTCGAGTTGGCCGCGAACGGCCGACTGCTCGGCATTGGCCACCGAGTGGTGCATGGTGGCGAACACTTTACCCAGGCCAGCCGCATCGACAGTGCCACCCTGGCGGCCATCCGCAGCACCGCACCGCTGGCACCCCTGCATAACCCGGCCAATCTGCTGGGTATCGAAGCGGCCCTGGGCCTGTTTCCCGAACTGCCGCAAGTCGCGGTGTTCGACACTGCGTTCCACCAAAGCCTGCCGGAACACGCCTACCGCTATGCCCTGCCGGAGGTGCTGTACCGCGAGCACGGCGTGCGCCGCTACGGCTTTCACGGCACCAGTCACCGCTACGTCAGCCAGCGCGCCGCCGAGCTCAGCGGCCTCAACCCAGCCAACAGCAGTTGGCTATCGGCGCACCTGGGCAACGGCTGCTCGACCTGCGCCATCGTTAACGGCCAGAGCCGCGACACCAGCATGGGCCTGACCCCGCTGGAAGGCCTGGCAATGGGCACCCGCAGCGGCGACATCGACCCCAACCTATTCGGCCACCTGTCCCGCACCCTGGGCTGGAGCCTGGAACAGACCGAACGCATGCTTAACCACGACAGCGGCCTGCTCGGCCTGTCCGGGTTGTCCAACGACATGCGCAGCCTGGAGCAGGCCAGCGCCAGCGGCCACCCCGGTGCGACACTGGCAATCGAGGTGTTTTGCTATCGCCTGGCCAAGTCCCTGGCGGCCATGAGCTGCGCCCTACCGCAGCTGGACGGGGTGATTTTCACCGGCGGCATCGGTGAGAACTCAGCCCTGGTGCGCAGCAAGACCCTGGCCCACCTGGGCCTGCTCAACCTGTACCTGGATGACACTGCCAACGCCCGCTGCGTGCGTGGCGAGAGCGGCGCTATCCAGCGCGAAGGCCATCCCCGCGTGCTGGTCATCGCCACCAATGAAGAGCGGCAGATCGCCCTCGACACCCTTGCGTTGCTGAACTGAGAGCTGACATGCATACCTTTTTCGTTGTCCCCACCGGTTTTGGCGTCGGCCTCACCTCCATCAGCCTGGGCCTGGTCCGCGCTCTGCAGCTGGCCGGTTTGAAAGTCGGCTTCTGCAAACCAATCGCACAATTGCACCCCGGCGACACGGGCCCGGAGCGCTCCAGCGAGCTGATCGCGCGCACCCACGGGCTGAAATCACCCACACCGCTGGACCAGGCCTATGTCGAACGGCGTCTCGGCGACGGTCAACTGGATGAGCTGCTGGAAGACATCATCAGCCTCTACCAGCAAGCCGCCGAAGGCCACGACGTGGTGATCGTCGAAGGCATGGTGCAGAACCGCCACGCAAGCTATGCCGGGCAAATCAACTTGCACCTGGCCAAGAGCCTGGATGCCGAGGTGATTCTGGTGTCGTCGGCCGAATCGGAAAGCCTAAGTGAGCTGTTTGATCGCCTGGAAATCCAGATGCAGATGTTTGGCGGGCCGAAAGCGCCGAAGGTGCTTGGGGTGATCCTCAACAAGGTGCGCAACCCCGACGCCGTGGTCGACTTCAGTAAGCGTCTGGAAGAGCTCGGCCACATGCAGGGCAATACCGATGTGCGCCTGCTCGGCAGCATTCCCTGGCAGAGCCAGCTGAACGCCCCCCGTACCCGCGATGTGGCTGACCTGCTGGGCGCCCATGTGCTGAATGCCGGCGACTATGAAAAACGCCGCGTGCAGCAGATTATTCTCTGTGCCCGCGCCGTGCCCAACAGTGTGCACCTGCTCAAGCCCGGCGTGCTGGTGGTCACCCCCGGCGATCGCGACGACATCATCCTCGCCGCCAGCCTGGCCAGCATGAACGGCATTCCGCTGGCAGGCCTGTTGTTGTGCAGCGACTTTGCCCCCGACCCGCGCATCATGGAACTCTGCCAGGGCGCCCTGAAGGCCGGCCTGCCGGTGCTGACAGTGGCCACCAGCTCCTACGACACCGCCACCAACCTCAACCGCATGAACAAGGAAATTCCCATCGATGACCGTGAGCGCGCGGAATTGGTGACCGAGTTCGTCGCCAGCCACATCGACCACGAATGGTTGCGCCAGCGTTGCGGCAGCGCGCGCGAACGGCACCTGTCACCAGCGGCGTTCCGTTATCAACTGGTCAAGCAGGCTCAGGCAGCGAACAAACGCATCGTCCTGCCGGAAGGCAGCGAGCCGCGCACCGTGCAAGCCGCCGCCATCTGCCAGGCCCGCGGCATTGCCCGCTGCGTGCTGCTGGCCAAACCCGCGGAAGTGCAGGCCGTGGCCCAAGCCCTGGGCATCGAGTTGCCGGCCGGCCTGGAGATCATCGACCCGGATCTAGTCCGCCAAGACTATGTCGCGCCCATGGTCGAGCTGCGCAAAGGCAAAAACCTCAACGCACCAATGGCCGAGCAGCAACTGGAAGACCCGGTGGTGCTCGGCACCATGATGCTGGCACTGGATCAGGTCGACGGCCTGGTCTCCGGCGCCATCCACACCACTGCCAATACCATCCGCCCGGCCCTGCAGCTGATCAAGACCGCGCCGGGCTACCAGTTGGTGTCGTCGGTGTTCTTTATGCTCCTGCCCGACCAGGTGGTGGTCTACGGCGATTGCGCGGTCAATCCCGATCCGAATGCCGCCGAGCTGGCGGAAATTGCCCTGCAGAGCGCCGCCTCGGCCAGCGCCTTCGGCATTGAGCCACGGGTGGCGATGATCAGTTACTCCACCGGCGACTCGGGTAGCGGTGATGAAGTGGAGAAAGTCCGCGAAGCCACGCGCCTGGCGCGCGCCCAGCAACCTGAACTGCTGCTGGATGGCCCGTTGCAGTACGACGCCGCCGCAATCGACAGTGTCGGCAAGCAGAAGGCGCCCAACAGCCTGGTGGCCGGTCGCGCCACGGTGTTTATCTTCCCCGACCTGAACACCGGCAACACCACCTATAAAGCGGTACAACGCAGTGCCGATTGCGTCAGCGTCGGGCCGATGCTGCAAGGGCTGCGCAAGCCGGTGAATGACTTGTCCCGCGGCGCGCTGGTGGACGATATCGTCTACACCATCGCCCTGACCGCCATCCAGGCCGCCAATCTACCGGGAAAAACCAACTAACCGAGGCTATAAGGCGGGCATTCGCGCCAATCTCGCGCATCCAGACAAGGGCTTGGCTTGCACTTCAGTGCACAAGCGTTAACCTGTGCGTCGATCAATCGCGCTGCGGCCCTCCGCAGCGCCCCATGAACCACTCCAGGGCGCTGCGGCGCCGCTGTTTCGGAGGCTGTAACTGCATGCTGCGTTTTCTTCCGGCCCCTCTGCGGGGCGTGCTCGCTGGCCTGATTCTGTTGGTCAACACCCTGATTTTCTGCTGGCCGCTGTTTATCGGCGCCCTGCTCAAGGCCGCCCTGCCGTTTGCTGGCGCCCAGCGCAGCATCAACTACTGGGTGCATGCCTGCGCGCAAACCTGGATCGCCGTGAATAAGGGCTGGATGGACCTGGTGCAGCCGATCCAGTGGGATGTGCAAGGCCTGGAAAGTGTCGACATGCAGCACTCCTACCTGGTCACCAGCAACCACCAGAGCTGGGTCGACATCCTGATCCTGCAATACCAGCTCAATCGCAAGGCGCCGTTTCTCAAGTTCTTCCTCAAGCAGGAGTTGATCTGGGTGCCGGTGATCGGCCTGTGTTGGTGGGCGCTGGAATTCCCCTTTATGAAGCGCTTCAGCAAGGAGTACCTCGCCAAGCACCCGGAGAAACGCGGCCAGGACATGATCACCACGCGCAAGGCCTGCGAGCGCTACAAGATCAACCCGGTGTCAGTGTTCAACTTCCTCGAAGGCACCCGCCTGACGCCCGCCAAACAGGCGCAGCAGAACTCACCGTTCAAGTACCTGCTCAAGCCCAAGGCCGGCGGTATCGCCTTCGTGCTGGACGCCATGGGCGAACAGCTGGCCGCGCTGCTCAACGTGACTATCCATTACCCCAACGGCACGCCGACCTTCGTCGACCTGCTGTGCGGGCGCCTGCAGCGGGTGGTGGTGCGTTTCGAACAAGTGGAAATCCCGGCCCAGTTTATCGGCAAGAACTACGACGGTGACGAGGCCTACCGCCTGGCCTTCCAGCAATGGGTCAACCAGTTGTGGGAAGACAAAGACGCCGAACTCGAACGCCTGCATCAGCAGTTCCCGCCGACTGCACAGCGCTAATCACCGGCCAAAAAATAGCCCCGCACTGCGGGGCTTTTTTTGGCCTGCGTAGTCGCAGATTTAACGGCCCGGTGCGGCCGCCAGAATCAGCTGTTTCATCTCCGCTACGGCGGCCTTGAAGCCGACAAACAGGGCATGGGCCACCACCGCATGGCCGATGTTCAGCTCATTAATGCCGGCAATCGCCGCCACAGCTTCGACGTTGTGGTAATGCAGGCCATGGCCGGCATTGACGATCAAACCATGGGCCACGCCGCAAGCGACGCCGTCCCGGATGCGCGCCAACTCACGGGCAGTGTCTTCCGGGCCCTCGGCGTCGGCATAGCGACCGGTGTGCAGTTCGATGGCCGGCGCGCCGACGCGCTTGGCGGCTTCAATCTGCAACGAATCGGCATCGATAAACAGCGACACTTCACAACCAATGCGCGCCAGCCGCTCGACCGCCGCACGAATCCGCGCTTCCTGGCCGGCTACATCTAGGCCGCCTTCGGTGGTCAGTTCCTGACGGGTTTCCGGCACCAGGCAAACGTGGGCCGGGCGAATGCTTTCGGCAAACGCCAGCATCTCTTCGGTCACGCCCATCTCGAAGTTCATCCGCGTCTGCAGCACCTCTTTGAGGACGCGAACATCGCGCTCCTGAATATGCCGGCGGTCTTCGCGCAGGTGCACGGTAATGCCATCGGCACCGGCCTCTTCGGCGTCCAGGGCGGCTTTGACCGGGTCAGGATAACGGGTGCCACGGGCCTGGCGCAGGGTGGCGACGTGATCGATGTTGATACCGAGCAGAATGCGAGGGGCGTCAGTCACGGGGAGAGTCCTTAAGGTTGATTCTGGGTGCAGAAAGAAACAGCTCGCGGCTGACCAGCGGCCGGCCGCCCAAATGGGGCGCCAAGGCCTGGCGCATCAGCCGTTTGGCCGCGGCCAGCGCGCCGGGCGCGGACCAGTCAGCCTGGGCCATGGCCAGCAGATCGGCGCCGTAAAAAACCCCGGGCTGCAGTTCAAAGACCGCTTCCAGGCCAGCATCGGGGCGCAGGCGGTAGAGCGTATCGGCCGTTACCGGCTGGCCGGAGAGGTCCTGATCGAGGGCGAAACCATAGCCCAGATCGTCCAGCAAACGCCACTCGAACGCCCGCAGCAGCGGCTCCAGCGGCCGACCTGCGGCCAGCGCCAGCAGGGTCGCGGCATAGTGGTCAAAAACATCGGGGTGGGGATCTTCAGCGGGCAACAGGCGGATCAGCAACTCATTCAGGTACAGGCCACTGAACAACGCATCGCCGTGCAACAGATTGGGAATCCCGGCGCTTTCCAGGCGGCCAATGGTCTTGAGCTCACCGCGCCCGCGCAGCTCAATCTCCAACGGTACAAAGGCCCGCGCCAGGCTGCCAGCCTTGCCACGGGCACCGCGCAACACCGCGCGCAAACGCCCTTGTGGGGTGAGCAAATCGACCAGTGCACTGCTCTCGCGGTAGGCGCGGCTGTGCAGTACGAAGGCCGGCTGCGCGTCAGCCGGCATGTGTGAGGCTGGCAGGGCGTTGATAAACGTAGGCGAGGCAGGCAGAGCAAGGCAAAAATGGCCGAAAAAGCGCAGTGTACAAGCAGTACATGAGCATTTTGAGGCCCTTTTTAACGCAGCGCTGCCAACGCAGGTAGTTTTTCAACGGTCTGCTACAGGTCGCCGTAGCCCAGCGAACGTAGTGCGCGCTCATCGTCGGACCAGCCACCTTTGACCTTGACCCAGAGGTTGAGCATGACCTTGGAGTCAAACAGCACTTCCATGTCTTTGCGCGCTTCCATACCGATGCGCTTGATCCGCTCACCCTTGTCGCCAATGATGATTTTCTTCTGGCCGTCGCGCTCCACCAGGATCAAGGCGTGGATATGCAGGGTGCGGCCCTGCTGCTTGAACTCTTCGATCTCGACGGTGATCTGGTACGGCAGCTCGGCACCCAGCTGACGCATGATCTTCTCGCGCACCAGCTCGGCAGCCAGGAAGCGGCTGGAGCGGTCGGTGATCTGGTCTTCTGGGAAGAAGTGCTCGCTTTCCGGCAGGTTGTTCGCCACCTGCTGTTCCAGCGCCTCAAGGTTGTGCCCGTGCTGGGCCGAAATCGGCACGATGATGGCGTTTGGCAATTGCTGCTGCAGCCATTCCAGGTGCGGCATCAACTCGGATTTGTCTTCGATACGGTCGGTTTTGTTGATCGCCACGATGACCGGCCCTTGCACATATTGGATGCGCTCGAGAACCATCTGGTCTTCTTCGGTCCAGCGCGTGCGCTCGACCACGAAGATCACCACGTCGACGTCTTTCAACGCCGCCGAAGCGGTTTTGTTCATGTAACGGTTGAGGGCCTTCTCGCCGTTCTTGTGCAGCCCCGGCGTGTCCACATACACC
This sequence comes from Pseudomonadaceae bacterium, assembly GCA_019747075.1. GTDB lineage: Bacteria > Pseudomonadota > Gammaproteobacteria > Pseudomonadales > Pseudomonadaceae > Aquipseudomonas. Next base: position 28,713 of record JAIERF010000297.1, read on the forward strand.
GCCTGCACACTGCCTTCGGTTTTGATGCCGAGCATGTTGTGGCGGGTGGTCTGCGGCTTGCGCGAGGTGATGGCCAGCTTCTGGCCGAGAATATGGTTGAGCAACGTGGACTTGCCCACGTTGGGACGGCCGACGATGGCAACATAGCCACAGCGTGTTGCGGTTGTATCAGTCATGGCCGTTCTCCACCCCCAGGGCAATCAAGGCAGCCGCCGCGGCAACCTGTTCGGCAATGCGGCGACTGGCTCCCTGACCCCGGGTTTTATCATTCAAAAGGGCAACCTGGCACTCCACCAGAAAACTCCGGCAGTGCGGTTCACCCTGGATGTCCACCACCTCGTACAACGGCAGTTCGGACGCGCGCGACTGCAAGAATTCCTGCAGGCGGGTTTTCGGATCTTTGTTGGTGTCGACCAGGGTCAGACCTTCGATTTCATTGGTCAGCCAGGCCAGCACCCGCTCGCGGGCTGCGTCCATGCCGGTGTCCAGGTAGATGGCACCGATCAGGGCTTCGAGGGCATCGGCAAGAATCGATTCACGGCGAAAACCACCGCTTTTCAACTCACCGGAACCCAGGCGCAGGTACTCGCCCAAGTCAAAACCACGGGCCAGAATGGCCAGGGTTTCACCCTTAACCAAACGCGCACGCAGACGCGACAGCTGACCTTCGCGGGCCTGAGGAAAGCGCTGAAACAGCGCCTCGCCGGCAACGAAGTTGAGAATGGCATCACCGAGAAACTCCAGGCGTTCATTGTTACGCCCGGCGAAACTGCGGTGAGTCAGGGCCAGAATCATCAGCTCCTGGTCCTGGAAGGTGTAACCGAGCTGACGCTGCAAACGGTCTAAAGATGCACTCACGGCATGCGCACGCGAAATTCTTGGTCGAAGCGCGCCACCAGGTCGAGGTTCTCGATCAGCCCTTCACGCTTCTCGTATTTAAGGTGCACGCGAAACTCGTTGTTCTCGATGGTAACCTTGAGGGCTTTTTCCATGTCCAGGTCGCGAATGCTGTTGACCGACATGCCCTTGCTAACGTGGGAATAGAACTCGCCCACGCTGCGTACTTCAGCCGCTTTGTCGGTTTCCACCGAGGTGATGATCTTTTTCATCGCCATATAGTCAAGGTAATGCGGCACCATCTTGAATACAGCACTGGCGAGGAAGGCCACCACGGCCAACAGCACCATCCAGCTCAGCATCGACATACCTTTCTGCGAACGCGTCAATGTCATGATCGATTTCACTCCAGATTATTGAATGCCCCAGGGGCAGGAAAACTATAGATGGCCCACGCTGCGCAAACAGCGCAAGCCAACGTTTGCTTAGTGGATCAGACCGACGCGGGCGAGGCTCGGAACATTGCGTAATTTCGGGTCGGCCCAGCTCAACCAGACGGCGAAGGCCTTGCCGACGATGTTCTGGTCCGGAACCATGCCCAAAAGCTCGCGCGGGATGTTCGGATCGTTCCAGAAACGGCTGTCGTTGGAGTTGTCGCGGTTGTCGCCCATCATGAAGTAGTGGCCTTGCGGCACCTGCCACTCTTGACCGGGCATCATGCGATAACGGCTCATTTCCTTGCGGATCTGATGCTCAGCAGAGCCCAGCTTCTCTTCATAGAGCATGGCGCTACCGAGGCTGCCAGGCTCTTCCGCGACGAACTGCTCGGCAACGGCCTGACCGTTAATAAACAGGCGCTTATCCTGGCTGTAACGCACGCTGTCGCCCGGCAGGCCCACTACGCGTTTGATGTAATTGACGTTGGGGTCGCTGGGGTAGCGAAACACCATAACGTCGCCGCGTTGCGGATTGCCCACTTCGATAACCTTGCGGTCCAGCACCGGCAAGCGAATGCCATAGGCAAACTTGTTGACTAGGATAAAGTCGCCGACTTCCAGGGTTGGTTTCATCGAACCGGACGGAATCTGAAACGGCTCGACCAGAAACGAACGCAGCACCAGCACGATGGCCAGCACCGGGAAGAACGACTTGCCGTACTCAACCAGCAACGGTTCCTTGTTCAACCGCTCCAGCACCGCCTGATCAGGTTCAGTGACCTGACCAGTGTAGGTGGCTATGGCTGTCTGCCGACGCGGGGCCAGCAGCAACAGATCAAGCAAGGCCAGTACGCCGCAAACGGCAACGGCGATGACCAGCAACAACGGGAAATTTAGCGACATAGTCTTCAGCTATCCAGTCTGAGCACTGCCAGGAAGGCTTCCTGTGGAATTTCCACATTGCCGACCTGCTTCATGCGTTTTTTACCGGCCTTCTGCTTTTCCAGCAGTTTGCGCTTACGGCTTACGTCGCCGCCGTAGCACTTGGCCAACACGTTCTTCCTGAGCGCTTTTACTGTGGTGCGCGCAACAATCTGCCCACCGATGGCGGCCTGGATGGCCACATCGAACATCTGCCGCGGAATCAACTCTTTCATCTTCTCGGTCAACGCGCGACCTTTGTAGTGCGCGTTGTCACGGTGCACGATCAACGCCAGGGCATCGACCTTTTCACCGTTGATCAGCACATCCAGTTTGACCAAATTGGCCGACTGGTAGCGATCAAAGTGGTAATCCAGCGAAGCATAGCCACGGCTGGTGGACTTCAGACGGTCGAAGAAGTCCAGCACCACTTCGTTCATCGGCAAGTCATAGGTCACCTGTACCTGTGAGCCGAGGAACAGCATGTCGTGCTGAATGCCGCGCTTCTCGATGCACAGGGTGATGACGTTGCCCAAGTGTTCCTGCGGTACGAGGATGTTGGCGCGCACGATCGGTTCGCGCATGTCCTCGATCGACGACAGATCCGGCAGTTTGGACGGGTTGTCGACGTAGATGGTCTCGCCGGTCTTGAGCAGCAGTTCGAAGATTACTGTCGGCGCGGTAGTGATCAGGTCCAGGTCGTACTCGCGCTCCAGGCGCTCCTGGATGATCTCCATGTGCAGCATGCCGAGGAAGCCACAGCGGAAGCCAAAGCCCAAGGCGTCGGAACTTTCTGGGGTGTACTGCAGGGACGAGTCGTTCAGCGTCAGCTTCTGCAGGGCTTCGCGGAAGTCTTCGAAGTCGTCAGAGCTAACCGGAAACAGGCCGGCATACACCTGCGGCTGAATGCGTTTGAAGCCTGGCAGCACGTCAACATCGGGGGTCGAACTCAAGGTCAGGGTATCGCCCACTGGCGCACCATGAATGTCCTTGATGCCGGCGATGATAAAGCCCACTTCACCGGCTTTCAGGTCGACGGTCGCGGTGTGCTTGGGGTTGAACACACCCACACTGTCCACCAGGTGGATCTTGCCGGTGGATTTCACCAGCACCTTGTCGCCCTTCTTGATCCGCCCTTGGCGCACGCGCACCAGGGAGACAACCCCCAGGTAGTTGTCGAACCAGGAGTCGATGATCAGCGCTTGCAACGGCGCTTCGATGTCGCCGGTCGGCGCCGGAATGGTCTGCACCAGGCGTTCAAGCACGTCGTCGACGCCCAGGCCGGTCTTGGCGCTGCAGGTCACGGCGTCGGTGGCATCGATACCAATGATCTTCTCGATCTCTTCCTTGACCCGGTCCGGATCAGCCTGGGGCAGGTCGATCTTGTTCAGCACCGGCATCACTTCGAGGCCCTGCTCGATGGCGGTGTAGCAGTTGGCTACCGACTGGGCTTCTACGCCCTGACCGGCATCCACCACCAGCAGCGCACCTTCACAGGCGGCCAGGGAGCGACTGACTTCATAGGTGAAGTCGACGTGGCCTGGGGTATCAATGAAGTTCAGCTGGTAGGTAATGCCGTCTTTGGCCTTGTAGTACAAGGTGACGCTGTGGGCCTTGATGGTGATGCCGCGCTCACGCTCGAGGTCCATGGAGTCCAGGACCTGGGCTTCCATTTCGCGCTCGGCCAGGCCGCCACACATCTGGATAAAGCGGTCAGCCAGGGTCGACTTGCCGTGGTCAATGTGGGCGATGATGGAGAAATTGCGGATATGACTCAGGTCACTCACGGATCAGCACTCAAAAAGGCCGCAGGCAGACTGCCCGCCGAAAATAGCCGGGAAGTGTACCTGAAAGGCGCCCTGAGCGTCACGCCTAGGGCGTCAGCCGGTAGCAACGAAAAAGGGCGGCAAAAGCCGCCCTGTTCATCCGCCTGTCGGCTTATTCCGCCAGTTTGAAGGTAATAAAGCTGGCCCGCCCGCCGCGCAGCACGCGCATAGAGACCGAACGATCCTTGGGCAGGGCCTTGGCGATGGTCGCAAAGGTCTTACTGGTGTCGATGGCCTGATTATTCAGATGGGTGATCACATCACCGGGACGCACGCCCATCAGGGCCGCAGGACCATCCTGCACCTCTTTGACCAGCACACCACTGGTCACATCCAGGGTTTTCTTCTGCTCAGCGGTCAACTCGACCACAGCCACGCCCAAGCGGTTGCTGCTTACACCCTCACCCGGCGCCGCACTGGCCACCAGCTCTTCGTCATCATCCGGCAGGGCGCCAACCGTCATGGCCAGCATCTTGCGCTCGCCTTCACGCACGACATCCAACTCGGCCTTGTCGCCAGCCTTGAGGGCTCCCACCAGATGGGGCAAGTCGGCGGACATCACGATTGGCTGACCGTTCAAGCTCAAAATCACATCACCGACCTGTAAACCACCCTTGGCTGCCGGGCCGTCCTGCAACACCTGGGCAACCAGCGCACCGGCCGGCTTCTCCAGCCCAAACGACTCAGCCAGATCCTTGTTCACTTCCTGAATCACCACGCCTAGCCAGCCGCGACTGACTTTGCCAGACGCTTTCAGCTGAGTGGCCACATCCATGGCGACATCAATGGGAATCGCGAACGACAGGCCCATAAATCCACCCGAACGGGTAAAAATCTGCGAGTTGATACCAACCACTTCGCCGTCCAGGTTAAACAACGGGCCGCCAGAGTTACCGGGGTTGATGGCCACATCCGTCTGAATGAAGGGCACATAGCTCTCATTGGGCAAGCTGCGACCCTTAGCCGAAACAATGCCGGCAGTGGCCGAATGGTCAAAGCCAAACGGCGAACCGATGGCCAACACCCACTCACCTACTTTCAAATCATCGGATTTGCCCAGTTTCAGAATGGGCAACCCCTTGCCCTCGACCTTGAGCAAAGCCACATCGGTGCGCGGGTCGGCGCCAATCAGCTTGGCTTCCAGCTCACTGCGGTCCGACAGACGCACGATGATTTCATCGGCGTCCGCCACCACGTGATTATTGGTCAGCACATAGCCGTCGGCAGAAATGATAAAGCCCGAGCCTAGCGACTGGGCCTCCCGTTGACGGCCGCCGGGATTACGCGGCTGCTGCGGAATGCTGCGCTCGAAAAATTCGCGAAATTGCGGCGGCAAGCCTTCCAGATTGGGCATTTGCTGGCCGCTGGAGGCCATCGCGCGCTGCGGCACCTTCTGCCGGGTACTGATATTCACCACGGCCGGAGAAGCGGCTTCTACCAGCCCGGTAAAGTCCGGCAACTGCGCATTGGCCACCAGCGCCTGACTCATCAGCAATACCGCCACCAGCGTGGCGCAATAGGTTTTGAATTTCAGCATTGCGTTAGAACCCCTGGTTAAAAAACATCCATCACGGCACAGAACAACTCGCCGAACTGAGCAACAGCGCCCGCACCACCACCGGCTGCAGACGGGGATCATCGGCCACGCGCAAACTGCGCCAACGTACCAGCAAACCCGCCACCAACAGCGCACCCAGCCCGAGCAAAATACTCAATGGCTCACTCAGCTCAAGACTTTGCGCAATAAAGCCGCCGCCCAGCAACGCCAGCAACGGCAATAAATAAACCTGCACAGCGCTGCGCAGCAATAACTCCTCGCGCACACCAATAACCACTTCATCGCCGACCGCCAACTGCAGGTCAGTCAACGCCCGCACATTGCCGCGGTGACCGCTGATGGCCAGTTTGTCGAGTAAACCCTGACCACAGCCGGCATTGGCCGAACAACTGGAGCAGGTGCTTTTGCGCAAGGTTTGCACCCATACAGCTCCCTCATCCAACGCCACAACGCGGCCCGATTCCTCAATCATTGCGCCGAGTCCTGCGCAGGTCGCATGGCCAACGCCACACGTTCAGCAGTACCCGGCGGAATTTCGCCGACCACCGTAACGGTAAACTCACCCGCCGCCGTCGGCATCCGCTTGGACACCACAGCTGTCGGCCCCAACTGAATACGGGTATCCACAACCGACTCACTCTGCAGCGGCTCAATAAACACAGAGAACCGCGCCAGCCCATCGCCAAACATCAACCATGCCACTACAGCCCCCGAGCCGGAGGCGCTACGCTCATGTGTCGCCAGCAAGTTGAACCCCACCGGCAACCAACCGGAATGCCAGTGATTGACGGAGGCAAGTGCCGCAGGCGCCATTTTGATCGGCAAGCAGCTCACACTCGGACGCAACGCTTGCTCGCTCAGCGGGGTGAGGGTGTCAAGCTGGGTAAATTGAAAGCGCTCCAGCAACTGACCTTGCTCACCAAGCATCAATGACTTGAGCGGCAGTGCGGTCAAACGATCCAAGTGCAGTTCGAAACCATAACGATGACGATCACGCGGCAGCATCAGCAGCACCACGGCGCTGCGCCCCGCCACCCGCGATTCGCCAACAATGCGCAAATCGTAATGGCGCACCAACTGCTCCGCCGCCAACTGCCGCAAGGCCACTGGCACCACATCCGTCAATTGCTCCGCTGGCGCGCCACTCACACATTGCGGTCGACCATTGATACGCACGACTTCCTGGGCGGGGCCATCCAACTGCAACAAGCGCTCACGCACCTGGCCGTTTGCCTCAACACGATGCCAGATGCCATGGGTCGAAAAGCTGCCATTACGTTCATAGGCAAAAGTGCCCTGATAGCTGTGCTGGCGCTCCGCAGCGGCCATCCGCGTCAGCCAGCCCGCCACATCAGCGGCAGCCGGCTGATCCGCCTGCACCGGCGCAACCAACCCAAGCAGAAAGACGGCAAGAAGAGGAAAAACGCGCATAGAAAAGCTCAGCGGCCTTCCATGCTCGCCGCACGGGCATACGGCAATGCGCTTTGCGTACCAATAAAGGCGGCCTGCTGAGCATGCTGACGAACATAGGCCGGCAGATGCTGTTGCTGCCAACGCTGTTGGGCATCAGTAGCGCCCTGACCTTGCGACACCACAACACTATTGGTCGTGTAGCCGGCCAGTACCGCAGGCCCCTGCAGTGGACGCGCTTGCAACAAGGGCAGAGCGTCGCGCTGGGCCAGTGGCGTGGTTGCCAGATCATCCTGATTGTACATACGCACACCGGCCAACACGGCGACTGTCACCGACGCTGCCACGGCCAAACGCCCCAGCCCGCGCCACGGCAAGCGTGGTTGGCTGACAGCAGGCACCGGTTCATCGGCCAAGGCAGCAGACACCGCTGCGGCCAGATCCAGGCGAGGTTCCAGCAACTCTTTATGCATGACCGCACGGGCCACCTGATAACGCGCCCACGTGGCCCGCACCTCACTTTCGCCACTGGCCGCCAGGACGCGGCGCAGTTCAAGCTCATCGGTTTCGTTATCCATCAGTGCGGACAGCGATTCCTGCAGGGCTTCACGACTCATGATGTTTCCTCTCTCGGCTTGCGCCGCACTATCAGGCGTCCTGCAATAACGGCTGCAGGGCTTTATCAACGGCTTCACGGGCACGGAAAATCCGCGACCGCACAGTCCCGACCGGACACTGCATAACCGCCGCAATGTCCTCATAACTCAAACCGTCGAACTCGCGCAGGGTCAAGGCCGTGCGCAAGTCTTCGGGTAATGCGGCAATGGCACGATGCACAGTGGCTTCGATTTCATCCCGCAACATCAGGCGTTCAGGTGACTCAATGTCCTTGAGGTCGTGATCGCCATCCATGAATTCTGCATCTTCGGCACTGATATCCGACTCTGGCGGGCGACGACCGCGCGCCACCAGGTAGTTCTTCGCCGTGTTGATGGCGATGCGGTACAGCCAGGTATAAAACTGGCTGTCACCACGAAAATTCGCCAAGGCTCGGTAGGCCTTGATAAAAGCTTCCTGAGCCACATCCTGGGCTTCATGGGG